>NZ_JBXWXS010000003.1:0-259166 GCF_059431795.1 Salinispira sp.
ATCCGCTGTTCAAAATCAAAAAAACCAGGCTGATTCATCATCATTTCAAACTCCTATCAAAAACCGATAGGAAATTTTACCAGCTAACGCACTCTTTGCCAATTAATCCGGGTTTTGAGAGGTGCCCAAACCATAAATGGTGGAAATATTTAGTGTACTGTATATTTTGCTTGCCATATTTCCCCCCTTTGCGTATGATGATACAGCATGCTTCGATTTCATACAGCGTATGATCTCGCAGTGTCTGCAGCTGTATGAGCCGAATTCGCTTCAGTTCATATATGTGCCCGATCTTCTTGAGGTCGAGCCGTTTACAGCCGGCACCGAAATTGCCGGTTGTGCTGTATCGAAATCATAATACGTCCGTGAAGACAGGTTTTTTCCGGAGACATGGGGATTTCGATGGTTAGATCCGGTGAGAACTGAATCTTTCTTTGCGCTGTTTCATATTAATGTGTCAAATCGAAGCATACGTTAATCTCATTTTAAGGAGGGATATCATGGATATCTCAAAGCTGATTAGACGTATGCCTGCAGTTATGCTGGTTCTTCTTGTTTCAACCGCAGCAGTTTTCGCCGGACCTCAGGCAGAGGGCGGTTCACAGGATCTTCTCATGGAAAGAATTGAGGATGGAAAAAGCATCCGCATCGGATTTGCCAATGAAGTACCATGGGCCTACCCGGGAGATAACCAGAATCCACTGGGTTTTGTAAATCAGATTACCCTGGATATCCTTGAAAGCATGGGATACACCAATATTGAACCGGTGGTTACCGAATGGGGGGGACTGATTCCCGGACTGAAGGCCAATAGATTCGACATTATAACCGGCGGAATGTACATTCTTCCCAGCCGTGCTGAAAATGTAAACTTCTCCGAACCCATCGGCGTATTCGGGGAGAGTTTTATCGTTCCCGCAGGCAACCCCGAAGGAATTGAAAGCTATGATGATATCCGGGAGAGCGGCGTTACCATGGTTACCGGCTCAGGCTACAGCAGTGTTGAGCATGCAAAGACCGTGGGCATTCCCGATGAAAATGTTATTACCGTACCTGGAAACTCTGAGATTCTCGCAGCGGTACGCTCCGGACGGGCATACGCCGGGGCTGGGACCTATTTCAGTTCACTCTATCTCGCCGAAGAAAGCAACGGTGAAGTAGAAGTTACCGATCCCCGGAAGAATCCGGATTGGACGTTTAATTGGGCCGGTATCGGCTTCAGGAAATCCGATACCGAGTTCCTAAAGGCGTTCAATGAAGCCCTCGCTGAATACATGGGTTCGCCCGAAATGATGGAAAACGTAGCTGAATACGGCTATTCAGAAGCCCAGCTCCCCGGGGATATAACCACTGAAGAGGTTGTTCAGCGTCTTGAATAACAACAGTTCAGACGTATTTTCCTTTTCGGTACGGAAACCCGGCTTCGGCCGGGTTTCTGTTTTCGCACAGCCCTTCAGATAAGAAGTTTTCCATGGAAACATATATTGAATTTATTCAGACTTATGGCCCGCGCTTCCTCAACGGCGCCGTTGTAACCCTTCAACAGACCGTTCTCGGAGCTCTATTGGCAATCGTTATCGCTCTTGTTGCGGCTATTTTGAAGATGTCACCCATTAAACCGCTGAAATGGCTCAGCTCCACCTACATTGAGGTCTTTCGGGGAACATCTTTACTGGTACAGCTGTATTGGATCTTTTTTGTCCTTCCGCTTTTCGGAATCTCACTTAGCAAGATGACTGCGGGCTATATCGCACTGGGAATGAATCTGGGGGCCTACGGTGCGGAGCTTGTCCGCGGAGGCATTCAGTCTGTTCCCAAGGGACAACACGAAGCGGCAATTGCATTGAATCTCACCCCCTCTCAGCGGTTGAGGAGAATCATTCTCCCTCAGGCCTTGCGGAACATGCTGCCTCCCTGGGGAAACCTTCTCATTGAACTGCTGAAAGCAACGGCCCTTGTTGCATTAATCTCCGTACCTGATCTGATGTTTGAATCCAAGCAGATTAACGCCAGCACCTTTCTTTCAGCCGAAGCATTCGGAACCGCTTTAATAATTTACTATATATATGCCCGCTTTCTTATTACTCCGGGCATGCGCGGATTGGAAAGAAAACTATCCAAAAAACTCAGCAGGAGCTGATCATGTTTGACTGGAATTGGAATTTTACCATAGAAATATTACCACGGCTCCTGGAAGCCACCCTGAATACCCTTATGGCCGCAGGTTTCGGCTATCTGATAGCATTGGTTGTTGGGCTGGTATTCGCCCTTGCACAACGAACTCCCGTGCGGAGTCTGACCATAATTGTCCGTGAGGTTGTGGAATTCATCAGATCCACCCCATTGGTTCTACAGATATTTTTTGTGTTTTATGTGGGCCCGCAATTCGGTATTCGGCTCAGCCCCTGGACTGCAGGTATGATCGCTATAGGGCTGCATTACGCCAGCTACATGTCAGAAGTATATCGGGCCGGGCTCAATTCTGTGCCCCGGGGTCAATGGGAGGCCTGCAAGGCTCTGGACCTGAGCGTTCACCGCACATATTCAAAGATCATCATCCCTCAAGCTATTCCGACCATCATACCGGGCATGGGGAACTACCTGGTCGGTATTTTTAAAGATACACCAATGCTTTCGGTGATCGGTGTGACCGAGCTGATGCATGCGGCAACATCAATCGGTGCCGAAACCTACCGCTTTCTCGAACCATATACCCTGGTTGGAATTCTCTTCCTGAGTATTTCAATCCCCACCGCGTTCCTTTTTCGGAATTTAGAAGATAAAATTCGAGTATCGCTGGGTATGAAAAAAATACATCAAAAGGATGACAACAATGAGTGATCAACACTTTCCCCTTCAATTGACTGGAGAAACCACGCCCATGGTGCGTTTCGATAAAGTGACCAAACGCTATGGTGACCTCACAGTTCTGGATTCCCTGGAGCTGGATGTGCAGGCTAATGAAATGGTCACCATTATCGGCCCTTCAGGTTCGGGCAAAACAACAGTTTTACGAATGCTCATGACACTGGAACAGATCAATGAAGGTGTAATTTATGTGGACGGACGCCCCCTCACTCACATGGAGAAGGACGGGCAGCTCATCCGAGCAAACAAATCATATACGCGGGAAGTTCGAAAAGATATCGGAATGGTGTTTCAGCAATTCAATTTATTTCCTCATATGACCGCCCTGGAGAACTGTATCGAAGCACCGATTCAGGTTCTGGGACTATCCAAAAAGGATGCCGCAGAACGGGCTGTGGAACTGCTGGAGATGGTGGGGTTGGATGATAAAATTGACCAGTACCCCGCCAGGCTGTCCGGTGGGCAGCAGCAGCGGGTTGCTATAGCCCGGGCCCTTGCCATGCGCCCCAAGGTGATGCTGTTTGATGAAGTAACCTCAGCGCTTGACCCGGAAGTAATCGGCGAGGTTACTCAGGTAATCCGTAAACTTAAGGTTAAGCATGATCTCACTATGCTTATGGTCACCCATCAGATGGGTTTCGCCAGAGAGATTTCCGATAGGGTATGTTTCTTTTATAACGGAAGCATTGTTGAACAGGGTGCACCCGAAGAGATCTTCTCCAATCCGAAAGAAGAACGGACTGCAGAGTTTCTCAGTGCAGTTCTTGAAGCCAACTGATCCTCGAGAAACTCCGGACACACTCATTCGAGGGGATGATATTTCCCAGGAAGTTCATCCCCCGACTATCTGTGGATTCAGTCACCGAAATTAATCTCCCGACTTTTAAAACCGAAACCGATTACATCTCGCACATCATTCATTATCATAAACACATTAGGATCTTCCTGGTGGGCAATAGATTTTAACGTTGATGCCTGCTGGATTCCGAATGCCACAAAAATCAGGTTCTTTTCAGAACCCGACCAGCTGCCCCGGCCACTTAGAAAGGTTACCCCTCTGTCCAGCTCATTATAGATCCGGTTTTTGATTCTCTCCTCGGCATCGGTATCGGAGCATATGATTGTGGCAGTTTTTACCCTGGAAATACCTTCGGTTACCATATCGGTGAATTTGGCCGATAGATACAAGCCGAAGTAGCTCCAGATAATAATATTGAGATTCGAAAATACCAGGCCGATTATCAGAATTATGAGGGTTTCTATGATCAGGTAGCCGTTTCCGATCGAAATTCCCAAATACTTTTTCATCACCGCCACAGGTACATCTGTTCCCCCTGTGGATGCCTTTGACTTAAAAATCAGCCCAAGGCCGACCCCGAGTAACATAGATCCTGCAATTGCCGCTAAAAATATGTCATCTGTCATGGCCCATTCGGTGCTGGCCTTCATGACTCCATCAACAGTGTTGTAACGCTCAATCATCTCGGTGAGGATACCCAATTCATACAGCTTCCTTGGAGAAACCAGGTCGGTCATGGCACTGCTCATGAAAAATCCGACAAAGGTCCCCAGGCCGAATTGTCTGCCAACAAGCCAGATTCCCAGGATCCACAGCGGTATGTTCATCATCATCATTACAAAACCTGCGTTCCAGCCGAATAAATGGAAGAAGATCTGACTCAAGCCTCCCACACCTCCCGGTGCGATTTTATACGGGAGCAGGAACCATGAAAGGGCGATGCCGAAAATCAAACTTCCTACAATAATTCCAAGAGTTTGACGGATAAACGAACCGGCCTTGTTCATGTTGATTTTCATCCTTTCCTCCCCGTTTTCACATGTTTAGTGTCCATAGTCTTTTCGGCGATCATCTGCTCCGAGCATGCAGTATACAACCATGTTGGCATTCATCCAACTCAAGCATTTCCATTATAGTTGTAACCTCTGCATCATCGGGGTACTTTTCACATTGCCGATAGATAAACCAAAAACACCTTGCAGAGTACGGGAGCAGCAAATGTATAATGAAAATACACTCAGAAAATCTTTCCTGTTGATCGCGGTCCTGGTATTTACTGCTTTCCTGCTCGCTTCCTGCAGGACCGCTACCTTCCGTATTGTCGAACCGGATCATGCTTCGGAAAATTTCTCCGGCAGGTATTCCGGCGTACTTCCCTGTGCAGACTGCCCGGGTATTCTCACTATTTTAGAAATATCCGATTCCGGAGTCTTTTTCCTCAGAGAAATTTATCTCGATAGAGAAAATTCGGAATTTTTTGGCAGAGGCACATGGGAAGCCAGAGAAGAAAATCAGCTCATGCTATTCTTCGACCAGGATTCCCGACAAATCCGGCTAAGGAATACCGCTATCGGCCTCCATATTATAAATAATGACGGTTCTGAAATTTCAACCGGATTCCCGGGGCTGTATCTGTTGGAAAAATCCTCCACCTCTCTGCAGAATTCCCGTTGGAGGCTTCAGAAACTGAACGTTGAAGGGGTGTGGAAAAGCTACCAGACTGAAGTAGAGGCAGGTTTCTTCATTTCATTTTCATCTGAAGGATTCAGATATGCTGCTAAAGCCGGGTGCAACACGCTTATTGGAGAATATGCAGTCAGCTCCGAGGGAGACCTGAACTTCACCCCCCCTGCATCAACCCTCATGGCATGCCCCGATATGGCTGCGGAAGAGCAGCTCAAAAAGGTCCTGATAAATACAAGAAACTGGAAGATTCGGGGAGACCAAATGTGGTTCGTTAACCAACATGGAGAGGAGCTTGCTGAACTCTCCCTCATACCACCAGGGGAAGGTCAGGAAGAATAGGGGAAACACTGATGCCTCAGCGTTTCCAGAATTGCGGAGAAAAGAGCACCAATACTGTGTATATTTCCAACCTTCCCAGCATCATAATGAACGATAAAAACCACTTTATGCCCGGCGAAAATGATGAGTAATTTTCCGTGGGACCGATACCGTCAAAACCCGGCCCTATGTTCCCCAAGGTTGCCAATGCCGTGGAAAAGCTGGTAAGAAGGCTCTTTCCGTCGGTTGCCACTACCACGGTGGTAAGAATGAGAAAAAACATATAGAGAATGATAAAGCCGGTAATGGTATACACTACCGATTTTCTCAAACGGCTGCCGTTGAGCTTAACGGTGAACACACTTCGGGGATGCAGTAAATATTTCATTTCGGTAAATCCCTGCTTCAGGAGAGAGACAATCCGCACAACCTTCACACCCCCGCCGGTTGATCCGGCGCTTCCGCCAATAAACATCATGGCGAACAGCAGAGCCTGACTCAACCCCGGCCAGAGAGCGAAGTCTGCGGTTGCATAGCCGGTAGTGGTGAGAATACTTGCGGTTTGAAACCCTGAATACCGAAGACTGGTTGCAAGGTCCGGATACACACCTTCACGAAAAAGGTTAAAACCCATAACAAGCATGGTGACAAGGAAAATCCCAAGATACGCCTTCAATTCCGAATTTTTCCAAAGCAGCCTGAATCTGCCCGTAAGCAGCCGGTAATGCATAATAAAATTCGTACCCGCAAGAACCATGAAAACGGTGATTACATTTTGAAGGTACGGACTGTCATAATGGCCTACACTGGCGTTCTTCGAGCTGAAACCACCCGTGGCCAATGTCCCGAATGTATGGGTGAGGGCATCAAATACGCTCATACCTCCAAACATGAGAAGCAGGGTTTCAAGAACGGTCATGCCCACATAAATCATCCAGAGAATTTTCGCCGTACCGGTAATTCTTGATGTGAGGCGGTCAACATCGGGCCCGGGTGCTTCAGCCTTCATAAGCTGTAAGCCCCCGATGCCCAACAAAGGAAATAGTGCTACTGCGAGCACTACAATTCCCATGCCTCCCAGCCAATGGGTAAGACTTCTCCAGAACAGAAACGGCCGTGGCATGGATTCAATTTCAGTAAGAATGGATGCTCCGGTTGTGGTAAACCCGCTCATTGTTTCGAAAAAAGCATCGGTATAGGAGTGAATGGCTCCTCCCAGAACAAAGGGAACGGCCCCAACTGCACTAACAAGAATCCAGCCGAGACTCACGAGGAGAAAGCCGCTGCGAGGGTTAATGTCTCCCCGGTAGCTCCAGGTAAGCCACAGCACTCCTGCAGAGATGCCCAAGGACGCCATGGAAGGGATAAAAAAACTCATGATAAATTCCGGTGTGGAGTCGAACAGGGCCACAATTACCGGTGTGAGCATGAATAATCCCACAATTCCCAAGATTGCAGCCAAGGCCCGGGTAATGGCAAAGCCCTTCACGATTGCCTCCTATTGGCCACGGAATGAGGCCGTTACCAGATCCTCAATCCGAGGAACGAACTCTTTCCGTGCAAGTATGAGAACATGATCGTTGGCTTGCACCATGGCGTCACCGTCGGGGATAAAGGTCTGTTTTTCCCGGTTGATATACAGTAAAAGCGTTTCTGGTGGGAACCTGATCTCCCGGAGTGTTTTACCCACAATTTGACTTTCGGGTTCCACTTGGAGTTCAAGAAAATCTATCTTCCCTCTGGCTGCGGTCTGAATACTGGTTACATTGCCTTTTAAAAGATATTTAAGAATTGAGTTCACAACCGTATCCTTAAGACTGACAATCACGTTGATTCCCAATTCGCTTGCAATGTGTGCATAATTTTCCGATCGCACCAGGGTGATCGCACGGTCGATTCCGATTTTCCGGGCATACAATCCGGCAACAATATTCAGTTCAGGGTTTTCCGTTGCAGTAATAAGGAGATCACACTCATTCAGTTGTTCTTCTTCAAAAATATCTTCTTCGCTAATATCCGCATTAATTACCAATGCATCAGGATAACGTTCACTGATCTGTTTACACTTCTGATAATCCCGCTCCACCACTCTTACAGAGCGGGCATTCTTCCTCCGAACCATCCGAGTGAAGCGCCGGAAAAAGCTCTGCTCCTGTAATTCATTTCCCATAAGATGATGGAGCACCATTCTGCCGATAGATCCGCCGCCAACCACCAGAACGCGCTTCAGGATTTCCTGCTTCTCTCCAAGAAATTGATGGATTTTTTTAAAGTCGGCTTCTTTAGCAGCGATATACATTTCATCTCCCTCAAGAATCATGGTTGATCCATCGGGAATAATGATCTGTTCATCCCGCTGTATAACAGGGACAATAAAGGGAAGGGGAAGAAGAGAAGGCAGTTTATGGACAACCATATTGGAAAATGGGGAGCGGGAAGACACAACAAATCGTTGAATCTGAATATCCAGATTTTCGAAAACCATAACATAGTTACGAGCACCGGTATCCAATTGCTGAATAATGTTTTTTGCAGCCTCAGTCTCGGGATTGATCATATAATCTATCCCCAGATAGCGCTGTTCAGCCATTTGAGTCTGCATATACTCAACATTTCTTACCCTGGCAACCTTGTTGGGAATGCGGAATTCTGCTGCAACCAGGGAGCAGCAGATCATATTAATTTCATCGGACCCTGTGAGAGCAATAAAGTAGTCGGCCTTATCGGCCCCGGCTTTCCGGAGAATTTCAAGATCGTTACCCTGGCCGGTGAGCACCATACAATCCAGCCGGGCTCCGGCGTATCGAGCCGATTCCTCATGCTGCTCGATTATGGTAACATTCTTCCCTTCATCGATGAGTCGACGGGCAACCTGAAAACCCACAACTCCGGCTCCGACTATGATTATGTTCATAATACTGGTTATAGCAGGTTAGACTGGGCCGGTCAAATTCACGCAGCCCTTTATTGACTGCTCTTTTCTTTACCCCAATTGGGTGCGCCCTTACCGGGTAAATAAAAAAGGCTGCCTGAGGGTACTCAGGCAGCCTTCTGAAACAGCTCTTTCGTTTTACAACGGAAAGATGCTATTACATTTCAGGAATCCAATCCTGCCATACGTCAGGATTTTCATTCTTCCATTCGCGAGCCGCTTCAAGTGTGTCCAGCTCGGAATCGGCAATGTGCACCATGAGGGGACCGATGGTTTCGTTGGTCCAGTACACGTTGTCGAAGAACGCAGATACAACAGGCAGTTCTTCTTCTACACCGGGCTTACCGAGAATGAAGATATCATCGGGAACGAATACCTCGGGACCATCCTGTTCGAGAATTACAAGATCGTAACGACCGAACATGGAGTGGGGCTGCCAACCCATACCTACGATGTATTCTTCTTGCTGGTATGCCGCATCAATTGCTGCCATCATTGCGGGGCTGGAAGATGCAATCAGTTCGAGGCCAGCTTCATCAAGGTTGTAACCGGGAATCAGTTCCTCAGCCGTTTTAATCATCATACCTGCACCAGCATCAATACCGGTGATTGCACCGCCAAGCTTTTCTACAACTTCGGGTTTTGCAAGATCGGAGACCTTGGTAACACCGTCATCAGCCATGTACTTGGGCACAATTAGTCCGGTGATACCTTTGTCATAAATCTTGGAAACCTCAACAAGATCGGTGCCTTCTACATATACACCGTGAAGTGTAGGAAGCCACCCTTCCATGAAGAAGTCCTGGTCACCGGCGGCTACTGAAGAGATTGCAGGAGCGACATCGGCAGCAGTAAGGTTTACTTCGTATCCAAATTCATCTTCCAGAACAGTTGCCAGGAAATGGGTCCATGCCACACCTTCTTCCCAGTTTGCGTATACGAGATTCACCTCTTTAGCTTCTGCACCTTCCTGAGCACCTTCAGCAAACGCTGCGGCGGGAATGATTACAGCCATAATAAGTAAAGTCACAATTAACTTTCTCACAATATTCCTCCTAGAAATAATATTGATTGATTATTAGTATACTAACTATTTGCGTGGGATAAATCAAGGAACTGACGGGAATTTCTTGAGTAAAATACGTATTTTTTTCGGAAATTTTCCGGATTAGCCCTGGTTTTCCCGTAAATCGGATCAAAAAACATGTTGGGACGTATAAACTATATAGAATTCTATAAAATTGCATAGAAATAAGTTTCCCGGTTTCACCCAAAAAAACGGGCTGCCCAATTAAGGCAGCCCGGAAAATTAGGAAGATAAGCCTTCCTGATATTTTCAATAGGTTTCATCAGTTGTGCATTATTTCTCTTCCTGTCGCTGAGACGCATCACTCAAGGCTTGAGTCACACGGTCCAGGAAGATGGCAAGAATAACAATTGAGATTCCGCCTTCAAAGCCCATATCGATCCGCAGCTGAGTAATACCCTTGAGAACTACGTTACCCAGACCGCCGGCACCGATCATCCCGGAAATTACAACCATTGACAGGGCAAGCATAATTGTCTGGTTTACCCCAGCCATAATGGTTGGCAGAGCTACCGGCAATTCAGCCTTGTACAGCATCTGGGATGAGGTAGCTCCGAACGACCGGCTCGCCTCTTTGATTTCCTTGGGAACCTGCCGTATACCAAGGTTGGTAAGCCGAACTGCGGGGGGGAGTGAGAAAATCAGTGTTGCAATTACCCCGGGGATGGGACCCAGCCGAAAAAGCAGTACCGCAGGAATCAGATACACGAATGCCGGAAGTGTCTGCATAAAGTCCAATATTGGGCGTACCACATTCCAGACTGAATCCGATTTGGAAGACCAAATTCCCAAAGGTACACCTATGAGCAAACCGAAGAATACCGCAGTTATTACCAGGGAGAGTGTATCCATGGTTTCGCTCCAATACCCCATGTACCAGATGAGCAAAAACCCGATCAGAGTAAAAATGGCAACTCCCCTGCTGGCAACCCACCATGCAAGTGCGGTAAACAGAATGATAATGATAAACTGGGGAGGAAACTGAAACACCCAGTTCACGCCGTTGAGAAGCCCGTCCACAAGGTTGGAGATTACATCAAAGAACCCCCCCATATTTTCCGTGAGCCAGTCGATAACCGTCTCAAATCCTTTTCCGATGTCTATTATTTCCCGTATTCTATCCATCTATTTCGCTCCTTAGTCCTGACCGGCTTCTGCGTCCAGCTCGGCCTGTTCCATAACCTCACTCAGTACTGTGGGCGTTTCCGCCTCTTCATCGTTATTGGTAACTTCTGCAATGATCGCAGCCCGGTCCACAATTCCGTGAAATTTATTATCGTCCCCGATCACTGCAATTGGGAATTTCGATTCAAGGGCAGTGGCCAGCAGATCTGAAACAGCCGTATCGGGTCCTGCGGTATAGACATCGTGTTTCAGGATTTCTGTAAGATCTTTCTGTTTCTTTTTCTTCAACTCCACTGCATCCTCAACGGATACGATCCCCTGGAGTACCCTTTCGGAATTCACTACAAAAGCATGTGAAATGTGTTCCTTCTCCATAAGACGAAGAGCAGCTTCGGGACCGTCCTTTTGAATATTCAGAGTAGGACATCCGTGTTTTACAGAGCTCGCAGTGATAACCTTGGTTCTGTCCACATTCTGAACAAACTTTTTCACATATTCGTCGGCGGGATCGGAAAGAATTTGCTCAGGAGTTCCGATCTGCCGTACACGGCCGTCAGGTCCGAGAATGGCGATGCGGTCACCCAGTTTCAACGCTTCATCAAGGTCGTGGGTGATGAATATGATAGTCTTGTGCATTTTAGCCTGGAGCTCCAGAAGTTCATCCTGCATCTGAGTACGGATCAGGGGGTCCAGTGCACTGAACGCTTCATCCATGAGAAGGATCTCAGGATCGTTCGCAAGAGCCCTGGCAAGTCCAACCCGCTGCTGCATACCGCCGGATAATTCTCTGGGCATGCTGAACTCGAATCCATCGAGACCTACAAGTTTAATAGCGTCCAAAGCTTTTTGTCTCCGGGTATCCTTGTCTACACCGCTTACCTCAAGGCCGAATTCAACGTTATTCACCACATTTCTGTGGGGCAGGAGTCCGAAATTCTGGAAGACCATGGACATCTTTCGTCGACGAAGCTCCTGAAGCTCATCACTGTCCATTTGCATAATATCTTTGCCGTCCACCAGAATGGCTCCTGCTGTGGGTTTAATCAGCTTATTGAGACAGCGGATAAACGTCGACTTACCGCTCCCGGAAAGCCCCATTACCACAAAGGTTTCTTTCTTGTCGATGCTGAATGACGCACCGTTGATTGCGATAGTACATCCGGTTTTTTTCTTAATATCCGTCTTCGACATCCCGTCTTTGATAAGAGGAATTGCCCTCTTGGGATTGGGGCCGAAGATTTTATACAAGTCCTTCACTTCAACTAATGACATTAGTTACGCTCCCTTTATTAAAATCTTTTGCGTTCGATGTTGACTGAAAATGCAGAGTATATTAATTAGTGTACGAAACATTAGTACAATTTGCAAGGGTAGACGGAAAATGACCGAAAGTATCTACCCATGGAGTACATTTGCCGGGTACAATGCACATTATGACTATTATAAGCGTTTACTACACGGCCAGTATGACCGACGAAGATCACAAGGAATTGCTTGATACCCGCCTGGAGGATATCAAGCGGGTTGGAGATACGGTGAATATTCTCACCGTCATTGAAGAGGGATTTGAGACGAATGCTGTGCGTAGTAAAAACGAGCGGCTGTTTTCAAAAGAAGTGAATCCGTATGTGAAAAAGTCGGCAGTAGTTGGAGCCACCGGAATGATGAAGGTGACGGTCGCAAGTCTCAAGATGTTCTCTAAACGGGAAATTCAGGAATTTGACAATGAGACCTCGGCCACAGCCTGGCTCAGGGATGAGCTTGAGGTGCATGCCTGAAAGCCCGGCAGCCTCCTTTTCAGCTCCGGTCATCATTCCAGGCAAAAACTACCTAGCTGGATGATTTTCACCAAAATCGGATCTTTTCCTCCGTATCGCCAGGACTAATATCCCCACAAGCAAGACTCCCGCGGCAGATCTCAAAAGCCAGGGAGTATCAAGGGGAAGCAGTCCGGCTATGAAGGAATTCACCAGGTAGCTCACTGGCAAAACCGCAGTCCCCATTGCTTCCAGAAGCCCAAGATACCTAGCGCTTCCCTGATCGGTACTTTTGGCGTGCAGTTGGCGAAGAGTGTTCAAATACACAGCAGAAAGCAGCCCGCCGCTAACAACTAAAAGCAGAACTGGAATAAGCCCTCTGAGGACAATCCCCTCCACATCAAGAAACCCGGCAGGGAAAAGGGAAAGTAAGAAGAGAAGGACTCCATACAAAAGTGCCGGAATCCCGGCTCCACCCTTAGCCGCTCTGGTTCCAGAAAGAATCACCGAGTCAAGCGCAGCATACAAGAGACTGCCGCCAAACAGGGATGCCATGGCAAAGCCCAGGTACATCTCAGGCGCTCCCAGCCGCCTGAGCAGAAAAAACGGCATATTCACAACCAGCATACTGTTGACCCCTTGTAACCCTAGGTAAAGGTACACGGGTACACCCCTGCGGTGAAAACCGTGGAGACGACGCATATGCCCGCCAATCCCGCTCAAAAATGATTTCTGTTCGATGTCCCGATGGGATGAGAAGGCAGCGGATCGAGGCGCATCTGTCCCAGCACGCTCCCACACACCGCTGAACAGAAATCCTGCACCGCTGATAAGAAGAAGCCACCCCATACCGAGTATTCCGGACAATACCGAACCGGCTCCCTGTCCTGCCAGACTTGCAAGGTGGGCGGCTGCAGTTCTCAAACTGAACCAATCAGGTCTGGAGAAGATGCCCCTGCGCCGGGTCCCCGTTTTCCTTCCATCCTGGTCCCCTACATGCTGTTCCGTTGCACCTGGTTCCCTCTCATCCCGTTCTTTCACATATAGATTTATATCCAATAAATAGCTCATCACGGCAGGAGTGAAATGTGCCTGCATAACAGCGTTAAACAACACCATAGGAATAAGAATCAACATGGGGTGAATGGATAACCCGGAGAAAAACAGAAGTGCCCCGCTGAGAAACCCCAGACCCCGGAACATATCGCTTCCGGAAATTATTCGAATCCTGTTTTCCCGATCCGCCCGCACACCGCCCTGGAAACTGAACAGAACTACCGGCAGGTAAGCCGCAGCCTGGATTAATCCCAGGAAAATGGGATTGGGAAAATCCCGGGCAATGAAAATAAAAAGACCAACCACATAGAGAGAATTCCCGAAATTTGTAATCATGTTTCCGAATACTATGACCGCGGGTCTGGGCGATATATGTTCAGAGATTTTCATGGAGAAAGAAACTCCATTTCAGGACGCCAGTGCAGTATTCCGTCCACTAACCGGGATATGGCGGCCATTTCAGGGTAGCGCCACTCCTCGTATGACGGGATCCCCGGATCAATCCCCCGGATAAACCCCCATTCTTCGGGTAAGCTGACCCGACTGTTTTCACGAAGAATAACGTGTACAGGTACGGCATATCCTGCATCCGGGGTGCTCACCGGTTTTCGGGGCTGGTGATCGCCGATAATGATCGTCAGCCCCGCATCGGAAGCATGCTCAAGGAGAAACCCTATCGCTGATTGCAGACTGTAATCGATTGACGCCAAATACCCCTGCGCCAGCTCGTTTCCGCTGAGCCAGTTATTGTCATACCTGCGTATGTTTTCCCGGGTGTACTCCCTGCCGAAGTTATCAAAAGCCCAATCGGGAAAGTACGGGGGAACATTCTCAAACGGCACATGGGAGCTCACCAAAAGCGCCATAACAAATTCTTTCCTGTTTGGTTCCAGCCGGCGTCCTATAACATCGAGAAAATACTGATCGGGCATGGCTCCGAAGCTCACGAACGGTCCTTCATATTCGAAATCATAACGGAGAAAATACTCTTCAAAAGGAAATGCTTTCCGCCAACTCTCCCAGGATTCGTATGTACCGGGAGCTGCATATATTCTGTGATACCCCGCAGATTCCAGGAGTTCAAGAAGAAAAGCTGGTTCTTCGGATGCGACAATATCATCGAACATTCTCTGGCTTGATACTTGACTGGCCGTTAAAAGACTTGAATCCGCCAACCAGCTTCTTCCTCCGAACACCGGCGACCGCACAAAACCGGAATAGACTTGAAAACCTCTCTTGTGTAGCGCGTCTCCGATTCTGTCATAGGACAAGGCGATGGCTTCCCGATACTCATCTTTCAGGAACAAGGTGGAACCGTAAGATTCAACAACCAAAAAATGTATATCAGTATCGGCGATTCCCGGGAAGGAATACTTCTCCTCCGTGGACGAGTAACGGTTACCCACGGATCTCATATATGACCCACCGGTATCTGAACGGGAAACCGCCAGCACCCTGGTAGACGGAACAAAAATGTATGCCAAAACCGCACATAGAAAGAAGAGGGCTGGAATCAGCACCCCTCCTCCGGATGTTACCCCGGGGGCAGGAGTCTGGGTCACGGAATATCCCCCAAGCTCCAAAAACAGCCTGGTAATGAACCACCCCAGCAGTATCAGAATGGAGCTCAGCAGCGCATAGGTTGTAAGATTCAGCAGATCAGACGAAATATCCGGTTCGCCCAGGATCATGGAAAACAGTCCCGGAATCAGGGAGGCATCGGTAAGGAGGGAAAATTCCTCCATATACAGCAACCTGAAAAACCATTGACCTGCACTGTTCAGAATGCTCAGACCGAATCCCGCTGCAGCGGGGATTCCAAGGAGATAGCGGCGAAATCGATCCGGGACGCCTTTCGGTTCTGGCCCCAAAAGCAGGACTATGAATCCGAAAGAAACAAGAAAAGGAGCAGGGGGCACCAATATTTTCCATGCCGTTCCCGAGCTCCCTCCTGCAAGATGATGACCCGATAACAGAAAATGAAGGGCAAGCATTCCAAAAGGAACACCAATAGCTCTGAGAAAATTTTTAGAGCCTTCAGGAGATTTTTCGGGCATATACATCTCCGCTGATGGTTTTCTCGGTATTTTCAAGATATTTTTCCATAGCCCGGAAATCGGTCCAATTCCGAAACACCATTCGCATGGACTCACCTGGAGAAAAATTAAACTCATACTCCCCGGTATTATTCAACAGATGGAGACATTCCAGCCCCGCAGCTCTCTCACTCACAAGAAACTCAAAACTCAGAGCGGGAACCGCGCAGTCTAAACCCTGAAGCACCTGAAGTTCATGGCCTTCCACATCTATCTTGATGAAATTCGGAACACCATATTGGCCGATCATGTGTTCCAGGGTAGAAATATGAATATCACCGGTTTTTTCCCAGCCCACTCCTTTGAAAAGGGAGTCTTTGGTTCTGTTTTGCACCCAAGTACCATCAAGACTTGTAAGGGTGGGAAATTCCCTGGATATATACAGCGGAGCAGTTCCCTGCTCCTTACCCATGGCAAAAAAATGAAGCTGAACCCCAGCTTCCCCGCCATACCAATGCTCCAGCAACCCCCTGCACGACGGCTGGGGTTCAAAGGCATGTACTGAAGCTCCAAGCGACCGGAAAACAGGGATTCGGTTTCCGATATGAGACCCAACATCAAATACCATTCCCCCTTTGGGTACAAGTCCACCATACAGTCGCCTCATCCGGACGAATCTGAAGGGAGCAATCAAAAATGGGAATGTATAGTACACAAAAACAGATTTCAGCAAACCTTTCCTGTGTCCGTGGGGCAATAGATCGGCAATTTTTTGAATCCGGAACCCTGTCTCAATGAAAAAACTGATAATAATTAAAAAGGTGGATGCAATGATGAGCCCTTCGGCAAAGGGGGCGAAGCGGGGCAGCGGAATAAGTTCACTGATCCAGATGGATGCCAGAGTGAACTGAAGAATCGCCGCTATCGTTTTGGAACCCCGTCTGAACCACCGGGGAAAGAGGGGTTGAACCGGGAAAAGCACAAAAACGAGAGAGAAACTATGCCTGGCGAAAATCGGCAATAGCAAAATGAGATACTCTTCTCTGATCAAAACTAAAGAAAGTCCGCTGAGAGCAATGGCAATTGCATCCGATTCAGCATCCAGCCATGAGCCCAATTTCCCGAAATTATGTATTTCATCCGCCGTCTCCCGACGGGCAAGAAAGCCGTCCAGAAAATCCGCTGAAAACCCGGCCCCGATCAAGACGGATGCTGCCCAGGCCCAGATGCTACCGGTTGCTCCGGGGTTACCCTTGACCAAAATTAGCGCCCCCAACGATGTTCCCGCTAAAAGAACTGCCGGGCGAATAAGGGTTACCAGATTTGCGGGGCGCACCAATACTCGTGTCCAGGATACTTTCTCGGCCGCAGCGAATATTCCCGCGCCTGGAAGAAGCAAAAGATAAAATAGAAGCGGCATTCCAAGGATGGCGGTTACCCGCAGATTATAGTCCCCGATATGCGTCAGAAATACCGCAATCAAGAGCAGAAGAAGAGAAATACAGGCAAGCCACCGAATACTGCCGGGATTTTTCATATACATGGTTCGATAAATATAGGCAGGACCGGTTATAAGCGTCCAGCTTTATTCTCACAGTCTTCATCTATATATTTTCCTGTTCCCCACCCGGCCATTTCATTACTATTAGCAGTATATGAATGCAGATAAGAGGCAGGTTTCAGCTGCCGCGGACAATCACAGCGCCGGGTTTGCGGCCTCCGTGGCTGATTATTACAATTTCAATACTCCCAAGTTTCTGCCGGGCGGGAAACGGAGATCCCGGGGCAGCATCCACAGAAAACTCTTCCCCCCAGGTGTACGGAACTCCGAACATGCGGAGAACTATAGTCACCAGCTCATACTTGGTGACATTGTTACCAAAAAACCCGAGAGAATACTTGACCTGGGTTGCGGAATCGGCGGAACCATCAGATATCTGCAGGAGAGCTACACGGCGGATTACACAGGAATTACCCTCAGCACGGTTCAAAGCCGCATGGCCCGGGACCTGGGGACAAATGTACATACCGCAGATTTCCTGGACGGCAGCTGGTATGAATCCCAGAAACAATTCGACTATATGTATGCCATAGAGAGTCTTCAGCACAACCCGGATCATCCCCGGCTGGGAAAACACCTTGCCGACCATTCATCTGCAGGTGCAACGCTCGCAGTAATTGACGATTTTCTTCTAGGTTCGGGGAAAAAACAGAACACCAATTCGGCACACCGGAGCCTTATCCAACAATTTGTAGACCACTGGTATGCGAAAGGGTACACGTTTCTTGAAGATTATCTCAGTCTGATGAACGACGAGGGATTCTCCTGCATCGAGATTAGAGATCTCACTTCATATATGAGGCCCCACCATCTGCGGACCGCGTTGGCTTCAGCTCTTGTAAGTTTTCTTCGTCTGCGGAAAAAACAGAGCCCTTGGACGGATAACCTCATAGGGGGAACTGCCCTTAAACGGCTTCAAAACCGCGGAGTATCGGGCTATTTTTTCATTCGTTTCGAAAAGAGGGGGACGAAGCATGGGTAACAACTTGCCCTATCCCCGCATCACCATCAGTTATGCCCAAACCCTGGATGGGCGCATCGCCACAAGAACCGGTAAGTCCAGATATATCAGCGATGAAGCAAGTCTGGAGATGAATCAGCAGATGCGGCGGGAACATGACGGTATTCTTGTTGGGATCGGCACAGTGCTGAAAGACAATCCCCTTCTTACCTGCAGGCTGGATGGCTGCACAGATCCTGTGAGAGTGATTGTTGATTCACAGCTGCGAACACCGCCGGATTCAAAACTGGCACAAAGCGCGGGGGAAGTACAGACACTCGTGTACTGCAGCCCGGAACATCTAAAAAGCCACAGTGAACAGGCGCTCGCCCTTCAAAGCGCGGGCTTTGAGCTGATACCCCTGGAACGGGGCCACGAAGAGCCACAGCCCCCCGACGGCAGCCCGCCGTTATTACCTCTGGACCTTCTTCTTCGGGACCTGAATACCCGGGGCGTATCCAAACTCATGGTGGAAGGCGGTGCAGGAATTATCACATCCCTTCTCAGACAGGGACTCTGGCACAAGATGACCGTTGTTTCGGTGGGAAAGATCATGGGCTCCGGTGTGGAAGCGGTTGGTGATCTGGGAATCAGCAACCTGAATCAGCTTCTCATCCCCGAGATCGAAGACATACGGATTGTCGGCAGGGAAATCATCTGGGATATTGTGAACCCCGAGCCGCCGGAGCTTCCATCATCCGCTGCTCCCCGGGAAGAGTTCCGCCCAGTTCCCGTCCGTACCAAAAAAACCACTGCCCGGACGGTGTACTTCACCGGCTTGAAGCAAGTGGAGGTTCGTGAAGAAGCATTGCCCCGGTCCCGAAGTGGAGAACTAACGGTGCACTCCCTTGCCAGCGCCATAAGCCCGGGCACCGAGCGTAATTTTTATCTGGGGCGCTTCGAACGTGGAAGATCTGGCAATCCGGATATGGACTTTACCGGCGAGGTTCTGGATTATCCGTTCAGCTACGGCTATATCAATGTGGTTCGGGATCTTAATGGCCGACGGTATTTCGCATTCGCTCCCCATAGCGATGCTCTGGTTCTCAGGGAGAAGTCACTCATCCCACTTCCCGACGCACTTGGAACAGAGCAGGCAGTGTTTATTCCCCACCTTGAAACCGCCTTGTCCATCGTCCATGACAGTCGGATTCAACCCGGCGACCGGGTGATTATTACCGGAGCCGGGGTTGTTGGTACCCTCTGTACCCGTATTCTCAGATCCATTCCCGGGGTGGAAATCCATATGATTGATCCCGCCCCCAGGAAGAGCCGATGGTTCCCAAAAGGTGAGTTCCAGGTCGATTTTCACGGTCTCAAGACAGCTGATGTGTGCATTGAGGTCAGCGGAAATCCCGATGCCCTCCAACCGCTGTTGAAAACTGCAGCCTTTGAAGGCCGCGTTACCGTAGCAAGCTGGTATGGAGACCGGGAAATTTCGGTAAATCTTGGAAAAGATTTTCATACCCGGAGACTTCAGTTGATCAGCAGTCAGGTGAGTACAATGGGAGGCCATATGGGCAGCAACTGGAACAAGGCCCGGAGAATGGATAAAGTGATACGATTGTTGAACGAGATTCCTGTGGAGGACTTAATTACCCATCGTTTCCCCTTCAACAAAGCCTCTGAAGCCTTTGCCCTGCTGGACTCGGAAGAGCTCCTTGGCCTTCCCCTGCTGGTGCCGGACTTCCCGAACTGAATGCCCCCAGCCCGATACCCGTTACTTCCGGGAGTTGGTATAAAAGCAAAGAGTGTTTAGCTCGCGTCTGTCTACAAACCGTTCGGGAGAGCGACTCCCGATTGACTATTTACAAGGAGATACGTATGAAAGACGATACGAAATTTTCTCAAACAACTGCCAGGAAATACCGGGTGGGGGTCAGGGGGAACTTTACCGCCATCCATGCATTGGTGGGAGATGTACCCGAGTACGAAAAACATCCCCATGAACATGAATATCTGCTGGAATGGCTGTTTACTCTGCATTCTTTAGATGACCGGGGGTTTTCCCTGGATATCGCTCTGCTGGAGAAAATCCGGGACACACATATTGCCGAAATTCGGGGAGTAAACCTCAACGATCTGCCCTATTTTTCCTCTGTGAACAGTAGTCTGGAGAATCTTTGCGGTTTTTTCTTTCAGAGATTGTCAGCCCTCCTCAAAGATCAGCTCACCGCCGAAGATCTAAAGCGCATAGAAGAGATGGAAATTCGGATTTGGGAAAACGATCAGGCATGGGCGGGTCTCTCTGCCCCCATTACTTCATGACGAAAAGATAGCCCATTACCAGCGGCTCTCAGAATGAACTTCAGGTAGCTGCCATTGCTTCAATGGTTTCCCCAACGGAACGAAAGGTTTCATTCCAATCCGGATGGTTCTTCCAGGTCTTTACGGCCTGCTGCTGCAGTTTCGAGTAGGTTTCGGGACTGGTTCTCACAGACTCTATGATGCGGTGAAGTTGCCGGGGACGATGGGGGTTAATGCGAAAGCCGTTCACCCCGCTGCGGATAATATCCCCCGAGCCTCCTTTATTTCCTGCCACGGGGACTACTCCATGCCCCAAGGCTTCCAGATATACAATTCCAAACCCCTCATGGGATGAGGGCACAACCAGCAGCTGGGCTGAATTGAGAAGCCGGTCTTTAGTTTCAATCTCAAGAAATCCGTGGAAGTGCACTATATCCTTCAGCCCAGAGTTTTGAACCCTCGTGCGCATCCTTTCGGCATACTCCGGATCTGCATCCAGCCGTCCGCCCACATGAAGCACCAATTCCCCGGGGGTGAACCTTTCCAGGTATGTGAGAATATGGTGAAGGCCCTTACGGGGTATCACATTTCCCAAAAACAGCAGTTCCAGCTTGCCCTGTGTAAATGGGCGCCTCTCATGCAATTTTCCTTCCCGGGAATCGCCTGAATCTCTTCCGGGCATAGCCAATCCAATCTCTCCCCGGTACGGAGTTTTCCGGCGAACCGAATCGGCCGTACTGCGGGAATTCACAATTACATAATCGGGGAATTGAAAAAATTGCCGTTCATAATTCCAGTGCCTGATGCGCTTACCCAAAGGCAGATCCTCGTCTGAAGCCAGATGATGTACCATTGCCACTCTCACGGCTGAATCCGGAAGCCGATTCCATTCCCGGGCAGTCCGGAAATGGGGGTGGCATAGCTCATCCACAATACAAACCTGAGCTTCAGGAGGAGAGGTTTCAGTAAGCTCATCCGGGGTGATGACGCGAACTGTATGCCCCCGGGCGCTGAAAAACTCGGCCAGTCTGCGGTCATAGAGATATCCGCCGGAAATAATATCAAAGTTTCCATATACAACGAATAAAATTGTCACATACACAATATATCAGCCAAACGCGACAAACGTCCTATTTTTCTTGCTTGTCCTCATATATGTATGTAGCTTTATAAGATAGTTCCTTACAGCACCGCAATATCAAGGAGAACGTATGCAGCGTACAGGAAAAGTTTCGTTAATAGATTCAGCAGAGCTGCCCAGCCGATTCGGGGATTTCAGAATTTACGGATTTCTCGAGCATGAGAACGGAAAAGAGCACACTGCAGTTGTCAGGGGAAACGTGCAAGGTCATGCAGATATTCCAACCCGCGTTCATTCCGAATGCCATACAGGAGATGTTCTGGGCTCCTTACGCTGCGACTGCAGAGATCAGCTTGAAGCTGCGCTGGCTTATATCGGCCAACAGGATCGGGGTCTGGTTATTTATCTGAAACAGGAAGGCAGAGATATTGGGTTGCTAAATAAAATCAAAGCATATCATCTCCAGGATCAGGGACTGGACACGGTGGATGCAAACACCCATCTGGGGCTTCCTGTGGACGGAAGAAGCTACAATATTGCTGCGGAAATTCTCCGCCTTCTGGAGGTGGAAAGCATCCAGCTCATGAGCAACAACCCCCTGAAATTCCGAGGGTTGGAAGAAGAAGGGGTGAAAATCACGAGAAGAATTCCCATAGTAATCAAAGCCGTTGAGCAAAACCGCAGCTACCTCAGCACCAAACGGGTCAGAATGGGACATGTATTCTCAGAAAGCGATTCCATTCAACATATCCAGATACAGGCCTGAAGCTCCCCGGGCGTTAAATTCGTCTTCATTCCGGTCTCCATCTGGGCAGCTCTCCACATACCATCATGCCTGCTTCGCTTACTGAGGCAGCAGACGAATACGACGCCCAGCGGAATCAGCCTCAACTGCCTTCCGGGAGAAGCGCCCGGGATGATACTCAACGTTAACCCATTCGTGAATATAATCATCATAATGACGGTGGAAAGGATGGCCGCTCTGGCCTCCGGGATGAATAAAGAGGGAATTATCCGGATTTCCTGCATCAAGAATGGAACGCTGGGAGGCGATGGAATGCACTCTGAAGGAGCCGTTCAGTGCCCAATGGGTAACATTTACCGTACTTCCATGGCCGGGAACAGGGTATGGACCCCGGTTGAACAGTGATTCTACAAGGGGAATGCCAGACTCACCCAGGGTTGCATTTCTGAATTCCACCAAATGGGCATCCCCCCACTGCCATTTTGCTGGATCCCAACCATGCAGCTGTGCAGCTTTTTTCAATCCCTCTGCCACCGAGCGGGATACAATATCCTCCATACGCTCTTTAGGGGCACTGGGACGATAATCCCACATCAGATGGTCCGGGTCGGCAAGAAGTGTATGAAAAAATGACTCATAGTCGCTGATGCTGCCCCGTACTTGCCCGGCCGCCGGGAACTCATCTTCCATGGTATTCAGAATCAATTCCCGCCACACAAAGGCGTAGGCCAGAGCCTGGGGGCTGCCCGCGTTCATCCGGTAATCCCAATCCCGCCAGAGATTCAGAACATCCTCCACCAGCTGAATCAGCCTTTTGTAATCCTCCGGATGTTCACCGGGAGTTTTTCCTCCGGGCGCCCCCCCACCAGCCGGGACCTCCTTTCCTGCTTCCATACGATCTGCAGACAAGGCTTTCTGCTGGGACGTCAACCAATCTGCATGGCCCAGATATGCTTCCACCGCCTGCCGGGCGTCAGTATCAATTACCCGGGAGAGGAACTCTTCCCCGTGGAGAGTATAGACATCGGCATGTACCGATTTCAGATCCTCAATACTGATGCCGTCCTCCAGTTCCGCCAAACGCTCTTCAATCCGCTGAGCCCGATAGCCGTTGGCAAACTCCGTACCAATCAGATACTCATACCCCGGCGCAGCCACAGGATTATTTGCTGTGACGATAAATCCCCGCTGGGGGTTATACAGGCCCGGCATCATATCAAATGGAATTCTTCCATCCCAATCTTCACCCGCCGATGGAACTGCGGGAGATCTTCCTTCATGACTGGTTCGAAGGGGATGTGTTCCGCTTGTCTGATACCCGATATTTCCTGCGGCGTCTCCATACACAAAGTTCTGTCCGGGAACATCCCAGCCTCTCAGCGCATTCCGAAACTCCTCCATGCTCTCAGCACGGTTAACATTCATAACCGCTTGAAACATCCCGGTGGGCTGGAGTGCGGTCCAGGAAAGGGATATTGCCTGAGCTGCCACCCGGCGGGGAAACCGCTCATCGGGCAGGATGCGGTAACTCCCCAGATCCTTGAGAAAGGGGATATCCGAAATCACCGGCCCCCGGTCAGTGGAGCGTACAGTCATAAAGACCGGTTCATCCCGCCCCTGAACCCTGATACTCTCCATTCTCAGAGCCATATCCTTCCAATTCCCATCTTCATCCAGATAGCGGTTTCTGTTCTCCGGGTCGATCTGCTCCAGAAAATAATCCTGCACATCTCCGCCCACATTGGTAATTCCCCAGGCGATATTGCCGTTTTGACCGGATATAATGCCCGGAACCCCCGCGAACGAATATCCCCTCACATCATATGTCTCTCCAGATCCGGGATTGATATGCATTCCGATTTCATACCAAATTGAAGGCATTTGCACCCCGAGGTGCATATCGTTAGCGATTAATGCCGAACCGCTTTCTGAAAGATCACCTGATACGGCCCAATTATTGGATCCGATCCCCTGAAAACCACTGTACAAATTCATTTCCTCAGGCCCCCAAGAAACCTGAGATTGAGTATTGAGAAAATCTTCCGGATCCACCTCCCACTGTTCCCGA
The DNA here is from genome assembly GCF_059431795.1 of Salinispira sp. Classification (NCBI taxonomy): domain Bacteria; kingdom Pseudomonadati; phylum Spirochaetota; class Spirochaetia; order Spirochaetales; family Spirochaetaceae; genus Salinispira; species Salinispira sp. The sequence continues at coordinate 24,367 of NZ_JBXWXS010000003.1, forward strand.
AAATTCGCCAATTCTTCCGAAGAGACGATATAAGGCATATCATCGCGGTACTCACTGAGAAAGATATTGAGCAATTCCTCCCCTCCATCCCGGATGATCCGTAGATAACGGGCTTCACGGCTCATGTTCTGGCTCAAATCCAGGGCCATCATCTTGGCCCAGGTGAGGCTGTGAACACCAGTCCAGGGTTCAATTTCCAGATCTGTGCCGATGAGACCCAGTACGGCAAACTCCAGCCCCAGGGCAGCGGATGGTCGCTGGGAAATGTAGCCGTTCACTCCCGCAGCGTACGCATCAAGCCAGGATTTATAGGGCTCTCCCAGGTTCTCATACTCCTGCCGGGCAACTTCGGCAAAGCCCAGAGTTCTGAGATACATATCTGTGGAGAGCAAATCCTCGCCGAACACTTCGCTGAGCCTCCCCTGTCCGGTACGTCTCCAGAATTCCATCTGCCAGAACCGGTCCTGGGCGTGAACAAACCCCTGAGCAAGCATTACATCTTCCATGCTGTCACCGAAAATATGGGGTACGCCGTCGGTATCCCGGAAAATTTCCACTTCCCCATTCAGCCCCGGAGTCTGGAATTGACCCCGATACCGGGGAAAGGGCCTGCGGATGAACCAAAACAAAAGTACCCCTGCAAGAAACGCGGACAGCAAAACAACTCCGGCAATGACCCTAAGCACCCCCCTCCAGCGTCCTGAATTCCCTTTGTTGCGGATATTCCGGGCATAATCCATGCTGGATGAACTTCTGTGTTTTCCGATACGTCCAACGGCCATGTGCACCTCCGGCGCGGCTTGTTCTATTAACTGATTATCCTATAAGCATAGCAGGATCAGCCTCCACGTCAAATTTTCCTCGGGTGCCAGGATGGGGAAAATATCCTCCGGGGGATGATTTAGCTGAAGCTCTGATCTATACTCCCGCTATGAGCCAACGCAATTCTTTGAGTATCGGATTTATTTTTCTGGCATTCGCCCTCTATGCGGGTGTTGCAGGACATGAGAGCTTTACCCTCCTGCCGAAGCATTTCTCCCTGTTAGGGTACACTCCGGGAACATCGGGGTTTATTATGAGTTTCACCGGTCTAGGCGGTATGCTGTTCATGCCGATCCTTGCCCTGTTTGTGGACAATTTCCGTCAAAAATACATTCTCATGGCCGGCTACCTGATTTACGGTCTCAGCGCACTCTTCTATTTTCTCGAGCCTGCGGATCCCAGAATCTTCGCCATTCCCCGGCTTTTTCAGGGGGGAATGATCACCGTTACCATGGTCAGTTTAACCGCTGCAGTCAGCCATGTACTGCCTCCGGAGCAGCGATCAAGAGGCTACGCCCTGTTCGGGGTATTGGGTCAGCTGGGAGCCATGACAGGGGTATCCACCTCTGAATGGCTATTCGACAGCTTCGGTTTTTCTGCGTTTATCCTGTTCGCCGCAGGAGCACTTGGAATTGCCTCGCTGTCATCACTGATTTTCCCTGAAAAGCGGCCGGACATGGATCATGCAAAACCCAGTCCACGGGATTTCCTGGATGCACTGAAAAACCGATCAATTTATCCCTTTTTGTATCTGGCATTGATCCTTGGAACCGGTTTCGGGACCATGCTGGGGTTTCTCCCCGATATGGTGCTTCTCAGAGATGTGGGGGTGATCAAACCCTACTATGTGGCATATCCCGCCACAGTAATCACCATCCGGCTGGTTGCAAGTCACTGGTTCAATAAGTTTTCCGCACGCCGGATTCTGATCCTGCCGGTGTTGATGATCCCCGCCGCCCTGCTGCTGGTGGCATCACTGCAGACCGCCGGGAGCCTCATCATTGCCGGCATTGCTTACGGAATTGCCCACGGTGTGCTCTTTCCCGTTCTTCAGGCCGAACTGATCAATAGATCGGCTCCAAATTTTCGGGCGCGAATGGCCCTTTTGTTTCAGTTTATGTTTAACGGGGGAATATTCCTTGCTGCGAACTTCGGTGGTTTTCTTGCGGACCGATCCCTGGTTCTCACCTTTACCGCCATGGCGAGCATAGCCCTGAGTGCCCTGCCGGTACTCATTCTGGGAACTAAATCTTCCAGGAACCAATGAGCCCTCTCAGCTGGGTAACGGATCGGTCACCAGCTGGTTGACCGATTGCTCAATATTTGATCCTGATACTGCAGCCGGATTAGCGGGTGAGATCATTCAGCCACCCGCCCTGCCTTGTGCGCCATAGGCCGATGAACGATTTTACAACCTCTTCGGAGCTTCCGAGAAAAAACACCAGCATGGGGGGCCATCCCAACAAAAGACCTGAGGCATATGCCAGAGGCAGGCCGATCAGCCAGACGCCTCCCACATCCAGATAAAGACTGAACCGGGTATCCCCCCCGCCCCGGAGAATTCCAACGATCTGAACAAGGCTGAGGGCTTTAAATGGAAGAATCATGCATATCACGTACACGAAGTTTCTTGCATGGATCTGGGTTTCGACAGAAACGTTGAAAAAGCGGGGAATTATACCCGCAAGTGCTGCAAGCACAATCCCGGTTGCCGCCCCAAGAATTGGTGCCAGATAGGTGTAGTTTGCCGCCAGGGTTCGGGCACGCTTCGGCCGTCGCGATCCTATGGCGTTGCCAATCATTATATAGCAGGCATTCCCCACACCAATGCTGAAAACAAGAAGCAGACGGAATATGGTATCTGCGATATTTCTGGCAGCAAACACCTCCGTCCCGATCCGGGAAAACACCGCGTTAAACAATGAAATGCCCACCGACCATCCAATCTCGTTCAAGATTACCGGAAACGCAGTCTTCATCACTTTTCTGAACATGAGTCTGTCCCGGGCAGTGAACTCTCTGAAGGATCCGGCCACCGGGAGTTTCCTGGAGTATGCGAAGTACATGATCAGCAACATTTGAACGAATCTGGCAATCAGCGTACCCAAAGCTGCACCGGCCACACCCAAAGCCGGCAGGCCCAATTGTCCGAAAATGAGAAGATAGTTCAGGACTACATTTATTACCAAACCTGCTGCTGTGGCGAGAAGGGGCAGGCGGGCCTCTCCACAGGAACGCATACCCATGGCAAAATTAATGGACACAGACGTCAGGGGATACGAAAGAGAGGCTATGCGCAAATACGAAATTCCCAGCTCTATTACCCGTGGATCTTCGGTAAAAACCCGAAGCAATCCCTCCGGAATCAACTGGGCAAAAAGGGCAATAAGCCCCGAACCGGCAAGGGAAAGCTGAAGTGCTATACCCAGTACCTGCCGGATTCGGTTTACATCTTTTTTCCCCCAATACTGGGATACGAAAATCCCCACCCCTGAACTGATGCCGAAAAGCATCAGGAGTACAATAAAATATATTTGATTTCCCAGGGCGACCGCGGCAAGACTTTCCTCCCCCAGCTGCCCGATCATGAAGGTATCGATAAAATTTACCGATGACTCGAGAAGACTCTGGGCCGCTATGGGAAGAGCCAGGGAAAAGAGAATGTGAAAAAACGGAGGGGTGAACCGGGGTTTAAGTTTCAACGCCGCTCATCCAGCTTATCGTACGCATATAAATTGCTTCCTCCGGCAAACCGGGTAATCAGTTCTTCCGCCAGGTTGGGAACCAGTGCGTACAGCAGTTTTACGAGCTTTCCCGCCCCAGTCATTACTGCATATCTCCTGCGCTTCCTGACCAGATTCAGCACCGAGCGGGCCACATCCCTCTGGCTGCTGGAAGTTTTCTTCCGTTTCAAAGGAATCAATTCCCCTTTCTCATTATACATGGTCTTTTCAGGATCATTTTCGGTAAATGATACATACAGCGTACCGAAATGCACCCTTCCCCCGTACTCGGACCTGAGGGATTCACCAAGGGCGGTAAGCGCCATTTTCGAACTGCAATATGGAGATACAGCAGGAAGGCCTTTCAGCCCGGCCAGACTGGATATGAATATGACTGAGCCGGATGTTTTTTCCAGTTCTTCCAGAGCAAGCTTGGTCATGTTCACCGTTCCCCGAAAATTCACATCCATAATACGGTGAAAAAGCTCCAGAGAAATATCCCGAAACATTCCCCGCATGGTCATACCCGCATTATTCACCAGTATATCCAGTTTTCCGAAGCGTTCTATGCTGTGCTGAGTCACCCGGCGGCAATCCTCCGGCCGACTTACATCTCCGGTGACTGCCAGAACCTCAATCCCGTCTTCTCTGAATTCCTCTGCTGTGCGCTCCAGTGCATGGGAATCTCTTCCGGTTATGACTATGTTGCAGCCTGCGGCGCCCAAATACCGGGCAATCTCCCTGCCGATACCCTTTCCGCCCCCTGTCACCGCGGCAACCTTACCCCGGAAATATTTCTGATCCTTGGGACTGATTTGCTGATTCATAGCTGCACTCCTGATATTTTGGTAATTTAGCTTCCGGCCCGGGGTTCACCGGTTCGTCGTGTACCCGTGCTCCCGAAGCCAGTCAAAACATTCCCTCATTGCTTCGCTCACCGGGGTGGGTGAGAAACCCAGTTCTTCAACGGCTTTGCGGCTAGAATAGTAGCAGTCGTCGTTAGATATTCTTGCCATGGCCAATGTTAAATTCGGCTGCCTTCTGAGCAGGGAAGCAGAGAGGGACCCCCAGAGTCCATAGAGCCAGACCGCAAACGCTGGTATACGAATAGACGGAGCCTTTGCTCCGGTAACCCTGGCCATCATTTCGAAGGCGTCCCGGTAAGATAGGTTTTCGCCCCCCAGAATATAACACTCCCCTTCCTGACCCCGGGTCAGGGTCTGCACTGCAGTTCGGGAAACATCTGAAGCGGCCACATAGGTTTTTCCACCCGGTGCATAGCCGGGCGTCCGCCCTTCATGAACGGCAAGGAGCATGGCTCCCGCCCCTGGCTTGCTGTCCCAGGCTCCCAGCATAAATCCGGGATTGAGGATCAATACCGGTAATCCCTCCCGTGAATGTCTTTGGAGGAGGTACTCCTGGGCTGCATGCTTGGAATCCTGGTAATCCAGATGATAACGGCGGTCAGTATACCCATTCTCTTCCGTTCCAAGAGCATTCCTGGGGCCCGGACCGAAGGAGTTTGCAGTGCCCACATGAATAAGGCGGCTCACCGCGTATTCCTGCACGGCCTCGGCAATGAACGTCACCGCATCGAAATTAATTTTCCAAATCTTTTCAGACCGCCCCGGCCATATCTGGGTGTTTGCAGCGGTATGGATTACATAATCCACACCCTCAACTGCCCGGTACACATCTTCTTTGGAAAGAAGATCCGCGGTCACCCGCTCCAGGTCCAAGCCTTCCAATGTACCGGTTTCCCTTCCGGGCTGAATCATTGCCCGAACAGCATAGCCGCCGCTCAATACATCCCGGCAAACATGGCTTCCCAGCATTCCGTCCGCACCTGTTACTAAAACCTTTTTCATCCCTTATCTCCGCTCAGGATAGTAAATTATTTCCCGGAAATGTTACAGTAGAGAAGCCGGTGCTTAATTTCATGAAAATAGAACGATTAAAGCCACGTATCAGCTTCACCATCATATCACTTCTCCTCGTTATCCTTATCTGGCCGGGGTTAATCATTACCGCCAACGGGATAATAATCCCGTCACTGTGGAACAGGGTTTCAGGTTCCATACCCTATCAACTGGATGTATCCACACCCAAGCTGAGCCTTTTCGGTACCATCAGAATCAACAGCATCGCCCTGAATAGCTCCTCAGATCCTGAACCGGTGCAGGAATTTCATCAGGTACGGATCCGTCTGCCGCTCATTGCCTGGGGTGGAAAACTGTTATTTTCCCGGGATATGGAGGCTCTATCCCCCCCATCGTATTCCCGGATTATTTCCGACCCCTCGTCACTCTGGCAATGGCTTGGGAACCGGGAAATCACATCCCTTCTGCCCCGAAGTATCCGGGTAGAAGGGGACAACGTATATTCCCATAATCCCCGAAATGACCACATAACCCTTTCATGGCAGCCGGATGACCGGAATTTTCTCCAGGGTCAAATAGATTACTCCCACCGGCAGTTGAATATGGAGTTTTCGCTGAACAACCCGCTTTCTGAAATTCTGAATTGGATTCCCCGGGCTGAGAGCATCTATGGATCTCTCAGGAATCTTTTTCCAGAGCAGATGCATACTGAAACCCCGGGTGGGGAATCTCTCCAGGCCCCTGCAGAGTTCCGAATCTCCGGGAATCTTTCCAGCCTGAGTCCGGTCGATTTTTCCATTGAATCCACGCTGGAATTCCGGGGCGTATTCGAAAAGTATGATGGTCGCTACAGCTTCTCCGGCCGCATCTCTCCCTTTGAACGCATCGTTTTGCCCAAACCCTTTACCCCCTCATATCCTGTTGAAGACCCGCCCAGAGGAAGGCTGTTGATTCGGGAAGGAAGTCTCAGCCTGAACGGAATTCTTGTTTCCCCCATTCTGGATATCAAAGGATTTCTTCCCGTACCCGGGCAAGCCCCGGGTAGATTCACAGTTCGCCCTGCTTCGGTGAATATTTTCGCCAGAATGGAAGCTGTCCCTCTCCAATCCGCTTTTCATCTTATTCCCCAATCTCTTCTGGGCTCCTTGAACTCCCTAAAGCTGGAGGGCCGCATGGAAGGAAACATCAATATATTTATCCCCACATACAGTTTGGAACATACCCGTTGGCACTTTTCCGTATCTCCTGTTGATATGATCCTGGAAGAACTTCCTGTAGATATGGGAGTTCTCGCCCGGGGGGGCACACATCCAATCAGCGATCCCGAAACCGGGTTCCGGGCTGTCGTTGATATTCCCCCATACCGCCGCCCGGATTTGGAATGGATGCTGAAACACAGCGAACGGAGCACAGCCTGGGTGGACACCCATTGGGCCCTCTTCGATAACGGTCCCCTGGGAGAGGAAATCCCCGGCCTGCAGAAGATAATTGCAGAGCCCGACACCAAACCCGACGCAGAGCCCGACGCAGAACCAATTGCAACGTCAGCTTCGGGAGGGAGGCCGTCGTCCCCGGGGGAAACCGAGCGCCTGGAGTACATCTATATTGATGAAATTTCCCCCTATCTCGTAGGAGCTGTTCTCAGCGCAGAAGATGGAAGCTTTTTCTTTCACAACGGAGTGTACTGGGACAGCGTGAGTAACGCCATCGCCAGGAATCTCCGGGAGGGGGAAATCATTTTCGGCGCATCCACCATTTCCATGCAGTTAATGAAAAATCTGTATTTAAGCGCTGACAGGGAATACAGCCGGAAGCTCAGGGAGGTTCTGCTGGTGTACGCCATGGAAGAATATTACCACCTTCCCAAGGAACGGATACTTGAACTGTATCTGAATATTGTGGAATTCGGACCGGGAGTTTTCGGTGCCCAGGCAGCGGCCCGTTATTACTTTGATATCCCTGCATCCCAACTAAATCCTGGTCAGGCGGCCTGGCTGGCAAGCATTCTCCCTTCACCCAAACGCTATCACCGATATTATCTTGACGGGGCAATCAGCCCGGGGTGGTTTATCCGGATGCAAAGCATTATGCGGATTATGCTGCTGAGAGAACGGATCACAAAAGAAGAATTTCAGGAATACGCTGCAGTCCCGCCCCTTTTCAGCATCAGGGATGTTCCAGCAGATCTTTCCGGGGGTAATCGCTGATCACCGCCCAGCTCAGCCTGGACAGCCGGGCAAATTCATCCCTGCTGTTCACCGTCCAGAACACAATCTTCACACTGTGAAGCCGCAAGTAGAAGAATAAAAGCCAACGGGTGAACCCTCCCAGTTCGTGAAATATCTGTCGGGGAAGATGAATCGAGAAGGGACGGATCTGTCTGATTGCAGCAGCCAGTGCAGAGATTCCACCTTTCCGGTGCTCCTCCCCAACGAGCATTCCCACCCTGTATCCGGAACTTGCGAAATCCACCAGAAGCCGATGATTAAACGCCGAAATGACAAACAGGTACGCCCCCTTCCAGGGAGTCAAAAGTGCATTCAGTCGGGGAAAATCATCACTGGTAATTGTCTCACTCTTCAGTTCAACATTGATAATGGTTCCTGACGAGGCATAGGGTTTGAGTTCCTCCAGCAGTAGATCCAGGCGGGGTACAGAAAGATCCTTTTCGCCATGATCAGATACTAAGTCCGCCATTTTCACTTCGCCGATCTTTCGATGCTCTCCAAACACCCGGACCAAGTCGGCGTCATGAATCACGGCGAACTCACCGTCAGAGGTCTTCTGAACATCCAATTCAATCCCGGCAGCTCCATGCTCCAGTGCCGCCTGAAACGCTCTGAACGTGTTTTCCGGAAACTTTGCGGAATAGCCCCTATGCGCCAGAATCGGAGCATCATGCATCTGGGCTCACCACCTCACCCCGGTGTACGAACAGCATAATAATCATCGCCGCGGCAAAAAACACAGAGGCGAATATAAGGAGGGCCACATACCCGCCGGGTCTTGCGCCACCTGCGGTAGCCAGATCCATGACCCCTCCACCCAATGGGGGGGCCACAATATTTGCTGCCTGGGAGAAAAAATAATACAGGCCGGTATACCCCCCCACCTTTTCCGCGACGGTCATATCCACCACCATGGGAAGGGAGTTAACATTCACCATACTCCAGAATGCACCGGCAAAGGCGAAGAGGATTGCCACCGGAAGGAAACTCCGGAAAAACACCGCGGTGATCAGCAGTACAATCAGCATCAGAAGACCGAATGTGATGGTGCGCCGGCGCCCGAATTTGCTCCCGATTATTCCCGCAGGGATTGCCATAACGATGAACATTGCAGAATAAAACCCCAGGATGAGTGCACCGGTACTCTCACTAAGACCCATGTAAAACTTGGCATAGCTTGTAAAAAAGGTTTCCACCGTGTTGAAACCCACGAACCAGAGAAAGATGGCAGAAAGGGTGAACAAGAGGCTTTTCTCTCCTCTGATCACATCTTTGAGATTGTCTTTCAATTCACCCAGAGTTTTCCGAAATGAGATTGGTTTCTGCTGAGCTTCACCCCGAAATGGTTTGTCCTCCCGAATGAAAAAGACCACCAGCATGCTTGCGGCAAACATCACCACACCGCCAACCACAAAGGGCAGGGCAGGGCTGCGGTCATAGAGCGGCTTACCTCCAAAAAACACCAGGAGCGCACCCACTCCACCCATAAAATTGATAATTCCATTTGCCTCGCTTCGGTGCCTGGAAGGAGTGATATCAGGCATAAGAGCAATAACAGGACTCCTGAACAGGGCCATGGAAACATTCATAAAAATGATGGTTGTCATCATCAGCCCCAGACGCTGATAAGAGTTTGCCACGGGAATGAGGATGAAAAAAATCAGGGCAAGGGGCGCTCCAACCAGGATAAATGGGCGCCGCTTACCCAGAGGACTCCGGGTTTTATCGCTGAGAGCACCTAAAAACGGCAGTAGAAGTATGGCGAGAATATTATCGAAAGTCATGATCCCGCCCACCAGCGTAAACTTCAAGTCAAAGCTTTCCCGCAGAAATACCGGAACATACGCGTTGTACATGGACCAGATTATAGATACCCCAAGAAAACCGAAACCCAGGAGAAAAGTCTTTCCCTTTCTGAATTTCAGTTCCGAAGTTCCTGTACTTTCTTGCACCGTGGTTTTAGACATTGCGAACACCTCCACATCACATATATTATCTGCTGAGCCCCGCCCGGCACCTGGTCACAGGGTGCTTGCGAAAAAGCACCTCAGCATGTAGGCTGTTCATTCAGGAGAAGTGCCGGAGTGGTCGAACGGGTCTGACTCGAAATCAGGTGTGCTGCATGTCAGTACCGGGGGTTCGAATCCCCCCTTCTCCGCCATTTTCCGATCATGGATCCACCCCTGCTGAACGTCCGGCAGAACCATCAGTATACATCCGTTTATATGAGTTTTTCATGTGTTTTCCACCCATATTTCAAAAGCCCAGGGCTTCAAAACCCGTTCCTGCCCCAGATCCAGTGTTATGGGCCCGCCACCCTGCCAGCTCCGATAGGCACCCTGAACAGGCCCATCGAGAATTTGGAATTGTTTTTCCTGACCGGAAAAGTTGAACATGGCACAAATCCGGTTTCTGTCTTTTTTCCGTACAAAACTGAATACTGACCGGGGCTCAGAATTCACCACCTGAATCATTCTTGCACCCCAAGGCGCATTCCAGAGTGCCGGGTTCTCTTTCTTTAATTGAAGCAATTGAGCGTAGAAGGAAAACATCCGATCTTCCTTCCATTGAATGGGATCCTTCTCAAAAAAGGACAGACGGCGCTCATTGCCCGCTTCCTGACCGTTGTAAATAAGGGGCATTCCTTCACTCAATACCGACAATGCAATTGTGGCCTCCAAAGCTTCCCCGAACTGTTCGTACTCGGTACCCTCCCAGGCGTTTTTATCGTGGTTACTTACAAACAGCATACGCATGGCGCTGGCGGGGAAGGCTTTCTCATTCCAGGAATAGTAGATAAAAAGCGACTCCACATCGGTTTTACCCATGGCTATATGGTGCATGGTCTCGTTCCAATGCCATACGTAAGTCATATCGAAAGCCCGGTAGTTCAGATACCGTGCCTCCCATTCGGCAAGAAGATACACCGGCTTTATTTGGTCCAATTCTGTCCGCACCCGGTCCCAGAAATCGGTTGGCACAAAGCCGGCCACATCGCAGCGGTATCCGTCTATATCAAACTCGCTGACCCAGTACTTCATCGCCCGGGTCATATATTCTCTCAGCTCAGGACGCTCATAGTCCAACTCGATAATATCATCCCAATCCCACCAGGCTGTGGGCATAAACCCGCCCTTCCAGTCCCTGGCGTACCACTCTGGATGCTCATCCACAAGATCGGCGTCCCATGCGGTATGATTGGCCACCCAGTCCAGAATCACCTTAAACCCTGCGGCATGGGCTTCCCGGATAAACAGGTGAAACTCCTCCTCGCTGCCGAACTCGGGGTTCACGCCAAAATAATCCTTAACCGCATAGGGAGAGCCCAGTGAGCCCTTCCGGTTTTTTTTTCCAATGGGGTGTATGGGCATAAGCCAGAGAATATCCACCCCCAGCCTTTTCAGCCTGGGCAAATGCTCAAGAGCTGCGGTGAAGGTGCCTTCCTTCGTAAACTGTCGGATATTGATCTGGTAAATGCTGGAATGTTTACTCCACTCGGGATGCTGAATGCTCGCAAGTGGCTCTGGTTTATACTGTTGTGATTTTGACATAGTGTGACTCCTTAGAATGGGAGCAGGGACGAATTCATCATTCGTGTTTGCTTTCAGCGGTTTTTCCAGTTTTCCCCGGCGATATCCGAATGAGCCGGGCCAACTGTACCGTAAGCATCGCCCCCAGCATCAGCCCTGCGCCCAGCATTTGCCGGGCTGAAAGGGTTTCTCCAAGTATAAGCCAACCGCCCAAGGCTGCAAAAGCCCCTTCCAGAGACAAAATAATGGCTGCATGAGCCGGATGAGCCCCCTTCTGTCCAACGATCTGAAGCGTATAGGCTACGCCCACCGACATAACCCCGCCGTACAATATTGCCGGTGCTGCCAAGACGATGGATCCTGCATCCACCGGTTCCAGTACAAACCCGGCGGCAAGACTCAGAACGGCTGTCACCCCGTATTGAATAATTGATAATAGAAGAACATCAAACCTGGAAGCAGCAAAGCCGATAATATGCACATGGAGGGCCCAGAAAAACGCGCTGAAAAACACCAGCAAGTCACCGAGAACCAGGAAATAACCTCCTCTCACAGATATGAGATATAAGCCGATTAACGCTGTTAGGGCGGCAGCCCAGGTTAGCGGTCCGGTTTTCGATCCAAGACCGATTCCCATAATAGGTACTAGAATTATATAGAGCCCGGTAATAAACCCCGCATTTCCGGCAGTTGTATAGACAATACCGATTTGCTGAAATGTGGAGCCGGCGAACAATGCAAGTCCTGCGGCTCCACCCCAGAACCAGACAGATCGGGGTGAATCGCCGGCGGCGATTGTTACCTCCGGCTTTCTGTTTCGCCGTATACGACCAAGCCAAAAGAGAGGCAAGAGGGTGATCAGACCGAGGGTAAAACGGAGCCCGTTAAACAACATGGGGCCCACAAATTCCATACCCACCCTTTGAGCTACAAATGCCAGTCCCCAAATGAGGGCGGTGAGGGTGAGAATTAGATTCGAAACTGCGTGCTGTGCATTCATGGACGGCAATGCTATCATAAAGACACAGGAAGTAACATGGAGAGATTCTGGCAGGAATTACATATTGAAGAGGCCCGGGAATATAACTGGATCTTTTATCATACGCGGATTAATGCTTTGAAAAATACCGATGAATGGCATGTGTCTTTGCAGTATCTAGCTAATGATCCCGTACACAAAGCCGGTGCCGATGACATAGAATGGCACCGCTTTATCAGCGACGGGAAGAACTCCAAGCTGATGTTCACCCCCCTTCCACCGGATAAACCCGTCCTGGTGAACCCTGAACAGGCGGTGAATATTCTCCCGGGACAAAAGGCCCGGTTTTTTATTCGCATGCCGGTGTGGCTTGAGATATCCCTGTTTACTTCTAAGAGGATACCGATTCTCGAGACCGCACTTGAGAAACTCACAAATACCTGGTTCGGCAGTTCCCTGGAAGGATTTCTGTGCTACAAGCTGAACACCCTTGCAAAAAGAGATTTCCGGGAGACCGGAGATAGTCAGGCTCCAAGCATTATTACACCGGTTCTAATCCGTAACGAATCCCATGAGCTTTTAGCGGTTCAGGATGTTTGTATCCATGCAGAAAATCTCCGGGTCTACCGGGGCGTTGAAAATCTGTGGACGAATGAAATAGGGATAAGTTTTTACGGTAATTCTCAACCAAGCAAGGTAAGTTACGGGGATAAAAAACCCCGCTTTGAAGAATTGCGTGAAGAAACGAGCAGCCCCCGCATTCGGGTAAAGCAGGATATTTTGAGTAAAAGCTTCAGTTTCCTGAAAAATATCAGCAGTTAATCTTCGAAGAAGATACAGCAGTACAGAGAGAAATCAGATGAGAGACATACGATTGGAGAACTTAACATGGAATCCATTATAAAAGATCTGCAGACGTTTTTTTCACAGGGAGATAAACTGGAAACCCTCATGCGGGTGGGATTGATCCTTGTTGTCGGCTTTGTAATTTTAAACATTCTTAAATCCCTCATTGTGAAAAGCATCCGTCAAAAAGCATCGAGCCAAACGGTGATGATCACCCGAAAGGCGATATTTTACAGCGGCGCATTCATTATTTTATTTATGGCTCTGCGGGAAGCTGGTCTGGACTTGAACATCCTGCTCGGTACCGCAGGGGTCGCGGGTATCGCCATCGGTTTCGCATCCCAGACCAGTGTTTCAAATGTCATCAGTGGTGTATTTCTTATGTCTGAGAAGACATTTGAGGTGGACGATATAATTCAGGTGGGAGATAAAACCGGCATCGTAATGTCCATTGACCTTTTGTCGGTAAAGATCAGAACCTTTTCCAACACACTTATCCGCATACCAAATGAAAAACTCATTAATAGCGAAGTGACCAACATTACCCGATTTCCCATCCGCCGCCTGGACATCAATCTGCTCATACATTTCACCGAAAACATCACCAAGGTGAAAGAGCTCCTCCTGACTATCGCGGAGAAGAACCCTTTCTGTCTCAGCAATCCTGAGCCCCTTTTCATCATCAACGGTTACGGGGATCATGGTATGAATATTTTTTTCGGGGTCTGGTTTGAGAAACAGGATTTTCTCAATCTGAAGAACAGTATGCTGCAGGAAATTCAGGAATGTTTTAACGAACAAGGAATACGCATCCCCAGGCAAAGCCTGGAATTGTACCCCAGGGAGACGAGCAATGATCCGATACGTTCAGCCACATGATCCCGATGACCGGGTGATCACCCAGGGCGCAAAAATTCTCGCAGACGGCGGTCTGGTTGCATATCCTACAGATTCCAGCTGGGGAATCGGCTGCTCAAGCGATTCCAAGGCAGGATTGGAAGCTCTCAGCAGACTGAAAGAAGATAAACGCTCACAGTTCTCTCTGATCTGCAGCGATGTTTCTCAAATCAGCAGTGTTTCCAACCTGGATACCACCGTGTTTAAAATCATTAAGCGTCACATCCCCGGTCCCTATGTTTTTGTCCTGGATGCCATCAAAAAGATCGAAAAGAAAATTGCGGTAAAGCGTCGGGAAGTTGGAATCAGGGTGCCTGATCATCCGGTCCCGATCAGGCTGGTTCAGGAGCTGGGAGTTCCTATATTCTCTCTGACCGCCAGCAAAGATATGGTGGACGTATACAGCGAAGAACCCGGTTTTGCAGAGGAAAAGCTTTTCGAGGAAGGCTGGGAGCTTGAAGATGTCCCCGGCATAGACTTGATTATCGACTCTGGCGAAAGCCTGGAGCGCAGACTTTCAACAGTTGTCCGTCTTAGCTACGGCCTGACCAGGCTCATCCGGCCGGGAAAGGGTGCCTGGGAAGAAGAAGATACATAAAAGGCTCTGACCGACGGTCAGAGCCTTTTATCTGCTGTGATCAGTAAGCCGTACCTTCTGCTCCACCCACAGTGAAACTGAGTATCTCATAAAGATTGCTGTTCACCGCATTTGGGATTAGTACATATACTTCCTGCACTTCACCGGATAACGGATATGTTACAGTTACGGGGATTACCGTTGCGTTGAATCCTTCCCGTTCATCCTGGCTGATATTTTCGCTATCTATTACGTAGCTGATCTCTCCTGAGCTGCTTTCAAACGCAGTCTGCAGAAGATTCCCCTCTTTCAGCTCGTCCCGGTTGCTGTTGGCCACCGAAAGATAGCTGTACATATTGTCCCATTCTCCCGCCTTGGCATCGTCCAGAAAGGCTTCCACCGTTTCCGTAGCCGTGCGACTTTCAGATAGGTTTCCGAAAAGATCGCATGAGCCGAGTAGAAGTACTGTTGCCGCTGAGAGAATAACAGCCGCTCTAAGGGCGAAGCCCATTCGGTTATTTGTATTCATATAAAGACCTCCAATTAATTCGTATTGCAATTATACCAGGTCATGATTCACATTAAATATCCGCTTCTGTCAGATAGCGGATCAACCTCTCCTCATAGAGACGGGTGAATTCACGGTATGCGCTTCTAAATTCTTGAGGTAAAGCTTCCCCCCAGTTAGAACTTCGCAGATGCACATAGAGACTGCTCACCACATGCCGGCGCAGGTTCACCGCCGAAAGGGCATAGTAGCGATAGTTCAGCCCGTGATGAAGAGCCCGGGTTTTCAGAGGTTGATATTCATCTATGACAATTTCTTCGGCTTCGTCGGTGGAGCCTTCCTCCCGGAGCTCAATTACAATATCTCCCAGACGCTGCAGTTCCGCATCCGCTTCCCTGTAGGAGTTCCAGAAGTGTTCTGCGTTATCCAGATAGTCAATCAGTAGATCAGTCATGTTTGAAAGCGTTTCCCCGGGATTTTCAAACGCTGCGTCATCCGCTTCATTTCTCCAGCCTGTGAAATCAATTTCGTCCTCAAGAACGGCAAACTGTTCCCCAAGCCCCCGATCCAGACTTACTTCCACGGCTTCCATCCTGGATAAATTCACCGATGCTGCCCCGCTGCTCACCTCAACCAGTCCGTCGCTGATGACGAAGAGGGAACGTCCATCGCTCCCTGCCAGCACGGTAAACTCAGTACCCCTGATCCCGGCAACCGCATTTCCGCTCCGTATACGGGGTTCCTTTCCCGCCAGGCGGTCAAAGCGGAACCCCACCTGACCTTTCACAATGGAGAACACCGTTTCCGGTTCCGAGTCCCCTAACACTGCTTCCTGAATGCTGAAGGCGGTATCGGGCTGAATGGTCACAACAGATCCGTCGCCCACTTCAAGCTCGCAAAATCCGTCAAGTCCGGTGATTACCACATCTCCGGTATTCAGTCTCATTCCAAAATCCGCAGGAAGCAGTTCACCATCGGAAGTCTTAACTTCCACGC
Source organism: Salinispira sp. (assembly GCF_059431795.1). NCBI lineage: Bacteria > Pseudomonadati > Spirochaetota > Spirochaetia > Spirochaetales > Spirochaetaceae > Salinispira > Salinispira sp. The sequence goes on from NZ_JBXWXS010000003.1 coordinate 40,353, forward strand.
TGCCATCGAAAAAAATGATATCCGCATCGGCAGCCCAAACAATCTGCCAAATGGATTGGGTAACAAGAAATATGAAGACGAGCATTGTCACTTTTCGCTTGTTCATTCCCGAACCTCCCCGAAACCGAGGATTCTTGCCTCAGCACTTCGTGAACGGTCCATCACAACCACCAGTTCCCTATCCCGCCAGGAATAAAATACCAGGACATCTTCATTGCTTACATAATTGTGAAACCACTGCTCCGCCTCCCAGCTGTTGCTGAAAATACTATATGATTCCTCATCAACCGTCAGAATACGGTTCATTTCTGCATTGCTGAATTCCAGGGCGGAAAGATTCATCCACAATTCATCCACAAGACCGGCTGATACCAGAATTTCGGTCTCAAATAAAAACGGCCGCATCGTCCGGACTGAAAGATACTCAGTGTCACCCCTGTCCAGAGCCTGAAAAAATGCATCACTTTCCTGCTGCACCCGCTTTTCGCTGATTGTTGCACATGATCCCAAAAGCAGGATTCCCAGCATGAGCAGACCAATGCCTGCCATTCGGTAATTATTCATACCATAATAATAGACCCTGGCAGCGGGATTTCAAGGCATACAGGAGAAAGTAACAGGAAAAACACGCTTTAACCCGAGTAGCTGCACAGATCTCAGTCTTGTGCCTGTCGTCTGAGAATATCCGAAAGAATATCCGGCCTGTCGGTTATAATACCATCCACCCCGATTTCTATGAGATATTTCATTATTTCTGGATCGTTCACGGTCCAGAAGTACACCGCAAGATTCTTCCTGTGGGCATCCCGCACCATTCTTTCGTTTGCAAGGTTGGTATAATAGATATCCTCGTTTTCATCGTAGCTTGCAAGAGCCCGTCGGAGGGGGGCGGGGAGACTTTCAATAATTTTTCGTTCAGCAGGATATATTCGATCTTTAACCGGAAGCATAACGGCTGAATACTTCGGAGCAAGGAAAAAATCCAGAGACAGGGCACTTAGTACACTGAGAGTCAGTGTTTCTCCGGTAGCGGCGCCGGTAGGGATTTCACCTTCACTGGCTTCACGAAACTCCTGTATCACTTCATCATCAAAACTTGCGACAATTACCCTATCCTCCATCGCGAACTCTCCAATAAGGCGGAGAAGCTCCGCAGAAGCTCTGGATGCGCGCTCTGGACCGCTGGCATTCACCGTATCCTTCAGTTCAAGAATATAATAGCTGTCGGGAAAATCCCGAAATAGATCCTCCAGACGTGCGGGAATCATTTGGGCGGCAAGCTCCTCGGGAAGAGAGGAAAGATCTGAAAAGGGTCGTTCTCCTCCGGGATTTACGAAATTCGCAGCGAAATTGTATTCATCCAGCTGTTCATAATCCAGCTCAGCAAGTTTCACCCCTGAGACGCCGGTGGTAGCCTGAATATCCAAGTCATGGTGTGTCACCAGTACATCGTCTGAGGTGAGCACCAAATCAATTTCGAAGGTGTCCCAGCCTCTTTCATATATCCGCCGGTAACTGTACACCGTGTTTTCCGGGTACAGCTCTTTAGCTCCTCCATGGGGAACAATGTGGACATCTCCCGACTCCCCCACTCTCATGGGGTTGCTTCCCCCTCCGCCGGGGGCAAATGGAAGAAGATTCAAAAGCAGGACAACCAACATCACTGCCGCCGCAGAGGCCGCTATTATCAATACAATCTTCAGAATTTTCTTAATGGCTTTCATACTCCCATTGTATTCTCTTATTTGTCAGAATTGTATGAGAATGTGGTTATAAAATCCTATGCTTCAAGATTGATTTTCGCAGTTTCTTTTCGACTTGCATACATCAGACCGCCCACGGCAAGAGCGCCTCCGGCAACCTGTACAACGTTCACCCCTTCTCCGAGAACTATCCACCCCACAATAACGGTAACTACGGGAATTCCATTAATGAATACCGAGGCTTTGGGTGCTGATATCCGGCTGAGAGCATAATTGTAGGATAGAAAGGCGGCAAATGTAGCACCCAGTACCAGGAACGTAAATGCGGCCAGAATTTCCCATTGAACAGCCGTATGAATTAATGCATCACCCTCCACAATGAACCCCGGGAGAAAAAAGAACGTTGCAAAGAACATCTGGTACCCCGTCGTCTGCAGGGGGGTAATTTCCCTGGAAATTCGTCTTGAAAGAAGCATATAGGCAGCTCCGGAAACCACTGCAAGCAGTATGAACAGATTGCCTTGTAGGGATGAATCCTGAACACCGGCATTTTGATCAAAGAGCGTAATAATTCCAATACCGGTAATGGATATTACCGTTCCGATCCACCCCCGTCGGCTCAAGGCCTCATTCAGAAAAAAGGCTGACGCAAGAGCCACCACTGCGGGAATAACGGCAATAATAATGGCAGAACTGGCGGCACTGGTACGTTCCAGGCCAAGGGATTCAAAGAGGAAATACAAACCGGGCTGGAAAATTGAGAGAAGAATGAGTCTGGGAATGACCCGCCGGGGTATGGCAAGCCGCCGCTTCCAAAGAAGTGCGGCCAGAAATACCAGCGAGGCACCGGCGAAGCGGAGAAACATATAGGCCCAGGTGGGCCAGACCTCCAGTACAAGCTTGGTAGCCACAAATGAAGATCCCCAAAAAAGGGTGGTGATCATAAGTGCGGCGAAGGTGAGTATGTTCACTGTGGTTCTCCGTGTGGGTTTTTATACTTTTCCGGGCCCGGCTTTAGGCCTGCTCAATCCATTGCTTCCAGATTTTTTCTTCTATTCCCACCGTAACCGAAGAGCCGTTCCGCACAAGGGGCATTTTTAACAGCAGAGGTTCTTCGAGAATTTCCTCTCTTGCATCGAACTCCATGTAAGAAAGCCCTTTCCGGCGGTACTCCTTGCTATCTGTATCAAGGATATCTTCCGGGGTATGCTTCGACAAAACGGCGTCCAGTTCCCGGGGACTGATTCCTTTTTCATCAAGCAGTCTGATCTGATACGGAATCCCCCGTTCCTTGAACCAACGTTCAGCTTTTTGGGTATTTCGATTTTTTCTGGTTCCCATAATTTGTATATTCATGACATGCTTAGGGTATCAAGGAGAAGAGAAAATGTTAATAACCGGACAATTTAATGACAGTCTTCCTCCAATCATGGATGGAGTAGCCATTACCGCAGCCAATTACGCATATTGGTTAAACAAAAAACATGGACCCAGTTTTGCGGTTGGACCGAAAGTCCCGGATTACGTGGATGATCAGGAAAACATCCTGCGTTTCATGTCCCTTCCCCTGCAGCTTTCCGGTCCCTACCGGCTGGGTATGCCGAGAATCGATAGAAGCTTCAACAAAATCATCGATGAAATTCCCTTTGATCTGGTACACGCTCACTGCCCTTTTGTAAGCGGAAATTACGCATACCACCTGGCCAGCACCAGAAAGATTCCCATGGTAGCCACATTTCACTCCAAGTACAGGGATGATTTTGCCAGCATTATGAAACTGGATATCACCATTGACCAGGCAGTGGAGATGGTGGTGCGTTTCTATGAAAAAGCCGATGCAGTGTGGGTTCCCAACGAAGGGATTATCGAAACCTTCAGGGATTACGGATTCAAGGGTGATATTGATGTGATTCCCAACGGCAGCGATATCGGTGTAACAAGCGAAAAAGAGCGCAGAAAACTTGCAAAAGCCGGATCCGAGCGCCTTCACATCCAAAATGATAAGCCGGTACTACTCTACGTAGGCCAGCACCGCTGGGTAAAAAACCTGAAAATGCTTCTCCAATCTTTGAAAATCCTGAAAGACTCTGGGGCACAATTCAATATGCGCTTCGTGGGTTCAGGAAGTGAAGTGGGCGAGATGAAGCATATGGTGAAAAAAACGGGACTGACACAAAATGTTGAATTCATCGGGCCTATATATGAGCGGGATGCCCTTCGTGAAGCCTATGCCGCTGCAGATCTTTTTGTATTTCCATCCATGTACGACAACGCTTCCCTTGCAACCAGAGAGGCGGCGGGGCTGAAAGTACCTACGCTGTTCTGTAGCGGCGCCACAACCGCCAAAGGCATCGAGGACGGGAAATCGGGTTTTCTCGGGGACAATGAAACGCCGAAATTCGCCGAAAAACTGAAATCTATTCTTGAGCAGCCGGATCTTCTTAAAAGCACAGGGGATGGCGCTCATAGCTTCCTTTATATGCCCTGGGAAGAAGTGGCCGATATTGTGAATGAAAAGTACGAAGAAATTGTTGACCGGTTTAAAACTCAAAAGCTAAAGCGCATTGTTGGCCGAAACCGCTGAATCCGGCTCATCGGGGTGCTGATTACATAGTGCCCCGATGAGTGTGGAATCTGTTTAACCGGAAGGGATTTTCCGTATCACTTCGGGATATCTTTCGAGGGCCGAAATTCCCGCAGAAGATATGCGGTACACCCCTCTCTCCACTCTCTCAAACCAGCCGTACACGTTCTGGGATAACACTCTGCCGGTTTTTGCCGGTAAACCGGCTTTCTGAAGCTGTGCCGGAGATGCGCTTTCCCGCTTTTTCAGCTCTACCGCTATTCGAATGCTCAACTGTTTGAATGCGGTAATTTTCTCAATCTTTGCAGCTTCACCAGCCTTGTTGAATTCGGCATATCGACCGTTGATTTCACGTATAATATTATGTTTTCGTGAGGGTATGTTAAATAACCGGGGATCCTGGGGATGGAGGGCTACTTCCACCCTGGATTTGGTTTTCATCAGTCGGACATAAATCAGTCCAATGCCCAAGCGGCGGAGAAGTTTCTTAATTCCGGTAAAATTTGCAGGGTATGAGCGTCCGCTGGTCAAGGGGACCGCCACATATACGCTGTCGTTCAGTTCCTGGCGGCTAACCGCCTGGAGGATAAGCTGAAGGCTCATTCTCATCTTTATTTCAACAATGAGCATCTCTTCACCCCTGGTGGCCACCAAGTCACAGTTTTTCACTTCGCTGTACACCTCGTAACCCTGTCCGCTGAGATATTTTTGCAATGGGTTGAATAGATCACTTTCCTTCATAAAAACTTGTCCTCCTTCCCTGCACATTGTAGCATACAGAAAAGAGGAGCAGACATGGAATACAGAAGAGTTGGTAACAGCGGACTGAAGGTGAGTGAAATTGCATACGGCTCATGGCTGACGTTCGCAAACCAGGTGGAACTGGAACATGCAAAGGAAATAATCCAGCGGGCATTTGAGCTGGGAGTGAACTATATCGACACGGCAGATGTGTACGCCCGGGGTGAAGCGGAGAAATTGCTTGGTCAGATACTGCCCGAGTATAACCGGCGCCATTATGTGATTGCCACCAAAGCATTCTGGCCCATGAGCGACCATCCCACTGACAGGGGGTTGAGCAGAAAACACATCGCCGATTCAATTCAGGGAAGCCTGGACAGATTGAAACTAAAATATGTAGATATCTTTTACTGTCACCGCTTTGATGAAGAAACACCGCTCATTGAAACTCTTGAAGCAATCGAAGACGCCGTGCGGCAAGGAAAGATTCTTTACTGGGGCACCAGCGAATGGAAGGCGGAACAAATCCGGGCTGCAGTAAGTATCTGCCGGGAACGGGGCTGGCACCTTCCTGTCATCAATCAGCCGATCTATAATCTTCTGAACCGTAATCTCGAAATTGATATTCTCCCCACAACCGTGGAACTGGGAATGGGCACCGCCAATTTCTCCCCACTGGCACAGGGGCTCCTCACCGGAAAATACTCCAAAGGGAAGGTTCCTCCGGGCAGCAGAGGTTCAAATGAAAAATTAAATATGTTCATGAAAAATCAACTACAGGATGAAGAGCTGCTTCAAAAAATAGATGGTCTGGGAGAAGTAGCCGACAGGTATGACCTGAACATCGCCCAGCTTTCCCTGGCATGGATTCTGCAGCAACCGGGAATCAGCTCGGTAATCACCGGAGCTTCAAGCGTTCAACAGCTGGAGGACAACGTCAAGGCCAGCGGAATTACCATCTCAGAAACGGATATGAAAGCGATAGACGCACTCTTTCCCCGTTCCTGAAATATCCTTCGGAGACAGGCGCAGATCAGATGAAATCAAATGAGAAACCCATACAGAAAAGCAAAAGTCTGCGGCGGGTAGCGCTGGAGACCGCCGCTTTTTTCGCCCTGGTGTTTATAGTGTATCTGCTGCTCTGGATTTTTTTCCAGGAGGAACTTCGAAAACTGAGCGAGTGGAGTATAGAACACCTGGGGCTGGCCGGGGTGGCGGTTTTCGTATATGCGGTTGACACCTTCATTGTACCCGCAACCGCCGACCTCGTTTTTCCGCTGACCACTGGTTGGCCGGCCGTACCCCTGCTTCTCACCATGAGTGCAGCATCCATTCTGGGCGGCATGAGCGGCTTCTTCCTGGCCAGGGCACTTTCCCACATTAGCTGGATTCAGGATGCCGTCTCCTATTACCGAGAGCACGGTGAACGACTCATCCAACGCTACGGGATTTGGGCAATTGTCCTGGCAGGTCTTACCCCTCTGCCATATTCCACAATCAGCTGGATTGGAGGAATGCTGAAAATACCGGCGGCGGGGTACCTACTGGCCTCCCTGAGCCGGATTCCCCGTTTCTTCCTCTACTATCTGATTATTGAGAGCGGGCGTATGCTTATCTCTTAAGCTCAGAAGGTCTGATACGCCTGCACATCCTCAGTATCTATGATTATCCGCAGAGAAGTAAAAATCTGTCCGCCGTCGGCAAAACTCCGGGGAATATTCCGCAGGGCGATCCGCCCCCGAATCTCTCTGGGTTTATTGGGAATTACCTGCCGGTAGTAATTGCGGATCGCCTGCTTCACCGCCTCATTAAATGATTCCATGCGGCTCTGCATATCCGTTCTATCAGGTAATTCCGCCTGACCAACCATATCCGGCAGCCGGCTTGTGCGCCAGGCCTTCAGGCGGGATCGCTCGTAGTCTTTGGGAAAGTAGCGGAAGGAGAGTTCAATTTTCTGATCCTCCTCAAAATATCCCAGATATTCCAGGTCATCGTCTCCCCAAGGAATCTGATAAACCGGTTCGATGATGAAAATTTCGGAGACCTGGCGTGATAGATCCGAAGGACGGTAAACAAATTCATACCCGTAAATAATTCCGGAAAACCATTGTCGGCTCAGCTCAAGAAGGTCTCTAATGTACTCCCGATCATTGGTGGGTGTGAGAATCTGTTCTGTGAGGGGGACATTGTAGGAGTTTGTATGACTTCTGTTTATCCAAAAAACGGCCTGCAGCTGGGAGAAATCAGGATACACGGCTTCCTGGGAAAATGAAATTCCCGGCAGGAGAGTCAGCCAGATCATGCACAGGGTAAATGATTTTTTTATCACAGCGGTCTCTGCTCCTAATAATCGTATCGGCAGAGCCGGCGGGGTTCTCAAGAAACATGAACTGTAATTCAGGACACCGCTGGCAGCAGTGAATATCAGCCCTTCAGCCCCCAGGCCTCAAGAGGATTTCTGCCAATTCGCACCAGAAAGTAAAAGAAGGCGAAAACAAAGCCCCCGAGATGTGTCATGTGAGCTACAGAACTGTTCATTCCGCCAAACTGGTTTAAGAGGGCAATCCCTGCATAGACGAGAACCAGGGTAACCGAACGCATGGGAATAATCCCCATAATGAAAATCCGTGCATTGGGATAATAGGTTGCAAACGCCAACATCACCGCATACAGGGCACCGCTGGCTCCCATCAGGGCAACCACCTGTATCCCGGAGAGTATATAAATACCATAGGAGAGCAACCCGGCCAGGAAACCAGTGATCAAATAAAACATGATAAATTCCCAGCTTCCCATTTCATGTTCAACCTGGGTTCCGAAAATAAACAAACCGATCATATTGAAAAGAATATGGTTAAAATTCGCGTGAACGAACATGTAGGTAAGGAAGCTCCAGACGTAGCCCCGGTTAACCAGGGCTGGGACCATGGAGAGGGTAATTTGGACATCCCGGCTGAAACTGGTTACCAGGAAAAAAACCAGGTTGAGCACTATAATATATAATGTTGCATTAAAATGCGTGTACGGCAGAGATTTGCGCAGTATATTTTTACTTGTCATATGTACTCCATTTCTGTTTCTGCTAAGGTACCCAGCAGAAGGATATTGGTCAACGAATTCATAAAAGGTAAATGAATGAAGATTCATAGAAGCAATATATATATCCCAAAGATCAGGACATTCACTCCTGTTTTTTTTCTCCTGACATTGCTGCTTTTTCAATCATGCGCCAGTCTGGATTTCGGGCACAGCGTATATCCCGACGCGAGGATGAAATCCCGGGGGCGAAACACAACACTGCCGGAAAGCCGGGGTGCTGCAGAAAATGGCGACATGGTGATCGAGAGCAGTCATCCCCAACTTGGGGAACGGCATGTCAGGGACGGATACATTCTACCCAACAGGATTCAGCAGCAGATAGTGGAGTCGGGCATTAAACTTACACAAAGAAACAGTCTTACCATCCAGGGAAAAGAGTTCACCCAGGACTGTACCGGCACGGTCTTGGCTGCATACTGGGGGGCAGGCTTGAATCCTGTGAAGTATTTCCACCTTTACAACGGAAACGGTGTAAAACGGCTTCACGATATGGGAGAGGCATATGATCTGAATTATTTTTCCAGCCTGCCAAATCCGGGAGATGTGATAATCTGGGATGACACCTACGACAGAGACGGGAACGGAAAGTGGGGAGACCCCTACACCCATGCGGGCATTGTTGTTTCCGTGACAGAAGACGGTCAGATTACCTACTTACATTACAACTACGCCAAGGGTGTGGTGCTGGAGAAAATGAATCTTACCCGTCCCGATACCTATACCGACAGCAAGGGAAATCTGGTGAACTCCGCCATGCGGATGAAATCCCATCGCTATATAAAGCCCGAATCCTGGCTGTCCAGCCATTTGGTGAGGGGATTTATTCCGCTTTACCGCTATCCTGAGATTGAAAAATAACGTGTTCAACAAAAACCGGAGCCAGGTTTAGCTCCGGCGTGTCAGCAAAGAGTCTGTTAAATCCTTCAGTTCGGTGAGATCTATACCGGCCAGTTCCTCAGCCCGGTGAAGAGCTTTATCTGCCCGGTTCGCGTACAGCTCAGCCTCGGACAAACCTGCCGTACAGGCGGATTCCATCCGTGGATCCCGCAGCATTTCATCCACCGGGGTTTCGCCCCGCCATATTGCCCGGATCTCTTCTTTTTCAAGACGCATCTCCCGCAGCAATCGAATTACCGGAAGGGTGAGAATTCCGTCCCGAAGATCCTGCCCCTTGGTTTTACCGTTATCTGCATGAATATCCAAATCAAGAATGTCATCGATGATCTGGAAGGCCATACCGTTGGCGTAGCCGTACCGCCGGATATATCTGCACTCCGGGGGATCGTTCCGGGGGTCGTCATCGTACGCTCCACCGCTTTTCAGCTGCAGGGCTTCCCGGGTACCGATATACATGGCCAGGGAAAACATAACGGCGGTTTTCCCGGCAATCCGCTGTTTGTAGAGCCGCTGGCTTGAGCCTGCATCAAGATCGAAGGCAAGACTGTTCTGAAGCATTTCGCCCCTGCAGATGCCTCCAACCACACGACTGATTATCCTGGCGGAATTGACGCTTGCGGATTCACTTACTAGTTGAAAAGCCATGGTAAGCAGGTGATCACCCAGCAGAATAGACAAACGATTGCCCAGAAGCTTGCTGGCAGTGGGTCTGCCTCTTCGCAGTTCTGCATTATCAAGCACATCATCGTGCAACAGGGTTGCGGTATGCAGTACTTCAATTGCAGCTGCCAAAAGATAAAACTTGAACGGAAGCCCCCCGGGATACGGGATCTTTTCCAAATTCATCGACTCGAAGTTATAAAAATCGGGTATGTTTTTTTTGATTTTTCCCCGAAACTGTTCTGCATCCATATTTCGAACAGTGGCGGGAATTTTGTCCGGCTTTCGTCCGTAAAAGATGCCCGCACACAATAGCAGCAGTCCGGGTCTGATCATCTTCCCGGGAGGATCGAACAGTGAACGTGCGGCCTCCTGGATCCTGCCGTTGGGAAGCTGATACTGATCTATACTCTCAATAATGATCCCCCGAACCAATTCAAGTTCGGGGGTCATCCATTGGAGATTCTTCCAGAATTTTTTCATCGCAATACCGCGGCTTTATTTCTTGCGGCGGCGGATTACCGGCTCATCCGTGTAAAGATGTGTCCGCTGCGCCAGCTGAGTGCTATTCCACCGACGCTTCAGCCAGGGCATTACCCAGTGGTCCAGACCGGCAACATGTCCGGCTCCGCCCATCATCACAATGGCCAGAAAGAGGAACCAAAGCTGTGCCCAGGAGAACATTCCCGAAAGGATGAATACGAACACCAGCCCGATAGATGCAACCGCCGCAGGCCAGGTAAAGAGTCCTGCAATCAGAGCAAGCCCGATAGCCACTTCAGCACCCACAATCATAACCTGGAAGAGCTGGTAGGGCAGCAATGCAAACAGACCATCCATGAACGTTTCCCGGAACCAGACAACAATGGGGGAATCCCATTGAAAAATGGTTTGCTCCAGATTAATGGTCCACCCGCTTACCGTCTCTGCTGCGGCTTCGGTGGCCTCACCGGCCCATTCGGTTGCCGCTGCAGTAGCATCGCCTGCTGCTTCACCGGCCTCGGCAGCAGCATCTCCGGCTACCTGTGCCGCTTCACCTGCTGCTTCGCCGGTTGCTTCCGCGCCTTCTTCCCATTCGGGGCTGGCGGCGGCAACTGCTTCCGCAGCTCCGGCCTGGGTTACGCCCTGACTGAACATCCATCCTGACTTGGTTCCCTCAGAGAAATTAAGCCAGCCTTCACCGACCTTCTTCAGACCTTCAACAACCCAGACAAAACCAAGCCAAAGCCGGGCAGGAAGGGCCCAGTATGCGGGAATCTTTGCCGCTGCATGTCCGCCGATAATTGAACGTTTATTTCTGATACTAAGGAATTCTTCTTTCAAGTATCCCCAGACTGCATTCACACCTGCGAGTTCGAAAAGATAGTGAACGTTTATCAGATGCTTGGCCGCCATGGCCATGAAGCCGTAGAGGCTGATTCCCATTACATGAGCCACTCCGTACTTACCGCCGATGGAAACCATAAAACCGTGGTAATTGGGCTTGAATGATTTTTTCTCGCCGCCCTTGATCTCCGCAATGATGTTATGAGCTACAACATCACCGGTCTGTATGGCTGTTTCCACTATCTGAGGAACGACCTTTTCCTCGTTCACATACCAGATCATGTCTCCGCAAAGATATACGTTGGTAAAATCCACAGACCGCATGTTTTCAGTCACCAGGATTCTTCCCCGTTCACCCACAACATAGCGGTCATCATCATCAAAGTGACAGCCTGCCATACCGTGTATACCTTCTGGGCTGGCGATAGAACAGTTATCGTTGGATGTTTTTCCCTTGGTGAGGGGAATTCGGGCGGTGAATTCGGATCCATGAATACCACAGGTCCAGACGAATGTTTCGGTTTCGTACACAGTGCCATCGGAAAGAGTAAACTTACCCGGTTCACCTTCCTTTACCGCTGCATTCAGATGCACTTCCGCACCCATTTTATCCAGATACTTCATGGCAGCCTTCTGCGGCTTTTCAGGCAGTATGGGCAGAATGGAATCCTGGGCTTCAACAATGACAATCCGGACTTCTTTCTTATTGATGTGATATTTATCGCAAAGTACATCCCTGAGCTCCAACAGCTCACCCGCCAGTTCCATACCGGTAAATCCGGCTCCGGCGATCACAAAGTTCAGCAGTTTTGCCCGCTTTTCCTTGCTGGGTTCCTTTGCTGCTTCCCGGAACATAAGCTCAACATGCTCCCGGATACGGATAGCATCCTCCAGACTCCACAAAGTAAAAGAATTTTCCTGTATACCGGGAACACCGAAGAATTCCGGCTGTCCGCCGGTGGCAAGAACCAGGTAATCATACTCGTATTCGAAGCTTTCCGACTTCACGATTTTTTCTTCAAAATCGATGGTTGAAACTTCGTCACTGATGACATTTACCCGTTTCCCACCGAAGATTCTTTTGAAACTGATTTGCACAGCTTCGGGTTCGGTTCGATGACCCGCAATTTCATGAAGTTCAGTCATAAGGGTGTGGTACGGGTTCCTATCTATAAGGGTGATCTCAACGGATCTATCCTTTTTGAATTCCTTGTACAGTTTTTTTACGGCGTGAACACCACCGTAACCTCCGCCAAGGACGACAATTTTGGTACTGTCGCTCACAGAAGCCTCCTGATTAGCTTGTGTTGCTTATCAAATGATTGATATAAGTGTTTACATATGAAAAATAATAACATGCAGAAACGAATTACGCCACGGATTCGTAGCCTTCAAAGGCTGTTAATTCGATCTTTTTTTATCTATATAGTATTTTTTCTATCTTCTTGTACAGGGGATTCTAGCCCCGGAGAACCTGTGCGGAGAACTATTCAAAGTCTTGGTACCATCATTACCATCACAATATACGATGATCCTAAAGATGAGCATTTTTCCGAATCCTTCAGAATTGTACGGAAAGTTCATGACCTGATGAGCCTGGAGGTAGAGGAAAGCGATTTGAACCGCCTGAACCGGGCCGCTGGCAGCGGCCGGGCGTTAGAAATAGATCGCTGGACCTATGAAGTTTTGGAGGAAGCAATCCACATGGCTGAAGTGAGCGATTCTGCCTTCACGCCGGCCATAGAACCCCTCGTTTCCCTGTGGGATATCGGCGGGCCGGATCAGCAAGTTCCGGATCGGAACCTGATTACTCCCCTGCTCCCCCTTCTTGATTATGAACAGATCCGTCTCTATGAATCCGCTGATCCTTCTTCAGATTCTCCCCGGGCGGAACTTCTCAGATCCGGAATGGGAGTGGATCTGGGGGGCATAGCCAAAGGATATGCCGCCGATCTGGTATCTGACTATTTAAAAGAAGAAGGAGTGCAGCACGCCATTCTCGATTTCGGCGGTAATATTATGACCATAGGCCGAAAAACTGCAGAGCAGCCCTGGACCATCGGCCTGCAAAGGCCGGACATGCAGCGAGGGGTGTATCTTGGCACACTGCCGGCTGACGATCTTTCCATTGTTACATCCGGAGTATATGAGCGCTTTTTTATCGAGAACGACACCCGCTACCACCATCTGATAGATTCCCGGGACGGGTATCCGGCGGATAACCGCCTTGAAGGAGTGGTGATTGTTTCCGATATAAGCATGATAGCAGACGGCTACTCCACGGCTGTTTTTGTGCAGGGACTTGAAAAGGGAAAAGCCCTTGTAGAATCACGGGATGAAATTGAGGCGATTTTTATAACAGACGACCTGAGGGTTATTGTAAGCCCCGCTCTTGAGGGTAAATTCACGCTTATTGATGATACCTTCACCATCGGAGAGTGGTAAGAACAGCGGCAATGCGCCGGCTGGATTAGGGGAATAAGACTGGCAAAGGTGGTCAGAATGCGGTGGCGTCAATCTCTGCTCCGCTGTCGTCCCTGGGTGGAGCACTATCCAGTCGGATAATGATGCGATTAGGCAGACAGGCCGCCCAATCACCGCCGTTTTCCAACCAGCCGGCATGTACGCAGATCTGGTCCCTGCAGTCGGAACTGAGAAACCTCGCTCGTCCGTCTCCGTCCAACTCAATGCTGGTAGAGCCGATGGGCCCCTCATACTCAAGGAGTCTGGGAGTTTCCAGATCGTAACGGTACTCATCTCCCGCACTCTGTATCAGCAGAGAACCTGCCTCGCCGAAACTCTGTAAAGAGATCACCAGAAACAGGCTGAACAGACCGGCATACACCAGAGCGACGGCAAAATCGCCGGGCTTAAGAAAGTCCCCCAGATTCTTCAGAAGGTTTCCTGCTGCCGAAGCCCGCCGGTTCTCTTTTCCCCGGCGGTTTCTTTGATGTTTGAAACTACTCATTGGTATCCCATTCTGTTTTTAAGCCCGCCCCTTCATACAGGTTATCCAAGGCACCGGGAAAAATCAAATTATTAATAATTTTATTTATGCTTCCGCCGGTCCCGTATATATAATGAACGGCCGGAGCTGCCGGGATTTTTTCTGGGATCTATTTCAAACAGGTCGATTCTCTGTACCAGTTCCCCCAGCTTTGAATAGCCATAATTCCGCGGATCGAACTGGGGCCAGGCATTCATTATGATCATCCCCACGGTACCAAGATTTGCCCAGCCTTCATCATCCTCGCTGTCCTCAATGGCTTTCCGGATGGAATTGATCAGACGTGAATCCTGCTTCAGCATATTACTGTTGTAACGTTTTATTTCAGGTGCTTCTTCTTCCTTGGTACTTCTCAGATTCTCAGTATAAATAAACCTGTCACAGGCTACCACAAAGGATTCGGGAGTCTTCTTTTCACCAAAACCATACACTGTCATCCCCGATTCCCGGAGCCGGGAGGAGAGTCGGGTAAAATCGCTATCAGAGCTGACAATACAGAATCCATCCAGCTTTCCCGAATACAGCAGATCCATGGCATCTATGATCAGGGCCGAATCTGTTGCATTCTTTCCGGTGGTATACGCAAATTGTTGATGGGGCTGAATGGAATACTGAAGCACCATATCCTTCCAGGATTTTAAATTGGGACTGGTCCAGTCACCATAAATCCGTTTGACACTGGCAATGCCATAGTTGGCGACCTCTTCCAGAACCGCTTCAATTATTTTCGGCTGGGCGTTATCAGCATCGATCAGAACCGCCAGCCTTTTCTGTAATCCTTCCATTGTGCCTCCATAGGCCGTTTCCCGGCTGACCGACGTGTCAACGCGGGCAGAACCTGTTTTCGTTGGTGCCGTCAGGTTTGACGACCCTGCAGAATTTTGACCGCCAGTCGCTCTTTTTCACGGCCTGATAGTTCTTCCGCTTCTATGATATTCCGTATATGTTCCGGAAGCTGCTCCAAGTATGTATCTGCGGTTGGAACCGACCGGGTATCTGGTATGCTCAGGACTTTGCGCAGCACGTTCTGCTCTGCCGAAGTGAAGTTCACCCCGCCCAGGCGGTGATTCCTGAAGCTCTCCACGGCCATGGGCGCTACTGCTTCCGCGGCTTCCAGCATTTTCTCTGCGTATACCCTGATCTCATATTGTGCGTGGGCGTCCAACCTGAGTCTAAGAAAGTGAAACAGGTTGTGCAGATCTATCTGCCAATACCATTCAGTATACATGCTGAGGGGTAAATTAATCCGGGCAAGTTCCCGTGCAAGACCGCGGTCAATGAGTTGGGTGTAGGCAGCGTAGGCGGCGCTCTGCTGATCCTCCAGTTCCCGCCGAATCTCCTCCTGGAGCTCCGGGTTAACGGCGTCATCCATTCTTCCCTGCTTATTGTCGCTGCTCTGAAAAGCAATATTCTGACCTTCGGGAATGTAAAACTCGTCCTTCATCACCGAATAGCGTCCGGAGATTTCATTCAGCCGGGCGGTGCGGTGTCTGACCCATTGGCGGGCAACAAAAACCGGCATCTTTGTGTGAAAGGTAAGAATCACCTGCTCGAATGGAGATGTATGGTCGTTTCTCAGAAGATAGTCGATCAGCCCCTTATCCTGGCGGAACGACTTGGTTCCCGCTCCATAACTCACCCGTGCAGCCTGAACAATCCGGTCGTCAGATCCCAGATAATCAACCAGGCGTACGAATCCCTTATCCAATACCGGAAGCTCTTTATCCAGCAGCTGCTCGGCAGCCTCAACAACACTGTGCCCCATATTCAAGTCCTGTCTTTCGCCAATCCCTCTCCTCTCACAAAGCCCGGCTTCATGCTTGGCGGAATAGCGTAGTTTTCTTCAGTGTATCAGAGTGATCCGGTTTCAGGAATCCGTCACAGGGATTTCTCCGTTAATCCTATGCCCGGCTAAAAATCCCACAGAATATTCCAATCGTCGGAGATCCCACGGAAAAACTCCTCCATGGCCTTTTTCCGGTTTGTATAGAAATTTTCCCATTCCGGTGCTGCTACTTCCGCAGAACGTGCAGTGGGGTGCACCTCAAAACCATCCCTCGGTTTTCCTCGGGCAGATATTTCCCGGAAATGCTGAAGATGGGTTATGGGTAAAATCTTATGCTGATAAATTTCCGGTCCCCGCTCCGAATGCCTGATGCTCAACTGGGCAATTGCCGAATCGCCGGTATATGCCCGTTGACGATCCCATTCATCGCTGCTCAGGTACCAGGGCTGGGAGCTGATGAAGTTTCCCATGGAATGCATTATCAGACCGGATCTGGTTGCATCATCCGGATACCACTCCAGGGGCTGGAGCACATGGGGATGATGACCCCACAGGATATCCACACCCGCCTCCATAAAACTGTGGAATAGTTCATATTTCCAGGGATCGGGTCGCAGCAAATACTCGCTTCCTCCATGATACGCAAGAATAAAAAGGTCGTAGCGGGGGCTTTCGTTGCGAATGAACTCTCGTAAGCGGGTATTAGCTTCGTCAGAACTAAATGGGACAAGATAGCTTTCCTCCACCCCCGACCAATATTGATTCAATATGCCGGTTACCGATAGGAATCCGATATTCCAACCTTCATGCCGGATAGGGGTAACCGAAAATGTTCCGGTGGCTGAGAGATCTATTCCCGAAACATAGACTCCTCTTCTGCGGGATTTCAGGGAGTAGTAGTTCAGCAAATTCAACTCGTTTCGGGTTCGATAGATCCCGGCACTTCCATAATCATTGATATGGTTATTCGCCAGGGAAAACACATCGAAACCCGCATCCACCGCCGCTTCCATATAACTCCGATGAACATTAAAGCGTGGAAAGCCGGCCATGGGCCTGCCTTGATCCATCACAAATTCCATATTTGCAAAACTCAGGTCATCATTCTGAAAGATATGAGCAACCCCGGAATAGATCCTCGAATAGTCGTTCATCCGGAAATTCGGCGGATGGGCCATAATATCACCCACAAAACTGAGATTCAGTTCTTGAATCCCCTCCCCTTGTCCCAAGGAAGGTTGTCTCCATTCAAGCTGCGGTTCACCCCCATGCCCGCCTGAATTACAGGCAGAGGAGAGAAATCCGTAAAACACTAGCAGAACAGTCAAAAAAATTTGCAGCACGCGTTTTTTTTCTTCGACTTTTATGAATTTAGCATGAAATCTCATTATATTTCCTGATACCGACCGAGACTGCATAGGGGTAATTATGAATATAATAATAGGCGAAAAAGCGAAATCTGTCTCTGGAATCTTTATTTTGTTGTTTTTCCTCGCGGGAATACTGTCGCCCGTGTCAGTATCCGCCCAACCGGAACAGAATGAACAGGTCCGAGTCTACGGTGACCAGCAGGATGATTACAGCATCCGCTTTTATGCGGACAATAATCTGATCATTCCAGCCTATGTAGTTATAACCTTTGAAAATCTTGTAAATCTGACACCTGATACCGAAATGCCGTTTTCTATTCAAATGGAACCGGGGGTTGAACAGCAGTATCTGTTTTCATTGATCCCCGGAGATGGCGATAGACTGTCCTACCGCTTTTCTTACACCTTTTCCCGGGGAAACCCCAACAGCGTCTCCCCTGATGGGAATTTTCTGTACAGCTTTCCCTACACCCACGGCAGCAAACACAGAGTAACCCAGGGGTATAACGGCCGGTTCACCCATATGGACGACAACCGCTACGCACTTGATTTTGATTTGGAAATCGGCACTCCGGTGTTGGCCGCCCGATCCGGCCTGGTAGTGGAAGTGAAGGAAGACTCCAATATCGGCGGCAGATCAGTAAGCTACGGGCCTCATGGGAACTATATTTTAATTATGCATGATGACGGAACATTCGGTAACTACGTCCATCTTAGACAGAACGGCGCCCTGGTTGAAGTGGGAGAGGAAGTGGAACAGGGTGAACACATCGGTTTCAGCGGTAATACCGGCCGGTCATCAGGCCCCCATCTCCATTTTGATGTACGCATTCCCCTGGAAAACGGACGGATGCAATCCATTCCCATCCGGTTACGGGGGCGGAATGGAGAGCCCATCCAACCGGAGGAGGGTGAAATTTACTATGCCTACCAACCCGGGGGAGAAGATTTTACAGAAATCTTCGGTGCGGATATAAAGAACGATGATTTTGCAGAGTATAGCGGTAGAACCGAGGTCCAGGATAATCTGGACTTTCGTGTTGAACAGACCGATCTGACCTATGTAATATATATTGGAAACGGCTTCGAATACCCGGTGGAGGCAGAAGTTGAGTTGCGGCTGGAAAACATGACCAGCACCCGGCCGAGTCCGGTGGAGATTCGCCTGGAATCGGGTGAAGAACGTTTCCTCACCATTGTACGCCCCAGAGACGGCGTTTCAAGCTGGCGATACGGCTATGCGGTGAATTACCGTAGACTCGAGTAAGACGGCCAAACCCGATTTGGTCTGGGGAACTGCATAGCGTACTCTACTCATCCTTCAGCCGCCGGGCATATTTGCGCAGATATTCGCCATACCATCGAGCAAATCTTTCGGTACGAGGATCCTCGGGTAATACCCGGGAAATGCCTTCAATATCCACAAAAGATGTTACCGGTTGTACCGCAATGGATGTTGAAGTCATCAGAAGCGGCCGCGGTTTGGCCAGGAAATCATCATATCCCAGCATGCCCTGCTTAAGCATCACCCCATGTTCCTCCAGGCTTT
Source organism: Salinispira sp. (assembly GCF_059431795.1). Taxonomy (NCBI): domain Bacteria; kingdom Pseudomonadati; phylum Spirochaetota; class Spirochaetia; order Spirochaetales; family Spirochaetaceae; genus Salinispira; species Salinispira sp. The sequence goes on from NZ_JBXWXS010000003.1 coordinate 59,075, forward strand.
TTTGAAAATTTATTCTGGTAACACCGGAAAGAATGGAATCTTCCGGGGGACTGTAAATTCCATCTTCTTCCAGCCAATACAGGTTGGCCCGGCTTCCTTCCAGCATTAATCCCTGTCGGTCAATGAGAATGCTGTCCCAGCATCCGAAATCCCGGGCATGATCCAGTGCACGGCTGGACAGAAGCATGCTCAATGATTTCGCTTGGGGAAAATGGCGTTCACCCATATACGCCGCAACTTCGAGCCCCACCGGCTCAGGAAAGTCCGGATTGTCATTCCCTTTTACGGCAGGAATATCCACAGGATACATATACATGTTGCTGCCGGCTGAACTTTTTATGAGCATTACCTTTATATTGCAGCGGACCAGGCGGTTTACACGAATCAGATCATTAAGATACCGGGTAACTTCATCTGGATCCGGAAGCCGGGTAATTCCGATTATTTCAGCCGAATGGCGCAGCCTCTTAATATGCTCTTCAAGAAAATAGAGCCGCCCTTCTCTCAGCCTGAGGGTTTCATAGACTCCGATACCGTTTGCATAGTATGTATCATTTACAAAAATTTGAGGTGAATCCAGTACCTTCAAATCGCCATTTACCGATGCCATAATTTTTTTTTGTCTGCCGGATATCACTATGGTTGCCGCCTTTCGATCAGAGTATGAAGTGTGATTGGAGTGAAATTTCACAGAAAGAGCCTGCCCAAGCTGAAGAGAGGCCCACTATTACGTAGCTTTCGGTGGACGACGGCGGACGCTGAAAACCCGTGCATTCTGAGTCCCGTCTCCATGATCCCCGTCTCGCGCTTTTTGATACATCTCCCATTGGGCGTGGATCCGGTGTTTCCCATCCCCGGGGGCTACACGTGTATAGGACCCGTTTTTGGCCAATTCATATGCCTGGGAGTTATCCTTCATGTACACATCAAGCATCTCATGAATGGATCGTGCACAGCGAAGGTCTTCCACCGGGGTAAGCAGCTCAACCCGCCTATCCAGATTCCTTCCCATCCAGTCAGCACTGGAGATGTAAACTTCAGGACTTCCTCCGTTGCGGAAATAGAGCGCACGGGGATGCTCGAGATATCTGTCGATAATGGACACAACCCGAATATTTTCGCTTAAGCCCTCCACACCGGGTTTCAGCATGCAAATACCCCGGATATTCAGATCGATACGAACTCCCGCACGGGAAGCCTCATACAGGGCATCGATGATCACAGGGTCGGAAAGCGAGTTGATTTTCACCATAATGTGCCCGGGATTCTCCCGGCTGTGCTTATCCCTCTCCCGTTCAATTAGCTGCAGTATCTTGTTCTTCAGATTATGGGGAGCCATGGACAGCTTGCTCAAAGCGGGTACTGCAGAGTATCCGGTGATTGCATTGAAGAACAGCCCCGCCTCATAGCAGAGATCTTCTCTTGAGGTCACAAGACCGATATCTGTATATAGTTTAGCGGTTTTATCGTTATAATTTCCGGTACCAAGATGAAGATACCGGGAGATTCCCCGCTCCTCCCTGCGGATAATCAGCAATGCCTTCGCATGTACTTTCAGCTCAGCGATTCCGTACACAACAATTACCCCTGCACGTTCAAGCCGTTCAGCCCATTCAATATTTCTCTTCTCGTCGAACCGGGCTTTTAATTCCACAAGTACGGTTACCTGTTTTCCATTTTGGGCTGCCGCTTCCAATGCACGGACAATCGGGCTGTTCTTGCTGGTCCGATACAGCGTCATTTTGATAGCCAAGACGCCTTCATCCTGTGCAGCTTGCTCCAGCATTCGTATAACCGGGGTGAAGCTCTCAAACGGATGCAGCAGAAGACGATCCCGGGTCTTAATCCAATCCCATATACTGAGCTCCTCTGAATCCGGCATTATTTCTACCGGCTTCCATGGCTCGTCCCTGAGTGAGTCAAAGCCCTGAATAAACACCAGGTCCATAAAATCTCCAAGCTCCAAAGGATTAGGGGTAATGAACACCTCATCTTCGGTGAGACTCAGGCTGGTTCGCAGTAAATCGTTAATTTTCTCACTGGTATTGCTGCAATTCAACCGAACGGCTTCAGAGCTCAGACGTTCGGTGAGCACCTGTTCCATTGCCTCTACAAAATCCTCGTCCCTGCTTTCATCAACTGCAAAATCTGCATCCCGGGTGATCCGGAACATGGCGTGTTCCTTGACCTGGTATCCCGGGAAGATGCTGGATGCAAACATCACCACAAGATTTTCTAGCAAGGTAAAACAAAAGGCTCCTTCTTTTGAAGGCAACCTGATAATCCGCTCGGCGGAACTGGGCAGCTGCACAACCGCAAGATGTTCCTCGCTTTCCCCATCCCGACATAATAGAAAGCCTGCATGGAGCCTCATATTGCCCGACTTCACCATTGGTTCTCTGCCGTTCACCCGTACCGGGGTGAGGAGGGGAAAGTAATCATTAAGAAATTTCTTCTTTAATGATGACTTTTGTTCAGCATTTAAATCAGGAATATCAAGATATTTAAAACCTTTGCTCTTCAGTTCCGGGAGTATCTCTTCCAAAAGCACCCTGTACTGCTGCTGAAGCATATCCCGGTATTCCTTGTAAATTGCCTTCAGCTGTTCTTCCGGGCTCATTCTGCTTGGACAATTGGTATAGTTCCCCTGAAGATACTGGGTTTTCAGAGAAGCGACCCGGACCATAAAAAATTCATCGAAATTGCTGCTTACAATGGAGAGAAACTTTAATCGTTCGAGAAGAGGCTTTTCCCTTCGCAGCCCTTCATTCAATACCCTTCGGTTGAACTCAATCCAGCTCAATTCCCGGTTAAAATAGCGTGTTTCATTATTCGTATTCTTCATTAATTATTCCTACAAAAATCCGCTGCCCGGTATACGGCAGAAATGTCAGCGGAGAATTACCTTGTACCCGTACACATCTTCAAACAGCCCGGCTTTCAAATTGAGACCGTAGCGTTCAATGGATAAGTCACCGCTATGCTCTCCTGAAAGAAACAAGTTGGTGTTTTCAATTTCTATCCGCACATCACGGAAATGTTGCCCGTGTCCGCGGTCCAATGCATCTGCCACCCGCAAAATTGCTGCAAGCTTCATTACCGCCAGGCGGTGTTGTCTGGGCAAAGTACCAAATTCCAGATGGGATTTCACTGGTTTCGCACCCCGGTGATAACGTACCACATTGGAAATTATCCGGATCTCTTCAGGGGAAAGTCCGAATATCTCCGAATGGGCAACAATGTACTGTCCGTGCTTGTGATGTCCGGACTGATTTATAAAATATCCTACATCATGGAGCAGTCCCGCCACTTCCAGGTAAAGACGCTCCCTGAGCCCAAGACCATGCTCTTCACTGAGCTGGTCATAGAGCTCAAGACTTAATTCCTTCACCCGATGGGCGTGCCGCTCATCAATATGGTACCGTTTTCCCAGACTCAGGGCCGAGGCAACTACCTGACTGGCGAAATTTTTATCCAGTGCGGCTGTCTGCCCCATTACATTTCTCAGAAGGATCCCCTCCCGGATACTCACATCGGGGACAACAATCTCCTGAGCGGAGGTCTCTTCCAGAAAAATTTTAAAAATCAACAGAGCCGGCAGCAATCCCTCGGCCTCATTATACGTTACTCCCAGATCCCGAACGGTTTCCTCTACACTTTTTTTCTGAACCGTATTCACAAAATCGAAGAACCTATCTCTCTTGATGATAGAATAGTGTTCTCCAACGCTTTCTCCGCTGTTATAGCTTGCAATCCGGGCGTCCCCTCCAACCATGATAAAATACCTGATCCGTTTTAGATCTGTATCAGTATGGAGATTGGCAACATGGAGGCGAAACTGTTCTCTGAGAAACTCCTCCATGTTTTCCCCGGAATCCCAACGGCTTTTCAGTTGTTGTTCCAGACGAAGCGTTCCAACCTTCAGACTCTGGGCGGCCTGCATCTTCCCCCGATACATAATCATCAGCTCAGTGGAACCCCCGCCCACCTCCATGATGATGGAATTTGAACGGGAAAACGAGGCCCGGAAATTTTCCACCGCATGAAGGACGGCGATATATGTGAGATGATTTTCTTCCACCCCTTCAATAATCTGTACCTGAAAGCCGGTTTTGGTCTGGATGCGGTCAACAAAGGTATCTCTGTTTCTCGCCTCCCGTACGGCACTGGTAGCAACCACGTATGCTTCTTCGGGCTCTATATTCCAGCTCTTCAGAAGCTCGGCAAAGCCGGTCATTATCTGCACCGCCTGCATCATACTGGCGGCTTTGATTGTTTTGGTAATAAACACGTCCCGCCCCAGACCCACGGGTCTGCTGGCCCGGTCCAAACGTTGATACCCCCCGTGGGCGTCCAGTTCAAGAATTACCAGTCTGATAGCGGTTGAACCCACATCAATTACCGCTACGACCGTTTCTCCGGATCTTGAATCCGGATTTACCCCGGCGTGTTCCTGTTTTGTTGACTCAGTTGAATTTTTTTTTCTCATGAAACTCCAAATTCATCGTGAAGAAGAAGGGCAGCTCCGGTAATCACCGTATCATCACCCAGTTCTGCAATTTTCACTTCCACATCTTTTAATAGAACGGGCATTGCATTTTCCCTCATTGTTCTTTCGGACCGTTTTACAAAATCCTCTCCCAGCTTCTCTATGAGGCCTCCACCGAGAACGATCATTTCAGGATTAAAAATATTTACATAATTGGCCATGCCAATTCCAAGAAACTCTGCAGCCCGGTGCACCAAATCTATGGCAGCTTCTTCCCCCGCATCCATGGATTTTTTAATATGACTGCTTTTGATCTTTGTAAAATCTGTCCCCGCTTTCTCCAGAATGCTAGGAGCTTTACCAGTGGATGCCAGCTGTACCAAATCCTTGGCTAGCGCGGTCTTGGAAGCAAGAGTTTCCAGACAGCCGTAGCTACCGCAACCGCAGAGACGCCCGTTTGACTGGACAATCATGTGTCCCAGCTCTCCGGCACCGCCGCTGGCACCCCGGTAGAGATGTCCATTGAGAACCATTCCTCCGCCGATACCCGTTCCAGGATATATGCCGATAATGTGGCGCCTTCCCCGACCGGCTCCCCGCTTGAACTCACCGTATATTCCTGCATTTACGTCATTTTCCACCAGCGCGGGTATCCCCAAAGCTTCATTTAGCTTGTCCCGAAGCGGATAATGTTCAAACCCGATATTTGTAGCGGATAACACAACACCGTTTTTGAAATCCACCGCTGAAGGCACTGCCACGGCAATTCCGTGAATATTGCTGTCGTTGAGGGAATTTTTTTTCTTCAATTCTTTCACGCTTTCGAGCATCAGCTTTAAAATTTCATCACCGTCTGTGGTCTGTGGCGTTTTCGTTTTCACACTGTCCAGGATATCCTGATCATCGGAATACAAGGCTGTCAGCATCTTTGTCCCGCCAAGATCTATTGAAACAATCATTTTCCGCTCCTCTCCGGCCATTATACAAAATCTTGTATTGATTGTGACAGAAACACAAGGGTATTCTTAGGGTATGAAAAAAATTCAGCGGGGCGTAATTATTGGTCGCTTCAACCCACCCCATAACGGTCACAAATACCTCATAGATTTTGCGACATCCTTTGTGGATGAATTGTATATCTTTGTATGTACTCTTTCCAGGGACAGGATTCCTGGTGATCTCAGGTTTCAATGGATGAAGGAATTATATCCTGATGCCCACAATATCCATATCACAGAGGAAAATCCCGACGCCAACCGGCAGCAGCCCAACGCCCACAAAATATGGGCGGATGCGGTCAAGCGTCATATGGCTGAGACCGGTGCGGGAGAAGGCGCCGATTATCTGTTCGCATCGGAGGAATACGGGTGGAGTCTGGCAAAAGAACTGGATGCCGAATTCATTCCTGTGGATCCTAATCGGGATCAGCTGCCGGTCTCCGGCACGGATATCAGGAATCATCCATTGAATTACTGGGATTTCCTTCCGGAAACGGTCCGTCCCTATTTTATAAAACGAATAGGTATCCTTGCCGGAAAGGAAAGCGAAGCTCTCGCCCGGCAGGTAGCAGGGAAGAGCGGGAGCCTGTACGCACCTTCATACCGCGATTATTATAATGAAATCCTCCGCAGCCATAACAAACACACCACCATTCACGAAACTCCGGAGGAAACAATTCACCATGCCCAACGGGCAATGGAACAGGCATTAAGCCGCCAGGCGAGAAGGTTTCTTTTTCTCAGCTGCTCGGAAGACCCTGAAGACCTGAGATCTGAAATTGCCGCACGACGCTTTGACCGGCTTGTGGTTGTGGAATCTCTAATGGATCTTAAGGAAAGGGAAGACTTTCTTGAGATCATTCAGTCGGACAGGGAGATCTCCTCCCGTACATCTTTTTTTCATTTCTCACCCCATTTAGGTGATACAATACATGCGGACCTGTTGAATGCATTCCAAATCAGCGGACCGATAACACCCGCAGAATAATACCGCAGCGCATTCAAACCGTCTTATCTATTCTGGAGGATACACATGGATTTCATGGCAATTATTTGGGCTATCATTGGTTTTTTCATGATCATTGCAGAGTTTTTTATTCCCGGACTTGTTATCATTTTTTTCGGTACAGGTGCTCTTCTTACTGCACTCCTGACCGCCCTCATTCCCGGGATTACCGGTTCTCTTTTTCCGCAGGTTCTCATTTGGCTTGGTTTTTCCACCCTTTCTCTGGTGAGTTTGCGCAAATACTTCAAAAAGATTTTCCGCGGCAAACAGATCACTTCAAAAGATCATGAATATGATGACGGTGGGCGTACAGTGGAAGTGCTTGAAACAATCGGGCCGGAAACCAGCGGACGTATCCGCTATAAGGGCACCAGCTGGGCTGCATTGAGTTTCGATAAAACCTATCAACCCGGAGATAAGGTCTGGATTCTTAAACAGGAAGGAATGACCTATTATGTTGGAGACCCTCTTCTTCCGGATGATGAAGATGCAGGAGATTTCTGAGCTTTTTTTGAATATTTACAGGTCCAAGTACGTATACATATATAACTGATGTTTAGTAATGGAAAGAAACCTGATCATCAGAAAAATTGATGTGGATTCATTAGAGTAAGGAGGCAATATGGATTTTTTTAGCGGCTTGCTGATCAGCGGTGGTCTTGCAGCCCTGGTGGTATTTGTATTCTTCAAGCTCCTGCGTATCGTCCCGGAACAGCAGGCGTGGGTTATCGAATTTTTCGGTAAATTTCAGAAGACATTGGGACCCGGCTTTCACATGGTTCTTCCCGGGATTCAACGGGTTGTTGATAAGCATGAATTAAAGGAAGAGGTGATCGATGTACCTCCCCAAATCTGTATAACCCGGGATAATGTTCAGGTAACAGTTGATGGTGTACTGTATCTTAAGGTGATGGATGCGGAAAAGGCAAGCTACGGGATCGACAATTACCGGTATGCCGCCGCACAGCTTGCTCAATCAAACATGCGAAGTGAAATCGGGAAGCTTGAATTGGATCGCACCTTCTCTGAACGTGAGATAATGAATAACGCCATTGTAAAGGCGGTAGATGAAGCTTCAGACCCATGGGGTATTAAAGTCACTCGCTATGAGATCAAAGATATTACTCCGGAAAACCCCATTGTTGATGCAATGGAGGCCCAGGTGAGAGCCGAGCGTGAAAAACGTGCGGAAATTCTGGAATCCGAAGGGGTCAAACAGAGCCGCATTAATGTGTCTCAGGGAGACAAGAGTGAGTCTATCAATAAATCTCAGGGTGACAGACAAAAAAAGATTAACGAAGCTCAGGGCCGAGCCGAAGCAATTACCATTGTAGCAGATGCCACAGCACAGGGACTCCAGGAGATAGCCGGGGCCATAAGAGAGCCCAATGGCGAGAAGGCTGTGAATCTTCGGTTAACCAACCAGTTCATTCAGCAGCTTGAGGAAATTCTTACCGATTCACATGTATCGGTAATGCCCCACGACCTGGCACAGGTTCAATCGCTGATTGCAAGCGTTCTCCCCGGCAAATCAGGGGGATCTCAGGGAGGTGCAGCATGAGCGGAATGCTACTTATAAACATTTTACTGGCCGGTTTCGGTCTTACGGTTGTTATTTCAGTTATCCGGAGCATACAGATTATTCCGGCCAAAACGGTACGGGTGGTTGAGCGTCTGGGAAAATTCAGCAATACCATGGAGGCGGGTCTTCATTTACTGATTCCCTTTATCGATAAAGTGCGATACCAGCACTCACTGAAAGAGCAGGCCCTGGATGTCCCCAGCCAGAGCTGCTTCACTCTGGACAATGTGAAAATACAGGTTGACGGCGTACTGTATTTTCAGGTTATGGATCCAAAAAAGGCAAGTTACGGCATTACCAATTATCGTCTCGCAACGATTTACCTTGCCCAGACCACCATGCGTTCGGTTATCGGAAAACTGGATCTGGATAAAACCTTCGAAGAACGGGAAAAGATAAACGCAGCTATCTTAAAAGAAGTTGATGAAGCCACCGATCCGTGGGGGGTTAAGGTAACCAGATATGAAATTAGAGATATTACCGTTCCTCCGGATATTCTTCAGGCCATGGAAGTGCAAATGCGTGCCGATCGGGACCGGCGAGCTGTAATCGCCCGATCCGAAGGTGAACGGGATTCCAAAGTGAACCACAGCCTCGGTGAAATGGAAGAAAATATTAACCGTTCCGAAGGGATCAAAGAACAGCTGATTAATGAAGCCCAGGGCCGGGCGTCTGAAATTCTGGCAATCGCAAAGGCAAGTGCCAACAGCATTCGTACACTCGCAAAGGCAATTTCTGTGGACGGTGGCGATGAGGCATTGAACCTGCAGATTATGGAGGGTTACCTTCAATCCATGAAATCTCTGGCGAAAAAAGATACTCAGGTGGTATTGCCGGTTGATTTAACCCAAATAGATGAAACTCTGGAGAAACTGAAAAACATCAGCATCGCATCCTCCAAAGGTTCCTGAATTATCCCTGGCTTACGCATACAACACAACGGCCGCCCGGAAATAACCCGGCGGCCGTTTTTTTTCCCTTCGATTTTTGGAACTTAATAAGCCCCTTAGGAATCCACAGAGGAATCCGGGGCACTCCGAGACAAAGACTCAGGGAACAATCCGTTTTCTGTCCCGGGGAAATAGACTGGCTTCCTTCACGTTGGAAAGGCCGAGGATTTTCTGGGTTATTCTCTCTAAACCAATTGCGAAACCTCCGTGGGGAGGACAACCGTATTTGAAAATATCGATGTAACCGCCGAGACCTTCCTCGGTCATGCCGAATTTGGGCAAGGTTTCTTTCATCATTTCATACTCGTTAATTCGCCGTCCGCCGGTGGTTATCTCGAGCCCCCGGAAAATCAGGTCAAAGCTTTTGGTCTTCAATCCGTCAGGATAGGTGTAAAACGGCCGTTTTTTCCTCGGAAAAGCGGTAATAAAAACCGCAGGCACAGAATGCTCTTCCTCAGCCCATTCACAAATCAGTCGTTCCCCTTCCGGGTTAATTTCAAAGACTTTCTTGCCACCCCGCTGTGAGATGATTTTCTTCGCATCCTCATGGGTGATACGGGGTATGTTTTCCACCGCCTCATCATCGGGCACAGAAGTTCCGTATTTTTTGAGAATTTCTGATTCGTTTTCCCGTACACCCTGGAAAATGGCTTTTAAAATCCCCGCTTCAATATCCATGAGATCATGCTCATCCTCAATAAACGCAAGTTCCACATCCAGGGAAACGTATTCATTCAAATGCCGGGGTGTATCATGTTTTTCAGCCCGATAGGCTGCCCCCACCTCGAAAACACGTTCCAGCCCGCTGGCCACCATTGCCTGTTTATAGAACTGAGGGCTTTGGGCGAGATACACTGAAGTGTCGAAGTAAGCAACCTCAAAAAGGCCGGTTCCCCCTTCGGTACCGGAACCGATCAGCTTGCTGGTCTTTATTTCTGTAAAATCAAGACTTCGCACATATTCCTGAAAATACTTGATAACCGAACTTTGGAGACGGAAGATATCCAGAATTTTTGGATTACGAATGCTGATCATTCTATTATCCAGAACAGACTCTATACCGGTGCCGTCCGCATCCTGATTGATTTGAAACGGAAGGTCCGGCGCAGCAGGCGCCAAGGTATTGCTTTCCAGGGCCTGAATCTCGAATCCCCCCGGGGCCTTAGGGTTTGCCTGTACAGTTCCCCGAACCTGAATAACCGATTCAAGGCTGTACTCTAGCTTTCCCTCATATACCAGTTGGAGTATTCCGCTGCGGTCCCTGAGAAGTACAAAACTTATCGCCCCCAGTTCACGAATTCTGTGAACCCATCCGGAAACTGTTACTTCTTTGCCTTCATACTCCGGCAGATCCCGTGCCAGTGTTCGCGTCATCATACTTTATCATCCTCTTCAAGCTGTGCTGCAAATTCCTGAGCAATCACTCTGGTAAATGCAGACTCGGAGCTGTCCGGGCCCATTGCCTGAGCACCTTCCTTCCACAATTGGTGGCTGGTAACATAATCGGCAAAGTCAACAAGGCCCTCCTGCTGGGAAGTACAATAGAAGCGCACCCCTTTCTCCCGCCCATACTCCAGAGCATCCCTGATAGAGAAAGGAGACTGGCTGAGATTTGCCGTGCCTGAATCATACAATTCAAGAATCAGGCATGTAACCCCCTGATCGATCAAAGCCCTGATAAGAGAGCTTTGCATTCCTGGGTAGATTTTCACCACAGCAACTCTTTTCAGAATCTGTTCGAAAACAGCTGTCATATAATCCAGCTCAGGCAGTTCATTCAGCCGGTCCAGATCCAGAACGGCATTTCTTCCCGTTTTTTTCAAGATTGCTTCATTCCATGTACTGAACAGCTGCGCTCCATCTTCAAAATTTCTAAATTTCAGATTATATGCAGGATATACCCGTCCGGAAACAGACACCCGCACAGAGGACGGTCCGGCAACATCCAAATCGGGCCAACCCTTCCTTCCCGCAGCTTCCAGTTCCATAATTCCGTTTTTCAGATGATCTACTCCCGAAGAATCCTCTTCCAATGGATTTACCGCTGCAGTAAGAAGAATAGGGGTGTCTGAAGAACCGAAGAACCAGTGAAGAAGAGCAGCCGTGTATGCAAGGGTATCAGTACCGTGCGCAATAAGAATACCGTTGCTTCCCCGCTTGAGAAGCTTGAAAACCCTGTAAACCAGGGCCGCCCAATCCTCAGGTGTAAGTTCCTCACTCAGAAATTTACCCATCTGAATTTCTTCAAAGCGCAGATCTGAGGCTATCTCACCGTCCTGATCCAGGTATTTCCGGATATTCAGCATATCTCCGGGCTCGATGAATCCGTCCCCCCGCCTGGTTCCAGATATGGCTCCTCCAAAGCTGAGTATGTCCAGGGTGCGTACCTGCAATGAAGCAGAAAGCAACTGTTGCACTTTTTTGGGTTCGGCACGTCCGGAGCTTGCCTGCATCACCTTCCCCATGAGGAATTTAAGCGGCTTTGAATCTCCTGCCTGTATTTCCTGTACTGCTTTGGGAAATTCAGTGAGAACTGCGTCGATAATTTCCTGAATAGCCCGGGAATCGGTTATCTGTTCCCAGTTCCGCTCCTTGATAATATCTTCAGGATCCTTGTCCTCTTCAAATATGACCTGGAGCACCTGCTTGGCAATCTTTCCATGGATCCGACCCTGGGTCAGCAAACGGAGCATTGCCACCATACGCCCGGAGCTCAAGGGGCTGTGTTCCAGCACCATAGCGTGTCGGTTCAGTTCCTTTTGTACATCGCTGCTCAGCCATGAAACCAGCTGGAGGGGTTCGGCCCCTCCCTGTATGCATTCTTAAAAAAAAACGGCGGTAAACTTTTCATCGCAGATAAAATCAGCCTGAAGATCGTTTAATCCGTAATCGTTGCGGTAGCGTTCTCTTCGGCTGAGCGGCAGTTCTACCTGCAGTCCTTCCACCTGAGAAAGAAACTCCTTGTCGGTCCTGAACGGAGGCAGATCAGGTTCTGGGAAATACCGGTAATCGTTGGCGTTTTCCTTGGTACGCATAATTTCTGTCTGATCACGGTTCTCATTCCAGAGCCGGGTCTCCTGAACTATGGTTCCGCCCTTTTCCATTATGTCGCTTTGGCGTGAAATTTCGAAGCTAAGAGACTTGCGGACAAATCGTGAGGAGTTCAAGTTTTTCACTTCCACCTTATTTCCCAGTCCGCGGCCTACAGGGTTGATAGATACGTTGGCATCCGCCCTCATGGACCCTTCTTCCATATTTCCGTCGGAGACCCCAAGGTAGCGTACGATTCTTCGCAGTTCCTGGATAAGCACCTCGGCTTCCTCAGCCAGCTCAAGATCCGGTTCGGTAACAATTTCAAGCAGGGGTGTACCGGTACGGTTAAAATCCAGAAGGCTCATATCTCCCGCATGGACCATTTTGCCCGCATCTTCTTCAAGATGACATTCATGAATTCGGACCCTCTTTTTTTTACCGTTAAACTCTATATCAATGTACCCGTTGGTTCCCAAGGGCTTTTCAAATTGTGAAATCTGATAGTTCTTGGGCAAATCCGGGTAAAAATAATTTTTTCGTTCAAAAACACATTCTTCACTGAGAGTGCAGTTCAGAGCCCGGGCTACAGCATATGATTTCTTAATGGCTTCTTCGTTCAATGCGGGGAGAGAGCCCGGCAGGCCCATACAGACTGGGCAAACATTGGTATTCGGCTCATCCCCAAAATGATTTTTACAGCTGCAGAACACTTTTGAATCTGTGGTGAGCTGTACATGTATCTCCAACCCGATAAACGACTGGTACATCCGATTCTCCTTAATTTGACCCATGATCACCCCCTCTCCAGCCGGTACTCCGGCGGAAAATCTCCGGGGTTTTGAATAGGAAAGCTGCCGCCCAAGGACTCGCCGCATTCGAACAACAAGTGTTCATGGAAAGCCGGGGCCATGAACTGAACAGCGGTTGGCAGATTATTCAGCAACGGTCCGGGAACAGACAGTCCCGGCAGACCGGTGAGATTGGCAGCAGTGGTGAATCTGTCTGAGATTTTCTGCTGGAATGCATCCAATCCCAATTCACCATGGGGGAAGGCCTGGGTGGGAAAAACCGGCAGCATTAATGTGTCCACACTTTCGAACAGCTCTCTAAACTCCCTCCGGATTTCCGTCCGAATCTGCTGGGCCTTCTGATAAAAACGATCCTGGAAACCGGAGCGAAGTACATAGGTACCCAGAAGAATGCGCAGCTTTACCTCGTCTCCAAATCCCGCATCCCGGGACTTCCTGACCAGTTCATCAGGGTTTTCCGCAAAGATCGGCCGCTCACCATAGCGAACACCGTTAAATCGGGCCAGATTTGCGCTGGCTTCTGCTGTCGCAATGGTGTAGTAAGAGGGCACCGTGTATTCAAGACTGGGCATCTCTACTTCTTTCAGCTCATACCCGGCTTTCTGCAAATGCTCTACAGCCTGCCCGTAGGCCTCTCCCATTTCTTCGCTTAACCCCAGCTCCCCGGTAAGAATTCCGATGGTTTTCACCCGTTCTTTTTCCACCGGGAAGTCCCGATAATCTACGGAACTCTGATCCATTTCGTCCCTGCCCCGGATTGCATGGAACACATCACGGGTGATATCTATGTCTGCTGCCATCACCCCGATAACATCCAAAGATGATGCATAGGCCACAAGTCCATATCGGCTAACCGAGCCGTAACTAGGTTTCAGTCCGTAAATTCCGCAAAATGCTGCAGGCTGACGCACAGAACCTCCAGTATCCGATCCCAGGGCAAAAGGCACCAGTCCGGCAGCAACCGCCGCGGCCGAGCCTCCGGAGGAACCTCCGCACACCCTGCTCAGATCCCAGGGGTTATGGCTTTGCTGGAGTGCGGAATTGTCGCCTGAAGACCCCATACCGAATTCATCCATGTTGGTTTTCCCTGCGGGTACAGCCCCATGTTCACTCAGCCGCGTTATTACCGTGGCGTCGTAGGGTGAAACAAAATTTTCAAGAAACTTTGACCCGCAACTCAGAGGCATCTGTTTAACGGCGATATTGTCTTTTACTGCATAGGGAAGGTCTTCAAGGGAGTTATTGTCGTAATTATTGGAATTTGAAAGGGGCTTTTGCTCAGCGGTCTCGGACGCCGCAGTTGTCTTGTTCCGTTCCTTCGGGGAAAAGTGAAGAAATGCCGATACGGCCGCATCGCGGTCCGTTACAAACTTCCGGTATTCGGCCAGGCCTTCACGGGTGCTGGCTTTCCAGTCTTTCATATAACTCCGTCCTACTTTAAGAGAATTGTTTCGCTCTGAACACTGTGCCGCTTCGGACCAGATTTCACAGCAAATGAGGATTCTATAATACGTTGGGGATAGCGATGAATCTGTCTTCCAGATCCGGTGCCTGCTCAAGAATATCATCGCTGAGTGGGGATTCAGAAGCCTGATCTTTCCGCAGTGCATTGCTCTTAATGGGGATATGGTGCTCCACATCGCCCTGCTTCAGCTCCATCTGATCCATGACCTCAAAATATTCCACCAGTTGACTCACCGCTTGAGCGAATCCTGACTTTTCTTCGTCACTGAGTTCAATGTGTGCAAGCTCAGCAGTAATATCCAGTTCTTTTGTATCCATATCTGATTTTTGTACACAGTGGGAGGTGAAAAGTCAAGGTTTTATGCAGTACCGCCGTATATTTAGTGAATAAATATGCACATGCATCCCATAAGCGAATTTGACTTCCCCCGTTCAAAAATGCTAATTTCAGTTTCTTAATCTAAAAACCAATCAATCATGTTATAATGGACCCTGTATACTTACACGGAAAGACATAAGGAGACTCAGTGCAAAAAAAGGAATTTCCCAGTATCCGTTTTTATGACCAGGATTTTGTGGACATTTACAACCAAACCTGGGCATGGGTGGAAGATTACTACTCAGATGAAGTAGATATCAACGGAACTCCGACACGCATTTTTACCCCGCCGGAAGGGGACAGGATTAGTTCACTGGACAGCAACTTCTCCACCTTCTTTCTGGTATATAGTAATAAAATCTATCCCAGCCTTCCCCAACTGGATTTTTTCTACAGCCGGCAGGAAGAAAACGGCGCAATCCGGCATCTGTATTCCCTTGCGGATGACAAACCGGTTTTCACCGAGGAAAACCCCGAATCTGTGGGGCTTCCTCTGTTTTCCTGGGCCGAATACAACCTGTTTCACAAACTGGGCAATAAAAAGCGGATTAAAGATATCATGCCCATCCTGGAAAAATATTTCTCTTGGCTTGAGTCCAATTTCCGGGCTGAGAATGGCTTGTATGTAGTTCCCCTTTCTGCAACCGGAATGGACAACTCACCAAGAAAAGAAGCCAAATACCTCTTGGATTTTAATACCGTAATGGCCATTAATGCCCTCTATATGAGCGAGCTGGGAGATATTCTTAACGACAAGGAAATAGCGTTTAAATATAAACGGCACTACTTTTCTCTGAAAACTAAAATAAATCAAAAGATGTGGGATGAAGAAGCAGGTTTTTATTTTGATCTGGATGCCAATGAAGAGCAGCTTAAAGTAAAAACCATTGGCGGTTTCTGGAGCCTTTTGGCGGAACTCCCCAACGATGCAAAATTCGATCTGCTTCTCGCTCATCTGAAAAACCCGGATACATTTGGCACACCCCACCCCTTTCCTTCCCTTGCCGCAGATGAACCGGAATTCGACGAATTGGGAAAGGGATACTGCGGATCAGTATATCCGTATCTCACATTCATGGTGATTAAAGGGCTGGAAAAATATCAGGCATATGACCTGGCCCGGGACTCCAGTATCCGGCATATGTATTATATGCTGGACACCCTTCATCCGGATGATAATAAGCGGGGTAACGTGTATGAAGCCTACAGACCTATGCGGGATGGAGCGGCTCTTTGGGAGGGGAATAAAGAATTCCCAAGAGCCATGTACCTTCCTTTCATTGGCCTTTCCACCGTCGCCTTAATGATTGAAAATATCATTGGATTATATATCAGCCTTCCCCGGAAAACTGTGGACTGGATTGTACCCACCCTGGAAGCCATGGGAATTGAAAACCTTTCCTTAAAACGAAACCTCATTACAATTCTCAGCAACAAAAGTAAGAGGGGCTGGGAAATTCGTCTGGAAAGTGAAAAACTCTACTATTTCACCATAGATATACTGGGAGACAAGAAAAAGACCCTGCCCATTCCCAGCGGTAAATGTTCAATGCTTATCGATAAACTCTAGAGGAAATTTCGAAACACGTGCTGTAATGCACATCGTTTTGAAGGTTCAAACTTCCGGGGGGAGCTATTTAGCCTCCCGGTTTGAACCCCTCTCTTGCGCAACCCGGTGAATAAAATCCGCAACCAATTTACTTCCCACGCTGAAACCCGGCATCCGGTTGGGTATTTCCTCCGCGGAAAACCACTTCGCTTCTACAAGCTCACCATCGATAAACTTAATTTCACCCCCTGCAGATTCTGCAGAAAAGGCTATCATATGTGAATTGGGGAAGGGCCAGGATTGACTGCGGACATATTTCAGATTTTTCACCCGGAGGTTGGTCTCCTCAAAGACCTCCCTGTGTACCGCTTCTTCAAGGCTCTCGCCGGCCTCGACAAAACCGGCTACCAGTCCATAGAACCCTTGGGGCCGCTTTTGATTCCGTACCATAAGCAGCTTGTCTCCGTTCCGGATGGCCACAATTATGGCCGGAGCAATTTGCGGGTAATAGGTTTCCCCGCATCCGGTACACACCATGGAAAGATCCTCGTCTCCTGGAGCGGCGGGAGAACCACAGGAACCGCAGAATCGGGTTCTGCCCATCCAATATAGAATCTGCGAGCTTCTGACCACTGCCTGAAATAGCTCTTCATCCATATGAGCATACAGGTCCCGAAGTTTGAACTCGTACCAACCATCATCCAATCCGTGCTCTATTTCTTCAGGGCCGGCATACCTCATCGCTTCTGCTCCGAATCCTGTCCATACATCCGTATCAGAGAGCCGGCCCGCGCTTATCAACCCCCGATCACTCAAGTCATTTTCATGAACGTTTGCCGCCTCCAATCTTCCCCCGGTGCTTCGCAACTGAACCCGATCGCTCCGCTGGGGGGTGAATCTCAACAGGATATCACCTGGTTTCATTTGGGATCTGTTGGAATATGTAATTCTGAACATTGCCTATCCTGATGCTTTTTTTATTCGTATCTGATAATACTAGGTATATGTCTGAAAGAATATCATTGCTATGTTTTCTGGGAAACCCGGGAAGGCAGTACTCTCAAACCCGTCATAACGCCGCATGGATGCTTCTTGAAGCATTGGAACAGGAAAGCCCGCTCACTTGGCAACAGAAATTCAAGGGCTCATTTACCAAACACCAAATTCCCGGACAAAACACCGTGTATTTCTATGTTCCCCATACATTCATGAACAAAAGCGGTGAAGGTATTCAGGAAATATCATCGTTCTTTTCCATTCCCGTGGAGGAAATTCTGGTAGTGTACGATGAACTGGATATGAAGCCAGGGGAGTGGAAAACCCGCCGGGGAGGTGGCCTGAAAGGTCATAACGGTCTGCGCTCAGTAAAGCAGCATCTGGGTAAAAACGATTTTCTGCGGATTGCCCTTGGAATCGGTCGGCCGGAGAACCCTTCATTCCCAATACAGAAATGGGTTCTCTCCTCTTTTCTGGAAGCGGAGAAGGCCGACCTGTTCCGGGGTTTCACTGAACTTCTCCCCATACTCCGTTCCATCGCGGATAATGCTGCCCTGCCGGATTCATAAGCGTTTACCGGCATGTTTTCCAAAATTGCTCCGCATTTTTGGAAAGCGGGGCGGCGGGCAGGCCCGCCCCGTTGTCTGAACGCTTTCCAGTCAGAGCATCGTGCGTCCTTTCAAACTTCTGGCCAAGGTAAGACGGTCGGCATATTCGAGATCACCGCCCACCGGAAGGCCCAGAGCGAGTCTGCTCACGGAAACCCCTAAATGCTCCACCAGTTTCTTCAGGTACAGTGCGGTTGTATCCCCTTCAACGGTAGGATTAGTGGCGATAATCAATTCCCCCACGCTCCCTTCACCCACACGGCTGATCAGCGACTGAATATTCAATTCCGATGGACCCACCCCATCCAGGGGTGCCAGGACTCCGTGAAGAACATGGTAATACCCGGTATATTCATGTGATGCTTCAAGAACCGCAATATCCTGTGGTTGCTCAACCACACATATGAGTCCTGCGTCCCTGCGGGGATCCGCGCATACCGGACAAAGATCATGTTCAGAATAATTGCCGCAGCGCTGACAGCGTGAGATCTTTTCCTTGAGCGAGCTAATATGCTCACCTAAATTCCGGGTGAAATCCTCATCGCTTTGAAGGAGATAATACGCCATTCTGGTGGCGCTTTTTTTCCCAATCCCGGGCAACCGGGAAAGGAGATGAATGAGAGAATCAAGATGGTCCATTTCCGATTATCCCAGAAAACCCGGGGGAATATCCATGCCGCCGGTAAGAGAACCCATCTCTTCGCTGAGTTTTTCCCTCACTTTCACCAGTGCATCTGCGTGGGCGGCTCGGATAAGATCCTGAAGCATTTCGATATCCTCAGGATCAACGGCTTCAGGACTGATAATAATTCCAGCAATGGCCATATCGCCTGAAAGCTCCACTCTCACCATATCACCGCCTGCAGAACCGGTAACACGAATGGATTTCATTTTCTCCTGGGATTCCTTCAGCTTTTCCTGTATGTTTCCAAAGTTTTTTATAAGATCCATGGGATTCATCTTTACACCTCTTTTTTGATGTTGTTATTAGTTCAGCAGTTCGCCGCGAAAAACTTTTTTAACCATAGCCACATCCGGATCTTCCTGAACCTCTTCTTCCTGAATATCGCTATGGGTAATATTAATTACAACATGTATTCCAAATAATTCCTGAATACTGTCTGCAATGAATTTCATTTCCTGGCGGGCGGTTCCGGCGTGCATCGCCGTACTGAACTGTATGGTCAGATGCTCACCATCTTGCTCTCGGCCGATGGCTGCGCTAAGAGTTGCCGCAAGGGTTGGACTTTCGTCCTGAATACGCTGAATGAGCATCTCCCACTGTTCCTGGCTGAGATGGCCGGATCCTGAGGGAGCTTCACTCTCAGGCTCATCGGGACCGGAGCGGGGTTTGTGGGCTTGCTCAACGGTCGGCTGTTCACTCAATTGCTGCCCGGGACTTGGGAGGGGTAACCCGGGATCCGATACACGGGGATTATTAAGCGGGGTATCGCCGGGCATTTCTGTGATCTCCTGCTTCAGCTCCCGCAGCCTCTCAACAATTTCTTCCGGTTCCAGATACTTGGAGATTCGGGTTATTTTACTGATCAGTATTTCCAGTTCCAGCCTTGCATTCACCGTATAGCGGATATCACGGTAAGCCTGAAGAAGCATTTCAAGAATTTTCTCCAGCTGAGTCGGTTTGAGAGCATGAACCACTTTATCTGAATAGCTTTTCAGCGGATGTCCTAATAAACCGTCTCTATTCACACCCTGGGCGGCGAACAGCAATCCCCGGAAATAATCGCTGAGATCAATAATTAACTGTTCTACAGATATCCCGGCGGAAAACATCCCATCAAGATATTCAAGGGTTTCCTTTTCTCTCTGCTCAACAATTAATTCGGTAAAGGCATTGAGTTCATCAATTCCCAACAGTCCCAGTTTTTCTTTGATTTTATCCAGAGTGATATGACCGTCTGAGAAGGACGCCACCTGATCAAAAAGCGTATACGCATCCCGCATGGAACCGGTAGACTCCCGGGCTATCCAGAAGAGGGCATCTTCTTCTGCCCCGATACCTATCTCTTTCGCCGCTTCCGTAAGAAGCTGAATAATCTCTTCAATGGGGATAAGCCGAAAGTTGAACTGCTGACAGCGTGAGCGTATGGTTGCTGGTACTTTATGAATCTCTGTGGTGGCAAATATGAAGATGATATAATGGGGAGGTTCCTCTATGGTTTTCAGCAATGCATTGAAAGCCGAGTTTGAAAGCATGTGAACTTCATCAATTATATATATCTTATATCGGCTGCTCTGAGGAGGGAAGAGAACTTCGTCCTTGATTGCACGGACATCATTCACCGAAGTATTGGATGCACCGTCGATTTCAATAACATCCATGGCAACGCCTCTGCTGATTTCTTCAGCCCCGGGATAATCGAAACCTTCAGGGGTTCCCATTTTACTATCATCGGGGCAATTCAGCGCCCTGGCCAAAATACGAGCCGTGGACGTCTTTCCCACTCCCCGGGGACCGGAAAACAGATATGCATGGGCGATACGCCGGGTTTTCAGCGCATTGAGGAGGGTGGCGGTCACAAATTCCTGACCCACCAAGGTATTAAAATTCCGGGGTCTCTTCCGGCTTGCTGTCACTTCATATGCCATGGCGCTATTTTACGGATTTTTTAAAATAAAAAAACCCCTTCAGTCAGAAGTCAAGCGAACTGCGGCACACATACCAGTTACTTACCGCTGCTCCCTTCCGGGCCTGACGGGGTTGGGTAATGGCACATTGCACAGTGCCTGACAACATAACTAAAGGGGCAACGGAGAGAGAGGGATTCGAACCCTCGGTACCCGGGTAGGGCACACACGCGTTCCAGGCGTGCACCTTCGACCGCTCGGTCATCTCTCCAGTTTTCTTCCTGGACGTCAGAAGAACATACATATTTGCTGATCCACACTGCTGCAGGAAGCTGCGGTGAACACAGCCACGATCCCGAGTGGACTCGAACCACCGACCCTCAGTTCCGCAAACTGATGCTCTATCCAGCTGAGCTACGGGATCAAAAAACGGAGAGGGTGGGATTCGAACCCACGGTACCCGGTTAGGGCACAACTCCTTAGCAGGGAGCCCGATTCGGCCGCTCTCGCACCTCTCCAATTGCGCAGTAATGCACGCATTGTATAGATAATTATTAAATAAATCAAATCATTCCGAAGAATTTTCCGGGCTGTTTGATTAACGGAGAGGGTGGGATTCGAACCCACGGTACGGGGCTACCGTACAACGGTTTTCAAGACCGCCTCCTTAAACCACTCGGACACCTCTCCAATTAGCGAGGCCTAAATATATAGAACGTATTTTGCTTTGTCAATAAGGGTCTTTTTCTCAGCATTTCAGGGTTCTATGGAAATTTTGTGAGTACTATGTACCCGTTGTAAAAGCTGTTTTAGAATAATCGGATGAAAGGACATAAGGTTTCCGACCGATCAGTTTCGCCGATGGCAGTATGGGATTTCCCGAATACTACACGGCGCTTAGCCAGGGAGTTACTTGGAAGCTATATTATCACCGCTGACAGCAACGCAGCCCATTCCGGGCAGGTAGTCCCACGCTGCGGAGGAATGATCATAGAGACCGAAGCGTATACGGAAGATGACCCTGCCTCCCATTCCTACAGGCGCAGAACAGAACGTAACCGGGTAATGTTTCAGCAGCCGGGTTCTCTCTATGTGTACCGGAGCTATGGCATCCATCATTGCATGAATATTGTCTCCGGTCCGGTCAATCAGGGCGAAGCGGTGCTCATTCGTTCTCTGCTTCCTCTCTTTGGACTCAGTGAGATGATGGAACGACGGATCCCCGGCTGGAAGGGTGCCAATGAGCCGGTGAAGAACCCGGATGACCTGCCGGCGCATATGAAAAAACGATTGTGCTCGGGCCCGGGAAATGTATGCAGTGCTCTTGGGATAGATATGAATTATAACGGGATTTATGTTTGTAAAGATAACGATTCAGGTGGGCCGGATTGGAGACGGCAATTGAAAGGCCCTGGGGTATATCTTGTTCAACGGGGTGAAATAGAATCGGCATTCCCCGAGATTCTTCCAAGCCCGATCAGTAGGGAAGTGAGGATATCTCCCCGTATCGGGATTCGAAAAAATGCCGATGCAATGATGAGATTTTTTTATTATCTGCCCGGATACATCAGTCGTTCAGCAGCAGGTCATATAATCGCTTGAGATCGTCTTTGCTATAATAGTGAATTTCTATACGGCCCTTTTCTTCGCTTCCACGGATATCCACTTTGCTGCCCGTATGTTTTATCAACGCTTCTTCCATGTCCCAGAGTGCGGGTGTTTTCCTGGTGTGCCCGGACTCCTGATGATTCGATTCTCCGGAGTTTACCCGAGCTCCCCCTGTGAGCTCAAGAACCTGTTCCCTGAGATCTTCCGCGTCTTCCTCTTTTGGATTGGGGGCGCTGAGCTCTGCATGCAATCCTTCCACATGAAATCCGTCATTAATCATTCTCGCAGCCTTCTCGGCTAATCGTACCGACAGCCCCTCCTGACGGATAAGGTCATACAATTCATCGAGCTGTCCACTGTGCTGTTCAGCGACAGATAAAAGCGCTTTTGCGTGTCCGGCGCTGATTTCCCGGTCTCTGATTCCTGTGCGTACATCTTCCGGCAGACGGAGCAACCTCAAGGCGTTAGCAATGGCTGATCGGCTTTTCCCCAGTTTCCGTGACACCTCATCCTGGGTATAACCAAACCGATCCATGAGGCTTTTATACCCCTGGGCTTCCTCAATGGCATTAAGATCTTCACGCTGAATATTTTCGATAAGCCCTATCTCGAGCTTATCTTCATCACTGAAAGATTTTAGTACAACAGGAATTTTCTTAAGTTCGGCAATTCCCGCTGCGCGGTAACGACGCTCGCCTGCTATGATCATATAGCGGCCGTCACTTTGTGGTTCAGCAACTATGGGTTGAATTATTCCTTTCTCGGCAATGGAAGAAGCAAGTTCATCCAATTGTTCCTGTCGAAATTCCTTTCTGGGTTGATCAGGATTGGGAAAAAGACGGTCTATGGATACTTCCTGTACCGATTCCCCCTGCTCCCGGGCATCTTCTACCGTTTCCGGCATCAGAGAACTCAGCCCACGACCCAGCCCCTTCTTAGCCACGTTGAATCACCTCTTTCGCCAGTTCATGGTAGCTTTTGGCACCTGCACAGCCGGGATCATACTGATTAATAGGAACTGAATGGGAAGGTGCCTCAGAGAGTCGGATATTCCTGGGTATAATCGATTTGTACACAAGGTTTCCAAAATACCCCACCACTTCTTTCACAACATCCTGCGCCAGCCGTGTTCTGGAATCATACATGGTAAAAATTATCCCCCCGATTTTCAGGGCGGGGTTACTTGACCGCTGCACCATCTTAATACTCTGCATCAGTTGGGTTATCCCCTCAAGAGCAAAATATTCGGTTTGGAGAGGGATAAAAACCTCATCTGCTGCGGTCAGACCGTTCAGCGTGAGGATTCCCAGACTGGGCGGACAGTCGATAAAAATATAATCGTAGTCTTCTTTAATACTGAGAAGAGCTTCCTTAAGATAATATTCCCTGTTAGATACCTCCACCAGCTCCACTGTTGCCCCGGATAGGTCGGGACTGGCGGGTATAATTTTCAGATTAGTTACGGATGTTTCCTGAACGCAGGAGTCAAATGTGCTCTGACCAGTTATCAGTTCATAAATTCCCGTGTTTTGTACATCCGCACCCACGCTGGAACTCAGGTTGCACTGAGGATCAAAATCCACCAGCATTACCTTTTTCCCTTCTTCAGCCAGGTAGGCTCCCAGGTTGGCTGCTGATGTGGTTTTGCCCACTCCGCCTTTCTGATTTGCAAATACTATTATTCTGCCCATACGGCGTTAGTATATAAAATGAAAACGTTTATGTCATTCTAATTCTATTTAATTCTCCCAGGGGAATGAAATATTCTCAAACTTCAAGATGTATGCTATACATAATTATTATGAGTAAATCACTTAGCAAAAAGACACAATTCCACTTTTCAAATTTCTACCATTTTCATCCCCTGCAAAATTTATCTGAACTGAAGTCAAAAATTATTTCCCTCGCAGAGAGATTGAATGTAATCGGATTGATCATACTGGCTGAAGAAGGTGTGAATGCAACCGTTGCCTCCACGGATATTTCAAAACTTCGTACGTTTACATCGGAATTGCAGGAACTTCTCCAGACCAGTTTCGATAATATCAAAGATTCCTCTGCCTATCTTAGCCGCAGCCCCTTCAGAAGGCTCAAGATTAAAATTCGAAATGAAATTGTCACCCTTGGTGTAGATGGTATTAATCCTATGACAGACGCCGGGACGTATGTGGAACCCGAAGAGTGGAATGAATTAATTTCTGATCCTGATGTACTTCTTGTGGATACCAGAAACGTCTACGAATACCGTCTCGGAACATTTAAGGGTGCCGTGGATCCCCGCACCCTTAATTTTCGCCAATTTCCCGAAAAGCTTTACAATTTGATTAAAGAACGAAACCCCAGGAAAGTGGCCATGTTCTGTACCGGTGGTATTCGATGTGAAAAAGCCAGCGCAGTTGCCAGACAGATGGGCATAGAAGATGTGTACCATCTAAAAGGCGGAGTTCTTGAGTATTTTGAACGGATTCCCAGGGCAGATAGCGCCTGGGAAGGATCATGCTTCGTGTTTGATGGACGAATTACCGTTACTCAAGAACTGCAGGCAAAGCCCGAACCCCTGTGTTCCCATTGTGGACAAGTGAAAAGCAGGAACCCCGACAGCGGCGAATATGAATGCTATCAATGTTTCGAGTACCCCATTGCGGGTTCCCCACAATACATGAAATCCCGAGACAATAGCTAAATAGTTTCTGGACACCCTTCCAAATACCCGGGATTTCCCGTAAACAATAAGACATATAGATTTTTTTTCTCACCGGCTTTAACAGATTTCTCCTTTCTGCCGGTTGTTGATGCATATGCTGTACAATTTTCTACACGTCATATACTGAAATATTAATACATACGTTTTATACTACTTGGTAATAAAGTGAGCGTTCTTATGAATACAGACAAGAAGAAATCAATACTTTCCGACAGGAAGTACATGAGTAAATTCCCAAAAATTGAATTACACCGTCACCTGGAGGGAACCTTTGATCCATCCACACTGTATTCCATAGCCCAAAAAAACGGTTTGGCTGTTCCAGAGGATTTCGATGAGTTCAAAAATACCATTCAGTTCCCAAGGGATAAAGAGCCCGACTTTCTTCTGTTTTTAAGTAAATTCCGAACTGACTGGTACAGAAGCCATGATGATGTGGAAAAAATAACCTATCACTCAGTGTACCAAATGAAAGAAGACGGTATATTTTATATTGAGTTGCGTTTCAGCCCCGAGCATTTTTCCCTACAGAATAATTTTGACCGCCGGGAAATAACCAATATAGTCATTAATGCAGCCAACAAAGCTGCTTCTGATGCAGGGTTTCATATCAGATATCTGATTACATTCAACCGCAACAAGCAAAGTCCCGAAGAGATGATCAGCTTATATAATATGATCAAAAATATGGGGCTTCCGGAAATTGTAGGCATAGATTTGGCTGGAGATGAAATAAACTATCCTCCTGAACTTTTTGATCCCTTCTTCGCTGAGATCCAGAAAGATAAGCTGTACAAAGCTACTGTTCATGCCGGAGAAGTAACCGGCAGCGATCAAATCTGGACTGCTATAAAAAAATTACATGCAAAACGCATCGGCCATGGAACCAGCTCAATCAACGACCCCAAACTCCAGGAATATTTGAAAGAGCACTTTATTGTTCTTGAACAATGTATTACATCCAATTATCAGACCGGATCATGGAAAGATGAACACAATCATCCAATGGGTGCCCTTCATAGAAAGGGTGTTCCGGTTACAATCAATTCCGACGACCCCTCCATTCAAAACACCGATCTTACAGATGACTACATTAAAGCTGTCAACTACTTTGCTTTTTCATTAGAGGATCTGGTACAGCTGAATCTCACTGCATTAAAAGCCACGTTCCTTAGCAGCAAGAAGAAGCAGGAATTGATTAATGAGTATGCGGATGCTGTGAAAACATTTCGCCGGATCAGCGGTCTCTAAGAATCCGCTTTCCCTTACTTATGTCTTGGACCATGGTTTTTAGTAGAAGAAAATCATGTGTATCTACATCAATATCAAGACTCACTTCCTCACTAAACTCTGTTCGAACTATTTCAGCCGACAACTTTTGTATACCTCGGCACAGTTCCTCATATTCTGAGTAGGAAAGCACCATAGTTAGCGATCGCTTTTCCTTCAACTCTACAATATTACAGTGCTTCAACGCCGCTTGAGCTGCACGGGTATAGGCTCTTACCAACCCCCCAGTACCGAGTTTAGTGCCTCCGAAATATCGTACGGTCGTAATTAATGCATTCCTCATCTCTGAACCCTTTAGAACTTCCATGGTTGGTCTTGCAGATGTACCTTTGGGCTCGCCGTCATCGCTCATTCCCGACGTTTCTGAGCGTTCATCACCTATAATAAATGCATACACCACATGGTTGGATTGTTGATGATTCCTCTTCTGCTCTGCAATAATATCTATCGCTTCATTTCGATTCTCCACATAATGTACTCTGGAGATAAAGCGGGATTTCTTTTCTTCCAGGAGTGATTCACAGGATTCTCCAGGGATTTTCATCATTCGTTTCCTTCACTTGTTCCACGTGGAACAAAATTATTGATTTCGGCTGCAGCCATGCGATGTTCCACGTGGAACAATCTCAGTCCAGCATCTTTGAAAATTGCCTCTATCTATATTTCTCATTCGATTTTATCCGTTCAGAGCATCAATGTGAGAATAACGAGCTTGGGGAATAAAAAAAAGGCCGGGTCATTATCGCCCCGGCCTTTTTTATTGATATGTATGTTGGCTTGAAGATTATACCTCTGTTAGTCCAGGATCCTTCTTTGAAATCATCGATTCTTTTTCAGGCTCTTCTTCCCGGGCTACACGGTCCAAGCCGACTACCACATCAGGTTTTTCAATATCAAATACTCTTACGCCCTGGGCCGTGCGCCCCTGAACTGCAACCGTTGAGGCTTTCATCTTGATTGATGTTCCTCCACTTGTGACCACCATTATTTCATCATCCTCAAGTACATTGAGGATACCCACAACCTCTCCGGTACGATCTGAGGTGGTATAGATAATCTGTCCCTTGGTGTTTCTGCCATGGGGCATTAGATCATCCGGTGTCATTCGCTTACCATTTCCATATTCAGTAATGAACAGCACATGAAAGTCTGAGTTTGCTTCCACCGCTCCGGCAATTTCGTCTCCTGCCGCAAGCCGAATACCGCTAACGCCCTGAGCAGTACGACCCATAGGACGCACTTCGCTTTCACTGAATCTGAGCCCCACACCGGTCCGGGTAGCAAGGATAATATCCCTGTTTTCACTGGTAAGAATGGCAGAAACGATTTTATCGTCACCCTTCATTGCCATGGCAATAATACCCCGGGACTTGGCATTACTGAAGTCAGCTGTTGAAACCTTTTTTACCATACCTCTGGCTGTCGCCATAAATATAAATTCATCTTCCCGAAAACCCTGAAGAGCAACTACTGCGGCGACATCTTCGTTTGCGGAAATACTTAGAAGTGAACGGATATGGGATCCTTTACTGGTTCTAGATCCTTCGGGAATCTCATGCACTTTCAGATAATATGCTTTCGCTTCACTTGAAATAATCAAAATATAATCATGGGTGGATGCAATAAAAATGTTCTCAATGAAATCTTCGTCCCGAAGCTTGCTTGCTGCCATTCCTTTTCCGCCTCGGCCCTGAACCCGGTAAGATGTAACCGGAACCCGCTTGATGTAACCCTTATGGCTGATAATCACCACCATATCTTCTTTCTGGATCAGATCCTCAATATTGATCTCTTCAATTTCATCGATAACTTTATCGGTACGTCGTGTCTGACTGAATCTTCCGGCAAGATCATTTGTTTCATCAGAAATAACACCGAGAATTTTCTCCTCGCTTGCAAGAAGCTCTTTCAGTTCTTTTATCAGGGCATTCAGCTGTTCAAGTTCTTCCAGAATTTTCTGGGTCTCCAGGCTGGTAAGTTTCTGAAGGCGCATATCAAGAATAGCCTGTGCCTGAATCTCCGAAAGCATAAAGCGGTCCATTAGCCGTGTTCTGGCAACCCCCACATTATCGCTTTCCTTGATCGTCTTAATCACTTCATCTATATTGGCCAGCGCAATTTTAAGCCCCTCCAGAACATGGGCCCGTTCTTCCGCTTTCCGTAAATCGTACTTTGTGCGCCGGATTATTACTTCACGCCGATGATTAACAAAGTGGACAATCATATCCTTGAGATTCAGAAGCTTGGGCTTTCCATCCACCAGAGCAAGAGCATTTACGTTGAAGTTAACCTGAAGCTGCGTCTGGTTGAAAAGCTGATTAAGAATAATCTTCGGACTGATGCCTTTCTTTAGTTCAATCACAACTCTGAGACCGTTTCTGTCAGATTCATCCCGTAGGTCGGATATACCTTCTATCTTTTTATCCCGGATGTATTCTGCGATCTTCATTACCAGATTTGCCTTGTTCACCTGATACGGTAATTCGTGAACAATTATTACATCCTTTCCAGATTTGGTGGTCTCTACACTCACCTTGGACCTGATGGTAATTTTTCCCCGGCCTGTCTCGTATGCCTGGCGCACGCCCTTGGTTCCGAAGATGATTCCTCCGGTGGGAAAGTCGGGACCGGTGATATACTCTGTCAGTTCCCCGATGGTAATCTCCGGGTTCTCAATATAGGCTTCCACTGCAGAGGCAATTTCGTTGAGGTTATGGGGGGGGATATTTGTGGCCATCCCAACGGCTATTCCGCTGGCACCGTTAACAAGAAGATACGGAAGTGCTGCGGGCAGAACTTCCGGTTCTTCCATCGAGTCATCGTAGTTGGAGACAAAATTCACTGTCTCTTTTTTGATATCCCGGAGCATCTCCTCGGCAAGTTTCGCCATTCTCGCTTCGGTGTACCGCATCGCTGCCGGCGGATCTCCATCCACCGATCCGAAGTTACCCTGTCCGTTTACCAGCGGGTACCGCATGGAAAAATCCTGGGCCAACCGGACCAATGCATCATAGACACTCATATCGCCGTGGGGATGATACTTACCAAGAACATCCCCGACAATACGGGCACTCTTTTTGGGAGCACGATCGGAACGCAGCCCCATTTCATTCATTCCGAAAAGAATTCTGCGATGAACCGGCTTTAGTCCGTCCCGTACATCCGGGAGAGCCCGGGATACGATAACCGACATTGCATAATTCAAATAGGATTTTTTTACTTCATCTTCTATTGCTACGGGTATTACCCGTCCCTGTTGTGCTTCCATTCCTACTCCAGCTTAATTGCCTAAATTAGACGTCCAGATTTACGACGTTAAGAGCGTTTTCCTCAATGAACTCCCTTCTGGGCTGAACATGCTCACCCATGAGAGTTGTGAAAATATCTTCAGCTTCAACTGCATCTTCAAGTTGTATCTGCATGATATTCCGTGTCTCCGGATTCATGGTGGTTTCCCACAGCTGATCGGGATTCATTTCACCTAACCCCTTGTATCGCTGTATAGAGATTTTTTCTTCATTCTTTAGATCAAATGTTTTTAATATTCTGGCCCGTTCTTCTTCATCGTACGCATATTCAATACGGTTTTTATAGCTCATTTTATAGAGCGGAGGCATGGCGATATATACATGTCCCTTTTCTATCATCTCAGACATATATCTGAAAAAGAATGTAAGAAGAAGCGTCCGGATATGCGAACCGTCTACATCCGCATCGGCCATGATAATTACCTTGTGGTAGCGCAGCTTTTCCAAATTGAAATCGCTTCCCGCACTGGCTCCCAAACTCTGAATAACCGGTTGAAGCTTGTCGTTGGAGAGAACCTTGTCTATTCTGGTTTTCTCCACATTGAGCATTTTTCCCCATAGAGGAAGAATTGCCTGAAATCTTCTGTCCCGGCCCTGCTTTGCCGAACCGCCGGCCGAGTCACCTTCCACAATATACACTTCACACTGACTGGGATCTTTCTCGCTGCAGTCAGCCAGTTTTCCAGGAAGCCCGGTACTCTCCAGAAAACTCTTTCGCCTAGTCAGCTCCCGTGCCTTCCGCGCGGCGTTGCGTGCCTTAGCGGCCATTACCGTCTTGGAGAGAATGCTCTCTACCAACTGGGGGTTCATATCGAAAATCTCGGATAATTTCTCGTTCACCGTGGATTCCACAATTCCCTTAACTTCCGAATTTCCCAGTTTTCCTTTGGTCTGACCTTCAAATTGAGGATCTGGGACCTTTACGGAGACAACCGCAGTCAGTCCTTCCCGGACATCATCACCTGACAAGTTATCTTCCAGCTGCTTTACCAACCGGGATTTTTTCAGATACTCGTTTAAGGTCCTAGTAAGGGCTGATTTAAAGCCAACAAGATGGGTCCCCCCTTCCCTTGTGTTAATGTTGTTCACAAACGAAAACATGGCTTCGTTGAACCCATCGTTATATTCGAGGGATATTTCCATGGTAACTCCGTCCCGTTCCGCCTCGAAGTACACCGGTTCCCTCTGGATTACCGTTTTCTTTTTATTCAGATACTGAACAAACTCCTGAACACCGCCATCAAATTTGAAATCATGGGTTTTGGGTGTGGGAATTCTGTTATCTGCAATTTTGATCCGTATTCCTTTGTTCAAAAAAGCAAGTTCTCTCAATCTCTGGGAGAGAACGTCAAAGGAGAAGTTCAGGGTTTCAAATATTTCATCATCGGGAAAAAAATGTACACGGGTTCCGTGCTCTGCGGATTCACCGATTATTTCAACCGGCTTATCCGGGATTCCCCGCTTATAACTTTGAAAATATATATTCCCGTTCTTATAAACATATACTTCGCAGCTCTTAGCCAGGGCATTTACAACAGATACCCCTACTCCATGCAATCCGCCGGATACCTTGTAACTGTCCTTGTTAAACTTACCGCCCGCATGAAGACGTGTAAGTACGATTTCAAGGGCGCTGACGTTCTCATCAGGATGAATATCTACGGGAATTCCCCGCCCATCATCACGAACGATCACTTCATTTCCAGGTTCCAACTGAACGGAAATCTCCGAACAGAATCCTGCCAGGGCTTCATCAATACTGTTATCTACGATTTCATAGACAAGATGATGGAGGCCGTTTGGGCCGGTGGACCCAATATACATACCGGGACGCTTCCGCACCGCTTCAAGACCCTTCAGGACTTGAATACTCGACGCTGAGTAATTTTCCTGCATAGATTTAATGTGATTCCTTTTTCTGATTTACGTGGCTGAGATTATACCTTTTGAGAACTAAAAAGTAAAGGAAGCCGATTTGTCTAAGTGATTCCAATTACATGAGTTATAGTCATTCTATTTACAGATTGAAAAAGCAGGTACGAACGCGTATGATGGCTAGTTACTGGAGGTGTTATGAGTGAATGGGATGATTACCGCTTGTTCTGGGAAGAAGCGGTAAAACAGATACAGGAGGAACTGACAGAGCAGGAATTCAGCCTTTGGTTCAACAGAATGTCATATGCCAGTTCCCGGCAGGAAACTATTATTGTATCTGTGCCCTCCTCCTTTTATCGTGACCAGGTTAAATCCCGTTATCTGAACCTCATTGAGAATAAATTGTATGAACTTTCCGGAAGCCGAATCGCTATCGAATTCCAGGTACAGGCAGTAGCAGTGGACGGAACAACGGAAAAAAATCAATCCAGAAAATCCACACCAGCTTCTCCACCCAAAGGTACATCGGGATCCCAGCCCCGGGCAGGAACACAGAATCCTTCGGCACCTGTTTCTCCACAGGAGCCGGCCTATCGCAATCGCCATTCACACCATCCTTCCTTGAAGAAGGAATATACCTTCGATAACTTTATTATCGGGGAGAATAATGCGTTCGCAGCAAATGCAGCTATGGCTATTGCGAAAAATCCAGGCACCGGATACAACCCTTGCCTTGTGTACGGAGGAGTCGGTCTGGGCAAGACCCATCTGCTACAGTCAATCGGAAACTCGGTGTTTCAAGATTTTAGTGATTCAAAAATTATCTATGTGACCATGGAAAATTTTACCAATGAATTCATTCAAGCAATCCGTGAGAAAAAGCAGCATATGTTCAAAAACAAGTACCGTCATGCTGATGTTCTTCTGATAGATGATATTCATTTTCTTCAAAAGAAACCTGAAACACAGGAAGAACTGTTTCACACATTCAACGCCCTTTACGATTCAAACAAACAGATGGTCTTTACCTGCGACCGCCCGGTATCCGAGCTGAAAGAAATCACCGACCGGCTGAGAAGCCGCTTTGAACGGGGCCTGAATGTTGACCTCCAGCCCCCCAGTTACGAGACGCGCTATGCAATTCTAAAGAAAAAAATTGAAGCTGCGGGAGTACAGATTCCCGAAGAATCCATTAATCTCATTTGTGAAAATGTAACCACAAATGTTCGGGACCTTGAAGCAGCCCTTACCAAACTCATAGCATACGCAGAACTTGTGAATAAGAGCATAACTGTGGATATCACCAAACAGCAGCTCAAGGATTTCTTTTCCTCTCCCATACAGAAGAACATCACCATTGCGGTAATTCAGAGAAATGTTGCGGAATATTTCGGAGTCTCGGTACAGGAATTAAAGAGCAAACGGAAAACCAAAACCATTGCATTTCCCCGCCAAGTGGCCATGTATATCGCCCGCGATATCACTGAATATTCAACTACAGAAGTGGGGCTGGAGTTCGGCGGACGGGACCATACAACGGTGATGCATGCCTGCGACAGGATCAAGGAAAGGATGAAAAGCGATCCGTATTTAGTAGGACAGATTGACAGTTTAAAAAAAGCTATTCGTGAGGCAAGTAATAGAGCATAAAATATAAACTGCTGTTACAATGTGAATTTATTGACAGTATCTGTGGAAAAACTACAGTATATGTGTAAATGTGGATGCTTCGGCAAAAGTGCCCATAGGTTATCCACAATACTAAACGGTGCCGGTATAAAGATCTATGTGGTAAATTCACATTTCTACAGGCCCTACTACTACTACTACTAGAATTTATTAATAAGTATTTCTAGAGCTTGATACAAATAAGGAGCTTAATGATGAGATTTTCATGTGAGCGGGACAGTATTCTGAAAGAAATATCAATTGCACAGGAAATTATTTCTTCCCGCAATGCGCTGTCCATTTTATCGAATGTACTGCTTGAAGCGGAGGGCGACAGTCTTCTCATCAGAGCAACAGACCTCAAAGTCAGTTTTGAAACACGGATCCCCGTTGATGTTCTCGAAGCCGGGAAAACGACTACCTTCTGCGAAAAACTTTCAGGGATTTTAAAAACCCTTCCCAGTGGAGAAATTGAATTTTCCGAACAGGAGGGTGAACGTTTTATCATCGCTCCCCGTTTTAAGAAAATTGATTTCCGCTTGAAGACCATGGCCGCCGATAAATATCCTGAAGTTCAGCGTGCAGATGAGGATGCATTTTTCGAAGTTCCCCAAAAGGAATTCAACGAGATGATCAGCCAGACTATATTTGCCGTTTCCGATGACGAGACCAGATACTTCATGAATGGTGTGTATCTGGAAAACAGCGAAGGAAAACTGCTTATGGTGGCTACCGACGGAAAGCGGCTGGCATACATCAGCAAAGATACCGGAACAGAATTACCCGACTTTTCACCGGTAATTATTCCTCCAAAGATTTTATCTCTTGTTAAGAAGCTTTCCTCCGGTGAAGGAATGCTTTCCATGGCTCTGACAGAAAAACATGTGTTTATGGAATTCGATAACCAGAAAATCAGTTCGGCTCTCATCGAAGGTACGTTTCCCAATTACCAACGGGTAATTCCCGAAAATCAGGAGCACAGCTTGACGGTGAACCGACACGAGTTGAATGAAGCTTTGCGCCGGGTATCGCTGATGGTTGAGCGTTCCAGAAGAGTGTACGTGGAGCTTTCTGAAAATCTGATGGTTCTCCGCTCTGACGAAAGTGATTTAGGAACAGCCAGGGAAGAAATACCCTGTGATTTCAACGGCCCTGAGACGGTGATTGCCCTGAACTTTACCTATCTCTCGGATCCCCTGCGGGTCATTACCGCTGATGAAATACTTCTTCAGTTTACTGAAACTACCAGAGCTATCAGCATCAATGCGGTTCCTGAAGAGGACTATTTTCACATCGTAATGCCTATGAATCTCAACGAATAAGCTTGCTGTATGCCTTTCACAGAAATTCGCTTATACCAATTCAGAAATATCCGTAATCAAAAAGTGCCTGTTCATTACGAACAGGTTTTTTTAGTCGGTCCCAACGGGCAGGGAAAAACCAACTTTCTTGAAGCCCTATACGTGCTTGCGTACGGGAAAAGCTTCCGTAGCAACCGGGACGAACCCCTGGTTCTCAGAGGCGAGAAAGAAATGTCGCTTACGGCACATTTCCGTGATGGAGCAGAAAGCCGTATTCAGGATGAGATTTTTGTCAAATATGTTGATCGGCAGAAGGAAATCCGCTTTAACGGTTCTGCGGTGAAAGACCGGAAGCAACTGGTAGAACTGCTTCCGGTGATTATCTTCGCGCATGATGATATCGATTTTGTGAAAGGAAGCCCGGACAATCAGAGGTGGTTTTTTAACCAGTGTCTGAGTACATACCAGATCGGGTTTATCGACAGCCTGAGATCTTACTCAAAAGTTTTGCGCAGCAGGAATCAGATTATCAGGGATGGAACACATGAACTTTTAGATGTGTATAACAGCCAGCTTGCCCTCAGTGGCCTGGAAATCGTTCGGGCCAGAGCGGAGCTCATTCGGGAGTTTAATACGCTGTTCACCCCCCTCTTCGCAGCCGTGAGCGGAATTTCAACGCCACTCGAGATAGAATATCGGCCCTCTTGGAAAATTGGTGAAGATAACAGCCCAGAAAGTGAGTCCCGAGAGGTGATTTCTATTCTTAAATCTCGCATGGAAACGGATTTCCAGATGAAAACCACAACCTCGGGACCTCATCGGGATCGGTTCATGTTCCGTCTTGGAGGCAGGGATTTTCTCCAAGAGGCCAGCACGGGCCAGGTAAGACTCATGAGTCTTCTACTCCGGGCAGCCCAGTCACGGCTTTTTGCCAGAATGAGCGGAAGAAAACCAATCCTGCTTATTGACGATGTTCTTCTTGAGCTGGACGGTGAAAAACGAAGAAAATTTATGGATGAGCTTCCTGACTACGACCAGGTTTTTTTTACCTTTCTTCCGGGTGAGAATATTGAAAAATACCGCCATGGACGGGGTATCGTATACAGGGTGGATTCTGGAGAGTATACTGAAATTACGGGGACGGAAGCGAGCAATGAAAAAAGCGGATGAAATAATCAAAGCCTTTATCCCAATGATCAATTCCCGAGAAGGTGCTGATTACCTGGATCTTTTTTCTTCCTGGTCAACCATACTTGGTGAAGGGTTAGAGGATATAGCAGCCCATACTGAGCCGGTGGATATAAAAAACGGAGCCCTTATTTTATATGTTGACCATCCCGGCTGGATGCAGAGACTGGAATTTCGAAAGCGAAAACTGCTGGGCATGCTGAAAAAGAAATATCCGGAACTGGGAATTCATTCGGTGTTTATTCAGAAAGTGAGTAGTGAACGCTTTCTTGAACGAAGGGAAGCCAGAGTGATGGGGAACACACCCTCTGCCGGGAAGCAGAGTACCGGTTCTACTCCGAAAATGAGTGAAGAAAAAATCGAAAAATCCCAAAAACCCACAGAGGAAGGAAACTCGAAGGATTCACAAAACCATGACTCCCGCTTTGCCGAAACCCTTCGAAGATTCGAAGAACTCAGCAAAAAAGCCCCGAAGAAGTAATTCTCTAGCGCACAGATATTTGCAGGAATTGACACAGCAGTCTGATAAATCTATACTACGCTACCCGAATATGTATCTCAAAAAACGATATATGCAATTAACGGTTTTGCCTGAAGGCAGGATCACTGTAGGAGAAAACTGATGAAACGAACGTATCAGCCAAGCCGCACCAAGCGGAATAGAAAGTTCGGCTTCAGGGAACGAATGAAGACCAAAGCCGGTCGGAGCGTTCTCAAGAGAAGACGGGCAAAGGGCCGAAAAAAGCTCTCTGTTTCAGATGAGAAAAAGCCTTACTAAAGGTGAAAGGATAAGAAGACGCGGAGACATTCGATTGCTCTTTGCGTCTTCTTCCGTTTCAACCCGGGGGTTGAAAATTTTTTTTCGGGAAACTGGCCAGGATATAACACGAATTCTGGTTTCTCCCGGGCGCAAATACGGTAATGCCGTTGAGCGCAATTATATAAAGAGGGTGGGAAAGGAAATATTCAGAAATCAAAAAGCCGGCATAAAACCCGGATATGATGTTCTGTTTCTTTTTTACCCCGGCAGTTATACATACAACGATCGTGTTAATCAGGTGATCAAGCTGCTTTCAAAAACACCGGTTTTTCCCAATGGGAATGCTGTAAATTAATGCTAATGGGCGTCTGTTGTGATGTCTATGTCCCCGGTGTTCTAAATATCAGTCCATGGAATATTCGTACAGAAAAAAAGGAACAAAAATATGGATCGTAATACCCTGGTGGCGGTTATTTTATCGACTATCGTCCTGGCAATCGGATTCTATCTCCAAACAGCACTGTTTGCACCAGATGAGCTGACAGAGACCACTGAAACTGCAGATACACTTCCAACAGATCCTGAATCAGCGGGAGATGATTCCCCGCAGGATGCTAATCAACGGCAGGCAGGGGATGCAGAAGAATCCGAGCTTCTGGATTCCCCCCCTCTGGATTCAGAGGCAATGGCAGATGGAATTAATTTCAACGATCGTGCATTTATTGCTCTTGAAGAAGACGGGCGTGCTCCCGTGGAACGGGAAGTTGAGTATTTCCAAGAAGATTTTATCCGGATTGTTATGGATACCAGGGGTGGTAAAATCTCCAATGTGTATCTGCTCAGCCATGAAGACCAGGGAGAGCCCCTGGAATTCTTTTTCGGAGAAGCCGATCCTCGGGGATTAACCCTTAGACTCGGTGGAATAGACGGACCGCTTCTGGATCCAGTTTTTTACTTCCGTCAGGGCAGCGCAGACAACAGCTATGAATTTTACCGTCAAATTGTAGTACCAGGTCAAGAAGGTG
The DNA here is from genome assembly GCF_059431795.1 of Salinispira sp. NCBI lineage: Bacteria > Pseudomonadati > Spirochaetota > Spirochaetia > Spirochaetales > Spirochaetaceae > Salinispira > Salinispira sp. Next base: position 96,254 of record NZ_JBXWXS010000003.1, read on the forward strand.
CACCATTTGAGATTATTAAACGATATACCTTCCTCCCAAATGAATATATGTTCGAAATGGAAGTAGAACTGCGAAACTCAGTAAATCAGATTGTTCCCCTTGATTATGACGGCACAGCCTACACACTCTCTATCGGACCTCAAATCGGACCCGAATTTCAGACCCTTTCCAACACAAGCCGTACTGACTTTCGAAAATACAGCTATCTTGACGGAGAAAAACGAAAGGATATACGAAATATTTCTGATGGTGAACGGAGAAATCTTGATACATATTCTCCCTGGGCAGCCGTAAACGGGAAGTACTTTGTAGCAGCTGCAGTACCGGGAAATACGGGTTCAGATATTGTCTTCGGTGCCGAACCGACAAATGACGGGTTGCAGGGAAGCCAGCTTCACCTTCTTCGTCCAGCGGTGGAGAGCAGCCGGGTAACCGATAATTTCCGCTTCTATTTTGGACCGAAGTCCACGGATGTTCTCAGGTCTTACCAAAACGCCGATGATAACGGTTTTGGAATCAGAGAGTTAAATCTTGATGTGCTTATAGAATCATCCTGGATAGGCTGGTTGGAGAAGATCCTCAAGGGGATTATGAATTTCTTTTACGGTCTTATTCCCAACTGGGGGGTATCAATTATCCTTTTGACCATACTTGTGAAGGTCCTGTTGTATCCCCTGACCAGAAAAAGCTATGAGTCCACTGCAAAGATGAAGGAACTGTCTCCGAAGATTGCTGCGGTTAAAGAAAAATATCCGGATGACCAACAAAAACAGAATCAGGCAACCATGGAGCTGTACAAAAAGGAAAAAGTGAATCCTCTTGGAGGATGTCTTCCCATATTGCTTCAGTTTCCGTTCTTTATTGCCATGTTCAGTTTGTTTAATAATCACTTCGATTTACGGGGAGCTACATTTATCCCCGGCTGGATAACCGATCTTTCCAGTCCCGAAGCAATCCTGAATTTCGGTTTTTCTATCCCTTTACTGAACTGGGACGCTCTTCGACTGCTGCCTCTTCTTTTCCTGGGAACACAACTCCTGAGTGTAAAATTCACCCAGCCAGCAAATACTGGTCAAAGCAGCGGACAGATGAAGATGATGACCATGGGGATGCCGGTTATGTTTTTCTTCATTATGTATAATATGCCTTCGGGACTTCTCGTATACTGGATTCTCCAGAACGTTATTACTACCGGGCAGCAGTTCGCCTACAATTATTTCACTCATAAGAAAAATACCCGGAAAGCATAAATTTCCGGTTTAGGAGAATCCTTGTATGATATATGAATTTGAAGGAAAAACAGAAAAAGAAGCCATGGATCTGGCGATCGGGGAACTCGGACTGGAACGGGATCAGTTCGATGTGGAAATTCTCGAAACGCAGAAAAGCGGATTTTTAAATCTTCAAAAAAAGGTGGTAATCAGAGTACATACCCATGACGATAGCTCTGAGGCACAACCTTCTGTTCAACGCAAACGAGCTTCGTCCCGGTATAATCCCAATCCTGAACCAGAAAACGACTTCGAGCACGCACTGGTGGACTTCGTTCAGTCTGTAGTTGAGAAAATGGGATATGATGTAACCGTGAGTATCCTGTACCGGGAAGATGATAAAATAGCCCTGAAACTTGATTCTGAGCACAGCGGAATACTGATCGGACGGAAGGGTAAAAATCTCGATGCGATTCAATTACTTGCCAATGTGATTGCAACCCGCCTGAGCGATGAAAATGTTAAAGTTATCGTAGATGCGGAAAATTACCGTAGCCGCAGAGAAGAAGCTCTTATCCGACTTGCTCAAAAAGTGGGTGATCAGGTACTGCGAACGAAAAAATCCAAACTTCTTGAGCCCATGAATCCTTTTGAGCGGCGCCTCATACATACTACACTGAACGATATAGAGAATATTGAGACCGTAAGCGAAGGGGAAGGTCTTATCAAACAGGTACGGGTTATATATAAAGGATTCAGATAAAGTACGGCTTTATGTCGGAAAACAGAATATGTCAATAGATAAGAAAAGCCCCGGGAGAAAAAACCCGGGGCTTTTCTTATGTGGACATCTTGTGGATAAACTCTTAGTACATCCGTAAAAAAAAAGTCTTTTTTTTGCTAATGCGAATTATTTGAATGACTAGACAAATATCTAATCAAATTTAAAGCGAAATAATATTATATCTCTAATTTGAACTGATCTATTTTCTGAAAACAACCGAAATTTTTCCTGGGCTCACGGGATTCTAACATACGTTTATTGGGATTGATTCCCCGTTGTTGTGGATAACTTGTGGATAGTATGCTGGGAAAGGAATAATTTTTCACAGCGGCGTTTTGGGTGTATAGTTTAATATATGAAACAAAAAACAACGGTTTTACATTCGTGGCATGTGGCACATGGCGGAAAAATGGTGGATTTTGCCGGGTATGAAATGCCGGTCCATTATACTACAGGATCCAAACAGGAGCATTTGACTGTGCGCAGGAGCGCGGGCATGTTTGATATCAGTCATATGGGACGTTTGTATATACGCTGCGAGAAGGAAGGAAGTATCCCGGCCTATGAACGGCTGATCTCATCCTCTGTTGCATCCATGCAACCGGGTACAGGAAGCTACGGTCTTCTTTGCCGCCACGACGGCGGAATTCTGGATGATATTTTTCATTTCCGTCTGGATGATAATATCTGGTTGTTGGTGGTGAATGCGGCAAATCACACAAAAGACCTGAATTGGATTCGTACCGAAGCGCCTCAAATAGAAGTAGAAGATATTACCGTCGCTATCGGGATGCTTGCACTCCAGGGACCGGAAAGTCTGAAGATCCTATCCCTCGCAGGATACGATGAAAAACTGAATTCCATTCCCCGGAGAAACATGGTTTCAAAAGGAAACCTCTTTGAAGACGGAATTTTTACAAGGACCGGATATACAGGGGAGGACGGGGTAGAAATCTATGCGCCGGCTGAGAAGATCGGGAATATTGCGGAAAGAATCCTAACAGCGGCGGATACGCAGGGAATTGACTGTATTCCCTGCGGATTGGCCGCCAGAGACAGTCTACGGTTTGAGCCCGGTTTCCCGCTGTACGGGCATGAGTTATCTGAAAAAATCACCCCCCGGGAAGCAGGGATGAAATGGACGTGTAAGTTAGATGATGGGGACCCCGATTTTATCGGGAAAACGGCCATTCTTGAACGATATGCCGGAAAGGATGACTTTCACCGCCTCAGGACAGTCCGAATGCTAAATAGGGGCATGCCCCGTCAGGATATGAAAGTGGTGGATGCTCAGGGGAAGGACCTGGGATGGGTGGCCAGTGGAATGGCAAGTCCCAGCCTGGAAGGATTCTATGCGAATATTTTTATCCGTAAGAGTGCTTCACAAACGGGAAATCGGGTATATATTGAGATCAGAGGTTCGCGGAAAGAAGCGGAAATAGTCAAGAGGCCCCTTTACCGGGTGCTCTAACTGCTTTAGGGAAGCAGTCTCACTGCTATAAAATTTCGCTCTGACACTTTTAGCGGAGCACATAGCATGCTAATGTTTCATTGGAGGAATCATGAAATACGATAAAACAGTGATGTATCAGAAGTCCCATGAGTGGGCAAAAAAAGACGGGAATACCGTAATTGTGGGTATTTCAGATTATGCACAGGACAGCCTTGGAGATGTTGTATTTGTAGAGCTTCCGGAAGTAGGTTCAAGCATGAGCCAGGGTGATGCATTCGGTGTGGTGGAAAGTGTAAAGGCCGCCAGCGATGTTTTTGTACCTGTAAGCGGAGAAATCACCGAGGTGAATGAAGAGCTCTCCGATAACCCTGAGCTGATTAATGAAGATCCTTTCGGAAAGGGGTGGATAATTAAAATCCAGGCATCGGATGAATCAGAGCTGGATGGATTAATGGATGCGCAAGCATACGAGGAATATACGAAAGATTTGGATGATTAATGAATTTCAGCGGAAATGAAGCCAGGCGAGATGAGATTCTGTCTCATCTCGGGCATGAAAAAATTTCGGATCTTTTTTTACAGGTTCCCAGTGAACTCTTATATCCTGATATTGATATAAGCAGTGGACTGGACGAGCAGTCCCTGGGCAAACACTTCCAGGAATTGTCCGCCGCCAACGGCCCCTCGCTCGGGGGGCTTCGTTTCCAGGGCGGCGGGTTTTATCATCATTATATTCCTGCGGTTGTGGACTATGTGAGTTCCATGGGGAGTTTCACCACAGCCTATACCCCGTATCAGGCTGAAGTAAGCCAGGGTACACTCCAATCACTCTTTGAATATCAGACATATATTGCTGAAATTACCGGAATGGAGGTGGTAAACGCATCTCACTACGATGGTGCTACGGCATATGCTGAGGCGTTCCGGATGATGTATGAGGCAAACAGGAGAAAAGGAAAACGGATCTTGGTATATTCTAGTATTTCCCGGGAATACAGTGAAATACTGGATACATACCTTCAATTTACCGAGGCACAGATTGAGTATCGGGATCTGTTTTCCCGTGATGGGCGTTCTGGGGAGATTGAAATACCTTCCGATTGTGCTGCGGTGAGCGTTTCTCTTCCTGATGTACACGGAAGAGTGGCAGAAATACGTCATCTTGCAGAAATGTGTAAAAAGGCCGGGACGCTCCTGCATATCCACGGGGATCCGCTTCTTATGAGTGTTATTTCCTCTCCCGGTCAGCTGGGAGCTGATGTATATACCGGGGAAGGTCAGGTTTTAGGAATACCGGTAAATCTGGGGGGGCCGTATCTGGGGATTTTTGCCGTGTCAGGAAAACTGCTGCGGAAAATACCCGGACGGATCGCCGGAGAAACGGTGGATACCATGGGCAAACGGGGGTTTGTACTGGCTCTCAGCACCCGTGAGCAGCATATCAGAAGGGAACGGGCCAGCAGTAATATTTGTACAAATCAGGGACTTATGGCTCTGAGAGCATTGGTGTATATGTCAGCCATGGGAAGAGACGGTCTACAGACTGTAGCCAGACGCTGCATTCATAACGCACATTATCTTATAGAAGGTCTCAGGGATCTGGATTCGGTGAGTATCGATGAACCGGACGCACTTCATTTTCGGGAAATACGGATAACATGTGATTACTCTGTGGATAAGTTGATGAAATATGCTGAAACACAGGGTATAACACCAGGAATTCCTGTGGATAAGAATTCCATTCTTGTCTCTACCACAGAAATCCATGAAAAAGAGGACCTGGATTCGCTGATCGCCCTATTCCATACTCTTAGTCGACAGGAAGGTTGATATGAGCAACGATACAAATACCCAGCCCGGCACCATCGGTGGAGATCCGGGACATATACCTCTTCTATGGGAGAACATAGATACAAGCCGGGTAAACCAATATATCAGTCCGCTCCGGAATGAGAGTATGCCGGAAGCCTTTTCTGCATTGGCACGTGGAGCGGAAGATGAGACATCCCTTCGTCTTCCACAGCATAATGAGTTGTACATTGTACGGCATTTCACCAGATTGGCTGCTGCCAATTTCAGTATCGATTCCAATATGTATCCACTTGGTTCGTGCACGATGAAGTATAATCCCAGAGTGAACGATTCGCTGGCAGCCGAAACTGGATTCGCGGCGGTGCATCCTTCGGATGCCCTGAAGGCCCAGGGAAGTTTGGAAGCATTGTACAAACTGCAGCAAGCACTTGCCCGACTCAGCGGATTTGATACTGTTGCGCTTTCACCTGCCGCGGGAGCCCAGGGGGAGCTTACCGGTGTGATGATGATGAGAAAATATCATGAATCCCTGGGCGATTATGGGAGAACCACGGTATTGGTTCCGGATACGGCCCACGGTACTAACCCGGCAACGGTAGCAATGTGCGGTATGAAAGTCCGTACTATTCCGAGTAACGAATCCGGACAGGTGGATCTGGCTCAGCTGGATGAACTTCTGGATGAAAGCATCGCAGGAATGATGCTTACCAACCCGAATACACTGGGTATCTTTGAGAAAGACGTTATGGAAATTTGTTCCAAAGTACACAAAGCCGGTGGGCTGATGTATGGGGACGGTGCGAATTTTAACGCCATAGCCGGAATAGTCCAACCTGCAGCCCTTGGCTTCGATGTGATGCATTTTAATTTGCATAAAACGTTTGGCACACCCCATGGGGGCGGCGGGCCGGGAGCAGGCCCGGTTGGCTGTACCTCCCAGCTGAGGGATTTTTTGCCCGGACCTCTTATTAGGGAGGAGAGGGACAGCTTTGTTCCATATAATCCTGAAAAAACAATCGGAAAATTGAAAACCGGATTCGGTAATTTCGGAGTTCTGCTAAGAGCATATGCATATATCACCGGTCACGGTGTGGACGGCATTACAACGAACAGTGAGATGGCCGTGTTAAAAGCAAATTACCTACGGAATATTTTGGCTTCGCGGCTTCCGGCATATCACGACACCCCAACCATGCATGAATTTGTTGCATCGAATCCATTAAAAAACGGTGTAAGTACCATGGACATCGCAAAAATGCTTTTGGACAAGGGATTTCATGCGCCCACAGTATACTTTCCCCTCACGGTGAAGGAAGCGTTGATGATAGAGCCAACCGAGAGCGAAAGTTTTGAAGAGATTGAAGCGTTCGCCTACGCTCTTATGGATATTCTTGACACTGCAGAAGATAATCCTGAACAAGCCCATTCAGCACCGGTAACAACCCGGCTTGGGCGTCTGGATGAAGTCTCCGCAAACAGGAAACCCGTCCTCCGCCATAAACTCTGATTTCAATTCCCCATTATATTACCGGCGGCAGTGTGTACTGCTGCCGGTCCAGGTAAAAGGATAAAAAAAACGCAGACGGTGTACCAAGCCGTCTGCGCCATACCAGAAACCACGAAATTGACGAGGATCACAATTAGGATTGTGTATCCATAGTCATGTTAGGAGACTTACAAACAAGAATATACAATACCTGAGTCATAACGTCAACAATATCTGTAAAGTTTATTAAAAATATCGTCTTATTTTCGGGCTTTGTTAGCAAGCATCCGGACTGTCCCGAAACGTGGGAAGCGCTGTCTGTAATACGGGCGGTTACAACGGATATTGTAATTGACAATCCCGGAGAAACTCCATAATTTACCCTTGGCAACTCTGTACAATGCGCTGTAGTACTAATCACCCTGACATAAGAAAATATTCAATAAGGAGCATATATGCCCGAACGACAGTTTCCTCTGAACAGGAATGACCTTGAGAAGCTCACCGAGACCTATCCCACCCCGTTTTATCTGTATGATGAAAAAGCAATCAGGAAAAATGCCGGCTACATGAACAACAGTTTCCGATGGGTTCCCGGCGGATATAAAAATTTTTATGCAGTAAAAGCCCTTCCGAATCCATATGTGCTGGAATTCATCAGGGAAGAGGGAATGGGATTCGATTGCAGCTCTAAAGCTGAGTTGCTTCTTGTGGAAAAGCTGGGAGTTCGGGGTGAAGAGATTATATTTACATCCAACGATACTCCCGCAGACGAGTATCAGAAAGCGATGGATCTTGGTGCAATCATCAATCTTGATGATATTACTCATATCGATTACCTGAATGAAAACTGCGGTATGCCCGAGCTGATATGTTTCCGGTACAATCCCGGACCGCTGAAAAAAGGAAACGCAATTATCGGAAAACCGGAGGAGGCCAAGTACGGTCTTACCCGGGAGCAGTTGTTTGAGGCATATGAGAAAGCAAGAATTTTAGGTTCCAAACGCTTTGGTCTTCACACCATGGTTGCCAGTAATGAACTGGATCCAGAATATTTCATTGAAACTGCTCGCATGCTATTTGAGCTTGTTGTGGAGCTGCGGGAAAAGCTGAATATACATATAGAATTCGTAAACCTTGGAGGGGGGATTGGAATTCCCTACAATCCGGGCGAAACCCCCGTGGATCTTGAGAGAGTTTCCCGTGGAGTGAAGAAGCATTATGATGAGATAATTATTCCCGGGAACGCTCATCCCCTGAACATTGTGACTGAAAACGGCCGTGTTGTTACCGGTCCGTACGGCTACCTGGTCACGCGGGTTATCCATGAAAAGCATACCTATAAAGATTATCTCGGTACGGATGCCAGCATGGCGAATCTCATGCGTCCTGGAATGTATGGAGCCCACCACGCCATTTCGGTGCCGGGAAAGAGCGGAAAGGCAGACAAAACATACGATGTAACCGGTTCCCTGTGTGAAAACAACGACAAATTTGCAATTGATCGTAAACTTCCGGAAGTTGAGGTGGGAGACCTACTGGTTATTCACGACGGGGGCGCCCACGGACATTCTATGGGATTCAATTACAACGGAAAGCTTCGCTGTGCAGAAATCCTTATGAAACCGGACGGCAGTACGTGTCAGATCAGACGGGCTGAAAACTATGACGACCTGTTTGCAACTCTGGACTTCTCCGGGTTAAAATCATAAGCAAAACAGCCATATTTCATAGGAAACAGGAACATGCGCATAGAAATCTCGTACCGACCGGAGTTTGAAGACGGAAAGGTTCGAAGGATCCTCAGGGGTCTGGAGCCGGAGCTTTCAGAACATATTACAGGTTTGCGGATAGTAGATGTATATCTGCTTGAGGAAGACCTGAAGAATCAGGCCGGGGAAATATCTCGCCTATTTCTAGATCCTGTTTCCCAGCAGGCTGCAGTTCGACTGACATCCGAGGACATCGGGTTGATTGACGGCGATTGGGGAAAGAAGGGGGCTGCATCCTGGGACTTGATGGTTGAAATCAGCTATAAACCCGGAGTAACCGACCCGGTTGCGGTAACCGCCAGGGAAGCCCTGGAGCTTGAACTGGGTTCAGCACAAGCCGGTTCGGTTCCGGACGGGAAACACAGCGCCCCTTTGCGGGTACAAACTGCCCGTCAGCTGATATTCACATTTTCTCCAGATCTGGAGGAAGATGGCAGAGATCAGCTGACCCACAACCTCCTTCCAGGGTTGTCCAACCCTCTGATCCAGAAACAGCTTTCCATCAGTGCAGCGGAATACAACAGGGGAAAGCGCTTTCCCCTTTTATATTCTTTCGTAGATGAATCGGATGTGCCGCCTGTTGAATATTTTACGATTGCCGATATGGATGATGAGCAGCTTATGACCCTGAGCAAAGAACGGCTGCTTGCACTCAGTCTTGATGAAATGCGGGTCATACGTGAACAGTTCTCCCGGTCCGAACAGATAGAGGCGAGAAAGAAATACGGCATTTCCGAAAATATCAGTGATATAGAGCTTGAGATGCTTGCCCAAACCTGGAGCGAACACTGTAAACATAAAATTTTTCAGGCCCGTATAGATTACCGGGATGAAAACGGAGAATCCAACAGAATTGACGGCCTGTTTAAAACCTATATCAAGGCGACCACCGATGCACTGAGTGGATCCCGGTTTGACCTGCGGTCGGTGTTTCATGATAACAGCGGAGTTGTGGATTTTGATGATGAGCACGTGGTGTGTTTCAAGGCGGAAACCCATAATAGTCCATCAGCTCTGGACCCGTACGGGGGAGCAATAACAGGAATTGTGGGGGTAAACCGGGATATTATGGGTACCGGAAAAGGTGCACGGCCGATTTTCAACACCAATGTGTTGTGTTTCGGTCATCCCGATACGCCCAGGCAGGAAATTCCCAAAGGACTTCTTCACCCGAAAAAGGTGATGTCAGGTGTTCATGAAGGGATAATAGACGGAGGAAACCAGAGCGGAATTCCCACGGCTGCAGGTGCTTTTCTCTTTGATGATTCTTATTTGGGAAAACCGCTGGTGTTTTGCGGAACCGGTGGAATTATGCCCCGGAAAATCCTTGGTGAAGAAAGCTGGGTTCAACATGTCGATGCCGGTGATCTTGCCGTAATGCTGGGTGGACGCATCGGTAAGGATGGTATTCACGGGGCAACCTTCAGTTCTCTTGCCCTCGATGAGGATTCTCCAACATCGGCGGTTCAAATCGGAGATCCGATTACCCAGAGAAAAATGCTGGATTTCCTCCTGGAAGCAAGGGATAAGGGTTTATACAAAGGTATAACCGATAACGGAGCCGGGGGTTTATCATCAAGTCTGGGGGAAATGGCCGAGATTTCAAACGGAATTCGGGTAGACTTGGATAAAGCACCCCTGAAATATGCAGGACTGGCTCCATGGGAAATTTGGGTCTCCGAAAGTCAGGAACGCATGAGTCTCAGCGTTCTTCCAGATATGTGGGAGGCTTTTCTGGATTTGGCTCGTAGAAGGGGGGTTGAAGCCTCTGTTGTGGGCGAGTTTACCGATTCCGGTTTTGTGGAACTTCGCTACCACAATGAAACCCTTGGACTTCTGCCGCTTGAATTTGTACACAACGGCCTACCGGTGATGGAGCTGAAAGCCCAATGGATTGAGCCAGAAAAAAGACGTCCGGAAGCAGAATCGAGAGCATACATTCATCGGCATACGGAAATGTGGAATGACAGAAATTTCCTGAACACCCGCCTTCTTGAGCTTCTTTCTGAGCCGAACATTAGGTCAAAGGAAGATTTGGTCCGACAATATGACCATGAGGTGCAGGGCCAGTCGGTTGTTAAACCTTTTACCGGTATCAATGCAGATGCTCCCAGTGACGGGGCTCTGCTCCGGCCGGTTGCAGAATCCTTCCGGGGTTTAACGGTAACCCATGGGGTATGCCCGCGGATGTCTGAAGTCGATACCTACCAAATGGCCGCTCATGCGGTTGATGAAGCATACCGGGCTCATATTGCACTGGGCGGGCATCCAGATATGGCTTCGGCACTTGATAATTTTTGCTGGCCGGACCCGGTTCAGTCCGAATACACTCCGGACGGTGAATATAAGTTGGCTCAGCTTGTTAGGGCAAATCAGGGGCTGAAGGATGCCTGCATGGAATATAATTTACCCCTGATATCCGGAAAAGATTCAATGAAAAACGATGCAGTATTGGGTGGCCGGAAAGTCTCCGTATTGCCTACGCTGCTGGTGAGTCTCATGGGTATTCATGAAAACGTAGAACAAGCCACAGATCAGAGTTTCACCCATGAAGGAGATGGTATTTATCTTCTGGGACCCGCTGAAGTATGTCTCGGGGGGAGTTATTTCGAAAAGCTTGAAGGAGTTCAGCTTGGTTCCTCACCCTGCATAGATCTCAAAGCCAATAGACAACGATACGAGGCGGTACACACCGGGATTCAGGCCTCCATGTTTTCTTCCATCCATGATATTTCTGACGGCGGTCTTGGAGTCGCCCTTGCTGAAAGCTGTATTGGCGGACGGATGGGAGCACGCATAGAGCTGGCGGGACTGAATGGCGATAATGATAATCTCACGGCAGCAGAACTGCTTTTTTCCGAGGGTGGTGGGCGTCTTCTTGTTTCGGTTCCCAATTCGAAAAAGCAGGCATTGGAATCAGTTTTTCGGGAATCGGAACGGATATTTCTGGGAACTACCGGGGGAGATAGTCTGGATATTCAATTTGGTGGAAATACAGTAAGTAATGTGCCAGTGCATAGGCTTGTAGAATCATTCAGGATTTCATGGTAATCCCCGGGAAACGGGAATAGGAGCAAAGCAGGTGATCGCAATACTGACCGGATATGGAATAAATGCCGATAAGGAACTGGGTGAAGCATTTACAGCCGCAGGTGGAACTGTAGAGTTCATTCACCTTCGTGATCTCATCGAGAATCCCGACACGCTTGAAGCTTTCCGCATTCTTGCATTTCCCGGGGGATTCAGTTTCGGTGATCACATTGGATCGGGGACAATTCTCGGTCATATGGTAAAAAATCATCTGTACCATGCAATCAACCGGCTTATTCACCAGGACGGCCTTGTGCTGGGTGTGTGCAACGGGTTTCAGACTCTGGTGAAAATGGGCCTTTTGCCCAATACCCGGGGAGATTGGAAGAATGAAGCCAGCCTGATATCTAATGATAACGGTTGTTTTATTGATGACTGGGTGGGTTTGACGGTAAATTCATTGAATCCATCTCCGTGGATTCGAAATTTGCCGAATTTTGAATGCCCGATTCGTCATGGTGAGGGAAAGTTCATCTATTCAGGGATTCAAACGTTTCCCGATGAGCTTGTTGCGTTCCGGTATCAGAATAATCCCAATGGATCTCACATGGATATTGCCGGAATTACTGACCCCAGCGGACGGGTGCTGGGAATGATGCCCCATCCAGAAGCCTTTATTCGGGGAGAGCAGCATCCCCGCCGCTTGAAAACCCCGGAGGGAGCCGGACTGGCCCTTTTTCACAATGCAGTAGCGTATATATCCATGGGAAAATAGGCAGAATTCCCGTTTGGATTTTCACTTTCTAAAGAGTACTTTATAGGTATATGAAAAATATTATGCTTGTTGAAGCGGAAATATGGACAGTAGCCCGTACTGAAAAAGGAAATGCGGTTCTGGTAAAACCCCTGGATGCGGAGCGAGCCGTTCCCATTTTTATCGGGCAGCTGGAAGCCCAGTCAATTCTGATAGGGCTTGGAAAGGTGCCCATGCCCCGCCCGTTGACCCATGACTTGCTTCTGAATATCGTAGAAAAAATGCATATGTCAGTAGAACGGATAGAAATAAATGATTTGAAAGACGCAACCTTTTACTCCCGAATTATTGCGAAACAGGGAATGAAGAAATTTGTGTTTGACTCCCGCCCCTCTGATGCCATGGCTCTAGCTACAAGGGTTAAATGCCCTGTGTACATAGCAGAATATATCATTGATGAGGCGAGTATCCCCCTATCCATGATCAGCGACTCGGATCAAATGACCCAGTCTGTAAATCAGAGTGTGCTGGAGGAACTCCAACGGGCTTTGGATACAGCTGTGGAGGAAGAAAACTACGAGGAAGCTGCCCGGATCCGGGATAGAATACGGGAAGTAGAGGAAGAAAAGCAAACTGAACAGACGACAGCACAGCCCACATTGAATGAAGATGTGGAGTTCAATGTTTTCGATGATACAGAGGACTTCATAGACGATGAGTTGGAAGCAGAATCAGACATAGAAAATGAAGTGTCTGAAAATACAGATTCGGAAGATGGAGAAGAACATGATGATGACATTGAATCGTAATGTTTAATCCTGACCTGTTGCCTGAATAAAATCCCTAATATATATGAGAGCCTGCTTCGCTTCTGTCAACCGTGAGTCCTTGAGAAGATGGGGTGAAAACAGTGACTCTTCAAACCCCGATGCTATTTTCTGCACACTCTCTGAAAGGACTTTGTTTCCCGTATAGTCGGGGCTTTCAAAACTGAATTCCAAAAGAAGGGTCTGGATATTCCGAGATATTTCCCGGATCGTATTGCTGGGCCGGATTTCCAGTCCCAACTCCCCGCAATCAAGTACAAGACGTTGAAATATATCTGAAAAACTGGAAACCTCTTTGCGTTTTTCCCTGCTGCGGCCGTTGATCTCAGTTGCAGCGAGCATTTCTTGGATCATTTCCTTCTGTTCAGATTCTGACTGTTTTCGCCGGCTTCCCGGCCGGGTTTTTCCCAGAGTTGTAAGCCAGGAGAGAAAACTCTTCACAGCCTGTACTGGAAGAGAGAACACTGAACCGATATTTTTCAGCAGATCTGCCAGCCAGATACCACCGAGCCGCCGGAAAATTGAGAAAAAATCCCGGACGCCTTTTGAGCGTAAAAGCTTTTTAATCAGCCGGGGAATCTCCGGGTCCTTAAAAAGAGGCAGTATGGCCACATAAAACAGCAGCCCGACTCCCAAAGCAATCAGAATGTTGTCCAGGAGGGCGGCGACAAACTGTGCATTCGGGTTCATGGGGCGGGAAATGAACTCATCCCAGTTTGCTGCACCGCTTTGCATAAACTGATTTCTGATAAATTCAATTTCTTCCACCTGGCTTGCTGGGTTATCTATCTGGAACGCTTCAAACATATGTACAAGAAACTGATACAGCGTGGAAGGGGGAATAATGCTGCGGTCAGCCGAGAGGGGAATGGCCACAAGGCCGGATAACAGAATCATGCTGATAATAAAGGTGCTGCGCAGTCTTCTTTGCCCATCGTCGGGCAGTGCACCATAGGCCAGGTAGCTGTGGTCCTGGGCGTACATCCTGGTGATTGCTGCCAGGTGGAGTTGACCTGCAATGCTGAGAATAGAAACAGTGATAATTCCTGGTGATGCCGAAGGAATTTCGCTCCAATACATCAGCATGAGAAGGGCCGTGAGAACCAGGCGAAATGAAGAGGAACGCCTGCTTGCCACCATCTGGGAGTAAGAAGCCTGTACCAACAGCTGATCATCCTGCAGGATCCGGGTAATTTCCTTTCCACTCCTGCCGTCCAGCAATTTGCTGATTTCCAACCTGCTGAGAAGTCCTTGAAAAGCACCACTCTGGGAAAACCAGAACAACATGCCCCAAATAATAAGAAAGCCCGAGCTGCCGTCGGGGACAAGAAGACGTCGAATAATTCCCGACCTAGTGAAGACCTGGTTAGCGCTAACCTGTGCCTGGCCGGAAGCCGGCACCAACATGAAAAACAGATTGGCCATTACCCCGAATATATACAGAAACACCAGGAGCAAGCCGATTTCCCGAATTTTCCCCGATGCGTAATTCCTGCTCCTCCTGCTGAAAACGGCAATACTATAATCCTCCAGCCCCAGAAAAAGTGATAACAAAATAGTCAGAGGCATGCTCACACGGAGTGAAAAATCATATAAGACGGTGAATTCCGATAAAATCCCCGCAGCCAGAAGATACATGGAGGCCGTGGACCAGAACGAAATGAGGAGGAACGGGATACTGAGTCTTATACGGTCGGTCCGGTTTGAGTTTCTGCTCATGCTACTCAAAGATTTCCTCCCCGTATTCCCGTATTCCCAGAATTTTCATACGGGAAAACGCCGGAGTAAAGCGTGGTGTAACAAAATCTGCTCTATGAACCCGATCCTCAAGACACCAGTAATCAAATGGACTTCCCTGAGGGAGTAATGAGGCAATCCGCACATATTCTTTTTCCGGAATAGGAGGAGAAATCAGGATCACCCGTTCACCCTGGGTGAAGCTGGTTGAGCTGAGAATTTCAGATACGTCGGGTCCGTCAGCGGAAACGGGACCTTCAAGACCAGCCAGGTATTGAAGTATTGCTGCCGTCTGGTTGCGCGCCTTGGGGTAATGAATACCGCTTCCGCTGATTATCAATCGAAGTTCCTGGTTGAGTTCTTCCCAATGACGGCATGCGCTGGCACAAACTTCTATTATTCGCTCAAAGTTTCTGTATTGGGTATTGCCTTGGAATGCCCGTGCTGAAGCATTCATAATAATGGTAACCGGCGATGACATGGTGGAGCTGTACTCCATTACCTGAAGAATTCCGGTTTTTGCGCTGGATTTCCAGTGAATTCGTCGGGGGTCGTCTCCAGAAACATATTCCCGCAGACTCCGGTACCGTCCGGGATCTTCATACATACGATTCTGAATACTGATTTCACCCAGCGGAAGTCCTCGGTTTAATAGATAATCCAGAGGATACACTCTTGGGAGTACCAAAAGTTCGGCCTCTGCACCGATGCTCAACCGGGTGGGAAACATTCCGAGAGGATCGCAGAAAAAAATCTCTCCCGGACCGATTCTGAAGCGGCCCCTTCGATCCGATTTCACATTATAGACCAGTTCAACACTCCCCTGTGAAGGCAGGGTGTAGACAGCCACCTGATCCCCCATAACCGACATGCCTCCGGCATCATCGGCTATGAGCACCGAGGGTACTCCGAAGGGAAGTGGATTAAAAAGTCTGATTCTAATGCTGATAGGCGTGAGACGGAATGTTCTGGGGCTGAGATCCAGGCGTTCAACCTTCAGCGATTTGCGAAGCAGGCGGACATAAAGATAGCTGAGAAGAACGGTGGATATCATGGTGAGCGCCAGCCATTGAAGGGCTGCAATGGGAAAAAAAAGAATAATACTTAATCCGGCCAGCACCGGAGGCAGCCAGGAAATCATTTTATGCCCCGTTATGTTCCGCAGAAGGGGCTTCGACTTGTTCGAGAATTTCTTCAAGAATGCCTGCTGCAGTCAGCCCCCGCATCCTGGATTCGGCTTTGAGAATTATTCTCTGGGAGAAAACCGGGGTGAAAAGGGTTTTTACATCGT
Organism: Salinispira sp.; assembly: GCF_059431795.1. Taxonomy (NCBI): domain Bacteria; kingdom Pseudomonadati; phylum Spirochaetota; class Spirochaetia; order Spirochaetales; family Spirochaetaceae; genus Salinispira; species Salinispira sp. The sequence goes on from NZ_JBXWXS010000003.1 coordinate 112,411, forward strand.
CGGGTATCACGTAGTCCCGACCGTTAATTGCGGCTAATGCCTGAGATGAACGGGAAAGACTGAGACTGCCCCGGGGGCTTACCCCCATCTTAAGGGCCGGATGACTGCGGGTTGCCTCACTGAGGTCAAGAATATAATCAAGAATAGATGTTTCCATGTGGATCCCCAGGATGCTCAGGCGGTGTTTGAGAACGTCCTCGTTGCTGGATATCCCGTTAAGCTGTTCTACCGGATGTCGAGCCTGGCGTTGGCCGAGAATTATGGAACGTTCACTGCCTCTGTCCGGGTAGCCTATTCCCAGGCTCATGAGAAATCTATCCCGTTGAGCTTCGGGCAGAGGGAAGGTTCCTTCAAAATCTATGGGGTTTTCAGTGGCAATAATGATGAACGGTTGTGGGAGTTGGATGGTTTTTCCATCTATGGATATTTGGTACTCGGCCATGGCTTCCAGCAGTGCGCTCTGGGTTCTGGGGGTGGCACGGTTGATTTCATCCACCAATACGATGTTAGATAAAATGGGTCCCCGTTTATACTTGAAGGTTTTGTCTTCAGGTTGATATACGGTAACACCCAGAATATCACTGGGAAGAAGGTCCGGCGTGGCCTGGATTCGGGAGAATCTCCCCCCCAACGCAGTGGCGATTGCCCGGGCAAGAATAGTTTTTCCCACCCCGGGAATGTCTTCAAGTAACACATGTCCGCCAGATAATACGGCTACAAGTATTTTTTGGATCACTTCAGGTTTTCCGATAAATGCCTTCTGAACTTCCTGCAGCACAGAATCTGCCCAGAGTTTTATTTCCCCGACGCTATTTTCGGATGTTTGTCTCATTACCGATTCCTTTCTGAGGGTTTTGGTCCGGAACTAGTCAACGGTCACACCTGGATCAGATTCGTCCATTGAGATGCGGGCAGCCTGCTGTATACGGGAGCGTACTGCCTCACGGTCAACCATGTAGTATCTCCCAGAATTATTCCAAAGAGTGAAGCCGTTGCCGCCGCCCTGGATTGTACCATGAAGTTGACGATCCATATATTCGAAATACTCCTTCTCATCGTAGCGAAGTTCGCCTCCGATGAGAAATGCCTGAACATACTGCCGGATGAGTGCCCGTTCACCGGTAATGGCTCTGGCTCTCCTGGTGCCTTCTTCGTAAATCAGCTGTGCGCGGTCGAAGTAACTCAGCTCGGGGAAAAAGCTTCTCGGATAATGGCTGGGATAGGACATGGGAGAGATTACATCTACATAATGACTCATGACTTCAATGTCCTGTCCTAAATAGCTCATTCTGGACCAGGCATTAAAGCCGAAGACATCCGTACCGATGGGGATACTCAGCCGATTCCTGGCTTCGGAAAGAAAACGGGCCAGAATTCTCACTCTCTGGGAATTTCTGTCCACATGCATTCGTTTGCCATGATCATCCAGCAGGTAGCGGGTGACGATATCTTCGGTTTTCCCATCGGAAGGAAAACGGATGTAATCGAATTGGATCTCATCCACTCCCAAGGTTTCCAGTTCTTCAGCCAGTTGGATATTGTAGCTGCGTACAAACTCTGAATAGGGGTCCACCCAGTATTCAACCTGTTCCACCCTTGGTTCGGGATCGGGATTCTCATCGGTGGCTTCGGTCTCGTAGCGGCGATATACCCCCCATGGTTCGTTGAGCCGAGAGTCCCAGAGCGCGTAGGCGTTATTATCGTAGGCATACAGGGCCTTATCTTTGAAGACCACCAGTCTGGCGATGACATATATGCCTTTGCTGTGAAATGCTTCTATAAGCTCGGCTGCATCGAACAGAGGCTGTGAGGTTCCCGCGTTACGGACAACAGGGAGTTGGCTCTCATAGCGTACCAGTCCCAGATCATCCTTAAAATCCACAACTACAGAATTGAAGCCGTGATCCAGTGCATAGTTTACGTACTCATCCAGTCTGGCGGACGCCTGATATGCGCTGATGTAGAACCCGTATTTGTCAGAGGCTGCTTCCCTTCGTTTTTTCCAGGCTTCATCCCTTTCAAAAGTCTCAGGAAGCACAGAATTTTCCACTGCTTCCGGGGGAATCGGCCAATCCGGGGAATAGCCGGTTTCAATGGTTTGGTTTTCAGATGCACGAAAAGAGCCGCTGTCGGTGTTCAGCAAGTATTGTCTGCCCTGGAAGCCTGCCTGGATGAAAAGCTGTGAACTTTGAGGAAGAAATGCCAGACCTGAAATTTCGTTATAGAAACCCGTGCCCTGGTAAAGACCTTCCATCTCTGCCCGGGGATCAAGATCCTGCCAGGTCCGGCCGCCATCTCTGGACTCAAACAGACCATAATAACTGGTTCCAATAACCATATGATCGGGATTTTCCGGATTCCGGGCTGCTGCGGTGATATATGTGGCATCTGAAAATTGTGCTCTGGGATTCAAGCGCTGCCAGCTGTTCCCCGCATTATCGCTGATATAGAGAAACTCTCTGCCCGGATAGGCCAGAAAGCGGGGAATTTCCTCCGAGATTTCTTCGGGAACCTGGGAAGTACCGGCCTCTCGGGAAGTACCGGCCTCTCGGGAAGAGTCCGTCTGTGCACCCGTGGGTCCATCAGGAACCGGTGCTTCAGACGATTCGGCGTACACGTTTGTATTTAACAGACAACTCTGGAAAAACAGAGTCATCGGGATCAACAGGAGCATTTGATATACTTTCATTGTATGAAGATTAGCAGAATTAAACAGGTAACGGAAGGACTTTTAACCCTCGATAGAATCAGTGCCTTCTGATAGAATATAATCATTCACAAATGTTACCGAGGTTTATATGAATTTTTCCGGCTTTACCCGTTATAAGACGGGGATACTTGTCCCGGTTTTCTCCTTGAAAACCGCCAAATCTCAAGGGAGTGGCGATTTTCTGGACCTTCTTGAACTGGGCAAATGGTGTAAAAAAAGTGGTCTGGATCTAATCCAGCTTCTACCGGTTAACGATACCGGTGGAGATCCCTCCCCCTACAGTGCACTGAGTGCGTATGCTCTCCATCCTGTATTTATGAGAATCAATACGGTCCCCGAGTATGATTCCCTAAGTGATTCCGCGAAAGCGGCAGTAGATAAGGGAATCAAGAAACTCAAAGCGTATGAAAAGCAGGAACGTCTGGCATACCATGAAGTACTGGAAATGAAACTTGAGGTTCTGCACCGGATGTTCAGCGATCATCAAGGGGCAATTCTCAAAGATAAGGATCTGCTTACATGGATTGACGATAATCGCTGGGTCCAGGAGTATGCCGTATTCCGCAGCATTAAAAGGCACAACGAGTTCCGTTCCTGGCAGGAATGGCCGGAGTATCAGGATGTGACTCAGGGTCAGATTGAGGAACTCTGGAATTCAAAGGAACTCTTCGAGTCCACCCGATTTTATGCCTGGGTACAATATCGTTTGGAACGGCAGTTTCTGGAAGCCGCCCAGGGTCTTGAAAAAATGGGAATAACTTTGAAGGGAGATATCCCCATACTAATGAACGAGGATAGTGCTGATGTGTGGGCCCATCGGGACATTTTCCAGCTGACATCCCGGGCCGGTGCGCCGCCGGACATGTTTGCCGAACTGGGTCAGAATTGGGGATTTCCTGTGTACAATTGGGAAGCCCTTGAACAGCGGGATTATGACTGGTGGAAACTCAGGCTCAAGCAGGCGGATAAATTCTATGAGGCGTACCGGATCGACCATGTTCTTGGTTTTTTCAGGATTTGGACAGTTCCCTCCAGCCAGAAAGAGGGAATTCTCGGATATTTCTCACCCTCACAGCATCTGCATCGCCATGATCTTCACAGCATCGGTTTTGATGATGGACGAATAAAATGGCTTGCGGAACCCCATATCCGGGGGCATCAGATTCAAAATGCCTTCGGAACAAAGGCTCTCGAGGTTATTGCCCGATGCTTTACCAAGCTGGGGAACGAGGACCTTTATCTATTTAAGGAAGATATTCGTGGTGAAAAGAATATTTTATCCCAACCCTTTGAAAATCATATTATCCATCTTCTTCTGGAAATGTACCGGGATCGGGCGTTGATCCAGGTGGGCGATGATGAGTTTTCTCCTGCATGGACCTTCCGATCCTGCAGCAGATATCAGGATCTCTTCGATAATGAAAAGCATGAGTTTGAAGAGCTGGTAAGTAGAAAAGGATGGGAAAGCGAACAGCTGTGGGAAAAGCATGGCGAGAAGCTTCTGGGCTTTATGAGAAAGACCGTGGGAATGTTGACCTGCGCCGAGGACCTGGGAGTTGTTCCAGATTGCGTCCCGAAAGTTCTTGAACGTCTCGATATTCTGGGACTGAAGGTTCCCCGATGGGCACGGCGCTGGGGTGAACCGGGAGATCCGTACATTCCCCACACCCAGTATCCTTTCAATTCCGTGTGCGCCCCCTCGGTTCATGACACCTCAACCCTGAGAGAATGGTGGGAGTTCGAAGACGGAAAAGAAGAATTCTGGATCAGTCTTGGAATGGAAGGCCCCTGCCCGCAGGATTACAGCAGCCAGACCGCCGAACGGGTGATTCAGCGCCTGCTGGATACTTCAAGTGCCATTGCCGTTTTTCAAATCCAGGATCTGTTTGCCATTTCTCAGGATTACCGGGCCGACGACTCACGGGAAGAACGAATTAATATACCGGGAACCGTTCAGGACAGAAACTGGTCATATAGAATGCCGATGAAACTGGAAAGCCTGGCTAAAGATTCGGCGTTTAACAAAAAATTATCCGATATGGTTGCACAACGAGGGAACAGGCAACTTCCGGAATAAATTCATCTCAGACGGATGAAACCCGTTATCCACAAGCATCCCCAATACGGCGGATCTTCCATTTTTCACTGGAGATCCGTCGTAATTTATTCCAAATCCGTCCACGTAGAATGAAAAATCTAGGATACAATGAAGAATGAGCCTGGTTCAAATGATTCAGTTTTGAACGGGTTTCAGGTATAAGATAAAATTTCCAACGGTTGTGATCCCGGGTCTGTACTCGAGAATCCCGGGTATTTCACGGCAAAGGAGAGCGATCATGTCCGGACTTAGGGAATTTCACATCAGCAGAGAAATCCGCGATAAGCTATCCTTCGATGAGGGGTTGTACTCATCTAAAGGAACGGTAGTTTTCGCAAATCTTCAGGGTGCACGGCGCTTTCATCGAAAACTTGCAGACCAGTATCCTGGAAACGCCGACCGCCTGCGGGCGGAGGATCTCTACGCCATGGGACTGATCGATGAAGCTTTCCATGTTGTTTTGTTTCAATACCGCAAGGATATCAGTTCAAATCTCATATCCAGACTGTATGAACATTTATCCCATGAGATCGGGAGAAACAGGCTGGAAACCACACTGGAAAAATTTCTCACCCTTTTTCCCACCCGCAGCATATATGTGCGGGATATGAGCCCCGCACAGTATCTTGATTCTATGCATGATGGCGAGACGGGCATGGAAATAGCTCTCGAAGAACTCTTTCTTCTCTACTTAAGCAATGCGAATCCAGGGTATGCAGACGGTCGGATGCTCATAGATGACAGCAGCCTCAATGAGCACAGCTCCTACAGCGCCATAATTCAGGGTATACGGACATTTCTCTCTAAAGAGGCCGTGTACGGACCGGATTCCCAGGATTTATTTACCATGCTCCGTAATCCTGCCAAGCTGTATCCCGATTCTCTCCAGAAACAGTTGGAATATATCCGTGACCGCTGGGGGTATCTTTTAGGTGATCTTTTCATGAAACTTCTGAGAGGTATAGATTTTCTGAAAGAAGTTAATAGCTTTTTTACCAATCAGGGTATGCTACCCGGCAGCAGTGTACGTATAGATCCGTACAGTTTCGACGGAATGGAAGATTATGAGCGCTTCTCCGACGATTCGGAGTGGATGCCCAAGGTGGTTCTTCTGGCAAAGAGCACTCTTGTGTGGCTCAGTCAGTTGACCAAACTGTACTCACGGGATATTACCCGGCTTGATCAGATTCCCGATGAAGAGCTGGATAACATTGCATCCCGGGGCTTCAACGCTCTTTGGCTCATCGGCCTCTGGGAGCGCAGCGACGCATCCAGGAGAATTAAACATCAATGCGGAAACCCCGAAGCCGCAGCCTCCGCGTATGCTCTCTATAACTCGGAAATTGCGGGGAAGGTTGGAGGTTGGGATGCCTTGAAACAACTTCGGGACCGCTGCGCCCGGAGAGGAATCCGCCTCGCCTCAGATATGGTTCCGAATCATACGGGAATTGACAGCGAATGGATGCAGGAGCATCCGGACTGGTTCCTTCAGCTGGATCATCCTCCGTATCCCAGTTACAGTTTTACCGGAGAGAATCTATCTTCCAGGGATGGTGTGGGAATTTACCTGGAGGACCATTACTATGATCAAAGCGATGCAGCCGTAGTCTTCAAAAGAATCGATTTTCACAGCGGACATACCCGGTTTATTTATCATGGGAATGACGGAACGCATATGCCCTGGAACGATACCGCCCAGCTCAACTATGTCAAAGAGGAGGTCAGGGAGGCGGTCATCCAGACCATTCTCCACGTTGCCAGAAATTTTCCCATTATCCGCTTCGATGCCGCCATGACACTGGCGAAGAAACATATTCACCGCCTATGGTTTCCCGAACCGGGGAGCGGAGGAGACATTGCCACCCGGGCAGAGTATGGACTGACCTGGAGTCAGTTCAATGAACTGATGCCCCGGGAGTTTTGGAGAGATGTGGTCGACAGGGTAAACCGGGAAGTTCCCGATACGCTTCTACTGGCTGAAGCATTCTGGATGATGGAAGGGTATTTTGTCCGAACACTGGGAATGCACCGGGTGTACAATTCCGCCTTCATGAATATGCTTAAAAATGAGGAAAACGATAAGTATAGGAAAACAATCAAGAACACCATCGAATTTGATAAGGATATTCTGAAGCGTTTCGTGAATTTCATGAATAACCCTGATGAAGATACTGCGGTGGCTCAGTTTGGCGACGGTGATAAGTATTTCGGTGTTTGCACCCTGATGGTTACCATGCCCGGACTTCCCATGTTCGGACACGGACAGATAGAAGGGTTCACGGAAAAATACGGCATGGAATACCAGCGCGCATATTACGATGAAACACCCAGAAAAGATCTGCTCAACCGCCATGAACAGGAAATTTTTCCATTAATGAAAAAGCGTTATCTGTTTTCAGGTGTGGAGCATTTCTACCTCTTTGACTTCCTGGATCACGGCAATATCAATGAAAATGTATTTGCATACAGCAATGCCAATGATCTTGAGCGGGCTCTTGTATTTTATAATAACGGGTATGCCAGCAGCACGGGTTGTATTAATGAAACCTCACCGTATGTTGAAAAGAGTATCGGCGGACGGAAGGAAAGCATGCGGAAAACCCTGGGAGATGCATTGCGTTTGAGCCGCAGTGAAGACTCCTGGTGTCTTCTCCGGGAGTCGAGAACCGGTCTCTGGTATATCAGACACTCTCTGGATATCCATGAGAACGGATTTCACCTTCACCTGAACGGGTATGAGTCACGGGTTTATCTTGATATTCATGAAGTCCGAGATAACGAATACGGGCATTACCGTCAGCTGCACGACAGGCTGCAGGGTGAAGGGGTGAAGGATATCGGAACCGCAATTCGACAGATCCTTCTCAAGCCTGTATATGATGCATTCATATCTGTATTTTCCCCGGCGTTTGTTGATAAATTTGTGGACTACCTGGGGACAAGTGGAAAAACATCTGTGGATTTACATGCACAATTTGTGAAGTCTTTTACGGAATTTGTGAAAACCGTGGAAGAGTACACAGTTGATCCCGAATTCACTGACAACTCTGTACGAACATTTTCACAGGTTATCCACAATCTGCACCATGCATTTCAGATTCGTTCCAGTTCCAAGAGCAAAAAATCGATGGCATACCTTCTTGGGCCGGTGAAAGATAATCTGGAATTAAAGAAGCTTCTGCTCGGGTTTATTATCCTCCACAGCATCGGAGATTATAATGATGAGTGGATGTTGGAAGGACGAATACACGAGGTATTGGGTTTCGCACCTGATCTCCAACAGGCCTTTACCTGGCTCAGCAGTTATTCCGAATGGAGCGGGAAGGGAAAATCAATCGGGCCTTCAGATTTGAAAAAGGCCGTGGATTTCCAGGTGGTCTTGAGGGCCATCGGGACGAATTACTTCAACGCTGTGCACTGGTTTAACCGGGAGGCTTTTGAAGAGTTTGCATGGTGGTCGGCGGTGTACCATATCATTCTGAGCGATAATCTGAATGAAGAACTGATGCAGAAAAGTTATACCCGTTCTCAGAAGTGGTTGAAAGCTATGGAAGAAAGCGGATATGAACTGGGGCGGTTGAAAGATCAGCTGCCCTCTCCAAAGAACGTCTCAAAAACGAAAAGCCGGAAACGCGAAGCTCCGGTAAAAACTGCATCCTCGAACGAGAAGAAACCTGTAAAGACCCGGAAAAAGAGCGGTACCGGAAAACCGGGGGGCGCAGCTGGGGGTAAATGATACCCCCGCTGCATTGTGGCGAAGCTGGTTCAGAAAACCAGCTCCATAAGCGTTATGTCATCTTCGAAATATTCGGTTTTTGAAAGAGCTTCAATTTGAGTAATAATTTGCTGAACATCCTCATCCGGACTACCCTGGGTAAGGTTGAGCAATTTGATAAATTCTTCCACTCCAAGGATGCGTCCATTGTTTCTGCGAATTTCAAATAGACCGTCGCTGAACAGAAAGAGCCGGTCTCCCGCTTCGATTTTCTGACTCTGCACGGTATATGTACTGTCTTCCAAAGCCCCGATTATAATATCTCTGCTGGCAAGTTCAATGCTCTTCTGGCTACTCTTCTGGCTGCCATGGTTCATAAGGATGGCCGGCGGAGCCCCCGCACTGGCATAGTGGAGCATGTGTTCATGGATATCGTACACTCCGTACCAAATGGTGAAAAAGTTCGGGTTTTCATCCTCTATCTGAAAATGAATATTCAGCCCCTCCAATACAGAGCCGGGATTGGTAAAATCCACCCCGGGTAAACTACCGGTGCTGAGCAGCTGGGAGATACTGATAGCCAGCAGAGCCGATCGGATTCCATGTCCGCTTGCATCCAGAATAAACATGCATAAGCGGGAATCATCCAGCCAGAAATGGTTCACAAAATCGCCGCCCAGCTGCGCAGACGGCTGAAAATAAATTGACGAAAGGATTGATCCCTGAAGCCCCTGGGGAAGCTGGCTTTTAATATAGCTTGCAGCTTCATTTAATTCTCTGGCTAGATTATTTTGACTTTCCAATAACGCCCGGGTGTATTGCTGACGCTCCAGTTGCAGACTGCGTTTCTCAATGCATGCATCAATACGGGCTTTGAGAATGGCCGGTTCAAAATCCTTGGGCAGATAATCTTCAGCTCCCATTTTAATGCATTGGGCAATGCTGTCGGAATTTTGTACCGCGGAGAGCATAATTACCGGGATATCGCTGGTGTCGTCATTCTTCTTCAATTCCCGGAGAACCTGATATCCGGTCATATCGGGCATTAAAACATCCAGAATTATTATGTCCGGTGTAAGGCTTTTGAGTGTTTCAAGCCCCCGCTCGCCGGATTCTGCTTCGATAATACTGTGCCCCAGCGCCGATAGGTGGCGGTTTATGAGTCTTCGGGAAGCTGCCGAATCATCCACAAGGAGAATCTTCCCCGGATTCTTGGTTTTTTCACCTTGGAAGTCCTCATCTATGTCAAAATCGCTGAAATCCGGAAGCTGCTCAGGGCTTTCATCTCTGGCTGATGTCACTGTTGGAAAGGAGTGTTCATCGCGTCCCTGGGCAAACAGCTCCTCCAGCTGGATATCAATAACCTCTTCTTCTACCAGTTGGAGCATCTGGTTCGCCACATAGAGAATCTGTTCCCCATCGTGTACGAAGCTTGGATCTTCCCGCTTGAACTGAACGATGAGACGCCGGGTGTCGGTAATAATCTGCATGAGGGGGACGAAGAAGGCCTTTTTGATATCTTCAGAACCGGAAAGCTCGGAATAATCTGAATCGGTGTCCAAAAAGAAATTGATAAGTCGGCGAACCTTGTCCGCTTTGGAGGTGATGCTGTCAAGGCCTCCGATATAGGAGCCTCTACCGTATTCCAACGCATCGGTGCGGAGAATTTCTGCATAGCCGATGATATGGTTCAGATATGTCCGCAGCTCATGCCGCAGCTTTTCCAATCGCTGTATTCCTTGCACCGTATCATTCTACGTCCTTGCCGGTGATAAAATCAAGTTCTGCCAGGGATGTCTCATACTCAAAGTTGTAACTTAATGCCTCCAGCCGCGCTCCAAGGAGCAAAAGACGGCTACCGAGAAGTTCCTCCCTGGTTATCAGTTCATTTTCGAAGCTCACCTGGGCGTTTTTAAATTGCTCTTCCTGGAGAGCAAGCTTGTCCCTGGCCTCCAGGTATCGGGCAACGGCCAGGTTTATTTGTTGTACAATATTGGAAAGACGCAGTTCCAGACTGTCCAGGGTGAGTCTCTCTCCGTTCTGTGCCTGTTGAAGCTGAAGAAGAGATTGTCGGTATGAGTTCTCAGCCTGTCCCCAGTCGAGGGCTGTCATATCCAATCCGAAGGAGAGGGTTACCCCCAGATCCCAGGTTTCCCTCCAGTTTGGAGTGAGGGGAATCCGTTGTCCGCTGAGTTCAATATCGGCCTGAAACCCGATATCGGGGCGGAATGTCCTGCTGGAAGCCTGGATTTCCTTCTGAACGTCCGCCAGTTGACGCTGCACTGAGATTTTTTGAAGTTCTCCGTTGTTTTGCCTGAGTTGAGTTAATAGCTCCTGCTGACGTTCTCCTGATATTTGAAATTGCAGAATACGCCGATAATATTGATCGGCGGGTTCTGATTCCTCCGGTGGCACTGCGGCTTGCTGCAGGACCGAAGGTTGAAATATCGGACGCAGCTGGTCGGCGGGAATGGAACTGCTGATCTCAAGACCCAGGCGGGCCGATGCCAAGGCCTGATCAATCTCTGTGAGTCTGGTAATAATGGATGATACATTGCTCCGGGCGTCCAGAACTGACTGCCAATTCACCAGCCCCTGTTCGTAGCGTGCGCGGTTGTCTTCCAGCATACCGTTGGAAAGCTCCTGCATTTCAGAAATAATTTCTTTGCTGGAAGAGAGCATTTTTACCGCCGACCAGTTTTGCCGGATATCCCGGATAATTTCCCTCCGGGTTTGTACTTCGCTCAGGCTGCTGGTTTGCAGCTGAAGCTCCGCAGCCCGCTTGGCATTTTTCAGTTTATTCCAAGTATATACCGGTTGGCTGATACCGGCAGTGAGCCGAAAGAAGCTGTTTTCCGCTCCGGGTACCAGTTCAATCTCGCTGTCAGGCACCGGAGCGGGAAACTGGCTTCCGGGAACGGTGGTGGTGCCCAGGCTTCCCTCCTCAACGCTCACCCCCTCCGGCGGATTGCTCAGATAGCTCATACTACCCTGAATATTGATGCTGGGACGCATGGCTGCAATTGCATTCTCCAGATCCAGCCGGGAGGAATCCCGGCTGAGAACCTCGTTATTTAACCTGAGATTCGTGTCGAGACTGGTCTGGATCACCTCTTCCAGGGTTTGGGAATGAACGGGCAGAGAAAAAATAGCAATGAAGATCCAAATATGTAGTAGTTTCATATCAATTGGTACTGTCCGGATCATTGAGAGGAACCGTATATGGGTTGAATCCGCTGTGAATTTCAACATTTTCCAAAATCACTTCACTGGTTCCTCCGGCTGGCTGCCCATAGTTTCCATCGGGAGAAATGAGACCCTCCGTTCCATCCCCCCAATCGGCATATACGCTAATAATTTCGATACCGTCTTCCCCTTCGGGGATGCTGCCACTGGCTCCGGACGGAAAATCACCGGGAGAATTATCATCCCATTGAATATTGAATGTGTACCTGCCGTTTATATCGGTTAATGCATATTCGGGATCTTCATAACCGCTGCCAGATGTATCGTCAGTATCGATAATCAGTTCTACAAGAATTCCTTCAATAGGATAATCAGGATTGTCGCCACTTTTCCGGTCTACAATTCGACCGGTTATTTCCATCTGGAAGTTACTCCTGGGCTGTCTGTTAATGGAGATATCATTTAAAACACTTTCCTGACTTGAATACAGGTCGAGGTTCCTCGGCTGCCCGCTGTTTTTCCATTCATTGTCGTCCACGGATATGGTGACATTTTCGGTACTGGATGTACCCTCAGCTGCGGCAGTCTCATCGGTCCAGGTCACATCGGTGAACTCAAAAACACCTATGGTATCCTCCACGGTGCCGCTCAGAGCCACATAATCTTCATTCTCGTCGGGAGTACTGTCCAGATCAAGAACCATCCGCACCCCGTTCACCCCTTCACCGGAGCTGTTCACAACCCGTCCCGAAACCAGGGGAGAGCTGAAGGTTGTACGGTCCAGTTCAATATCTTCCAAAATATTGTTGGTATCCGAAAAGATCCCCCGTTGGGTGATTACCACATCGGCATAGTCGGGATGACTTACACCCATGTATATCTCGCCCGAATCCCCTTCCGGGCCGAATCTGCCCACCAGGCTCTGCCAGATCACCTTGCTGGAGTAGTAGCCGGCCTCTCCGTTGAAGTTAGCGGTTGAGGTTTTGGTGAAGAAATTTTCATCCTGCGGAAGCTCGGGTTCCTTTTCGAAGAGATAAATGGTAACACCGTTGATCCCGGTGTTGGACTCGCTGTCCAGGACGTATCCCTGAATATCCGCACTGTAAAAATTTCCGCAGGAACTGAGGAACAATATTCCTGCGGTGATGAGCAGCATTGTTACGAATGCCTGTTTTCCGATTTGCCTGTGGGCGTTCATGCCTCGGCCTCCCGTCGTTTTAATCTGTATGATTCAATAATCCAATATATGGTGGGTATGAGCACCAGGGTAATAAGAGTGGATGTGGTTAGACCGCCGACCACCGCCTTTGCCATGGGAGCCCGCAGTTCGGCGCCGGTACCATAGCCAAGAGCCATGGGGATCAATCCCAGAAGTGTAGTGGTGGTGGTCATCAGAATTGGTTTGAGCCGGGTGGTCCCTCCCCGGATAATGGCGGACTTGAGGTCCAGTCCCTGTGATCTGAGAAGATGAATATAATCTATTAGTACGATGGCGTTGTTCACAACAATACCGGTGAGAAGAATCGCTCCGGTGAAAGAAAGAATGTTGAATGTGGTATTAGTAAGAAGGAGCGCAGCAACAAGCCCGAAAATGGAAAAAGGCACGGAGAACATCACGATCAGTGGATTCAAAAAATCTTCGAACTGACTTGCCATAACCATGTACACCAGACTCAGAGCCATGATTAATGCGAGGAGAAGGCTCCGGAACGACTCGTCCATTTCACTGGCGGATCCGGCGATTTCCCGGCTTATACCCAGGGGCGCAGGTCCCATTTGATTAAGAATTGATTCCATATCATCCACCACCCGGTTCAGTGCCCGGGAACCGTCGGTGTTCCCGAGAACTTCAACCACCCGGGTTCTGTCCTGCCGGATGATTCCCTGAGGCCCCTGCTCTTCTACAATTTCTATAACATTTTCCAGGGGAATGGGCGTTCCCGCCTGATTCACGAACGTGAGGTTGTTCATCTTGTCCAGGTTGTTCCTGTCTTCCTCGTTGAGAATAATAACCACATCAAGATCATCACCATCCCGGGAGAACCGGCTGACCGTTTGGCCGTTATATGCAGCACGAACTGTGGCGGCAATTTCCAAAGGGCTGAGACCCAGACTTACAGCCTGTTCCCGTTTAATGCGGAATTGAAGTTCCGGCCGGCCGGTGGAGAAACTGGATCGAAAATTCCGGGTGCCTTCTACGGAGCTCATCCGTTCAGCAAGGGTGTCTGCATAATCCTGCATGGATTCAAGATCATCGCCCAGCAAACGAATTACCAGCGGGCTGCCGCCGCCTCCGCTTGCCATACCCGCGAGGGAGCTCATGCCGGTGATGGTCAGATTGTGCTGGATATCCAGAATTTCGCTCTCAATCCGCCTGTTAATTCTTCGAGTGATCTCCCAGATGTCTTCGCTGCGCTCATCTTTTCCTGTCAGTGCCACATCCACGTTGGCAAAATTGCTTCCGCCGTCACCCACCCGGGTGGAGAGGGTTTCCAGGTAGGATCCCGCTTCCTCCCGGATGATCTCTTCAATGCGGTACACCTTGTCTGTTGTAAGAGCGTAATCCGAACCCACGCGGGTTTCTATGGATATCTGAAAGGTACCCTCATCCGCTTCAGGAAGAAACTCCATCCCCAGAAGAAGAATCGAACCCAGGCTGAAACTAAGCAGAAGAACCGCGGAAATAACCACAGTCCACCGGTGATTCAGGCTCCAGTTGATAAGGGTTTCATACCCTTCATCCATTTTTTTTAGACCATGCTGTATCCATTCGCCGATTTTATCCAGGACCCTGTTGCCGGTATGGGTTGTAACGTCCGCAAGAGATAACTCATGAAGTTTATCCGGATGAAGTCCGGTGAGTTTTTCCACTTTGAGAAAGCGGGAGGAAAGCATGGGGATGAGTGCAAGAGCGGTTATAAGGCTCATCCCCAGGCTGAAACTGATGGTGAGACTGAGATCCCGGAATAGATGCCCCGCCAAACCATCAACAAAGAGCATGGGAATGAACACGGCCATGGTGGTAAGGGTGGAGGCGATAATGGCCTTGCTGACTTCCTCGGCGCCTTCGATTGCCGCATCATGCCGGGAAATACCCATCAGCTGTTTTCGGTAAATTGACTCCAGGACAACAATGGCATTATCCACGAACATTCCGATTGCAAGGGTAATTCCCAGCAGACTGGTGATATTCAGAGTCATTCCTCCGAAATCAATGAGACTGAAGGTGGCGATTACCGAAAGTGGTATTGCCATGGACACGATAACAGTGGAGCGCACATTCCGCAGAAATATCAGCAGTACGATAATTGCAAGAATCCCCCCCTGCCATGCGGTGGTTGCAACCCCTCCGATACTTCCCCGCACCTGAACCGCCTGGTCGCTGTGCACTTCAAAGCGGATGGAAGAGGGAAGAACCTGTCGTATTTCTGAAATCCGTTGCAGTACCGCTTCATTCACATCAACGGTGTTGTACCCCGACTGCTTTTGAATGGCCAGGTTCACACCTTCATTCCCCCTGACGTATACGTATTCCTGTTGGGGTTTGTAATCCAGGGAAATATCGGCGATATCCTTCAGATAAACAGGAAGCTGACCTTTGGAACCCACCAGAGTGTTACCGATATCTTCTGTGGTTTCAAACTCGCCGATGGTTCGGATAATAATAGTGCGTCTGTCGGCGGTAATGGTGCCCCCTGGTAGACTGATGTTCTCAGCATCAAATGCCCTGATCACCTGGGGGATGGGTATTTCCAGCTTTATGAGACTCTCCATATCCAGCCGGACCATCATGGCGGCTTCCCTGCCGCCGAAAAAATCCACCTGTGCAACTCCGGGAATTCGTTCCAGCTGGGGAATGACCTCCGATTCAATGAGATCTCGAATATTGATTCCCTCGCTCTCAGTAAATACATTCACCCGCAGGGAGGGGAGCGTGTTGGAGCTGAACTTGAATATGAGCGGACGTTCGGTCCCCTGGGGAAAATTCTGGGATACCGTATTGATTGCTTCCCGGATCTCCGGGAGCATAATGTCCAGGTCTGTACCGGATACGAAACCCACCTGGACCATGGACATGCTTTCATACGATTCCGAAGATATGGATTCCACACCGTCAAGGCCTGCGAAGGCCGATTCGATTCTCCGGCTTACACCGCTTTCCATTTCGTAGGGGCCCACACCGGGGTTGGTGGTAAACACAATTGCAGTGGGAAGATTTACATCGGGAAAAAGTTCCTGGCCAATCCTTGTCAGAGAGATAATACCCAGCACAAAGAACGCTGCAAACACCATGGTTGCTGTCACAGGATGCTTAACCGCCAGTCTGGGAATGCTCATTCCGCACCTTCCCCGGCGATTGTCCGCACTTCTTGACCTTCCTCCAGGAAGGCATTCCCTTCCACAATGATTCTGTCATTGGGGTTCAGCTCGGACTGAATGGCAGTAACCCCGCTTTCGCTCAAGCCGGTTTCCACTTCTCTGCTTCGGGCAATGAAGGTGTTTGGATCTCCGTCCTCATTGTTGTCTAAGGTGAAAATAACCTGACTCCCCTCACGAAACACCAGCGCGGTATCCGGAACCAGGAGCACATCCCTGATCTCCTGTACAATGAAATCTACTCTCACGAACATTCCCGGTTTCAAAAGAGATGCGGGATTTTCCACAGCAACATCCACCACAAATGTTCTGCTCTCCGCCTGTATAACTTCTGCAATGCTGGTAATAAACCCCTCGAATGGAGGGGAGTCAGGATATGCGATTGGTGAAACCCGGGCCCGTATACTGTCCCGCTGCTGCTGGAAAAGACCGTAATGCTGTTCAGGGATAGTGATTTTTGCATAGATCACATTGTCGCTCACAATGGAGAGAAGAGGATTGCCCGGAGCTGCGGTGTTACCGGCATCGTTATAAATTTCCACCACCCGGCCTGCAACAGGGCTGAGGACCCGGGCATTCTCCAACTGAAGTTGCGCTAGGTCATACTGCCGTTGAGCGGCCCGGGCTTGAGCCCGGGCAACGTTAATGTCTTCCTGACGAGCGCCCTGCTCCATGAGCTGAACGTTCCGGCGGGCATTTTCCAGCTCGGTTTCTGCAGCGGTAACCCGGTTTTGCGCTTCCTCATATTCTGCCCTGGCAATGGTGCCCGATTCAAAGAGATTTTCGGTGCGCGCCAGGTTGTTCCGTGCGGTCTGCAGTTCATTCTCCGCCTGTTGGAGAGTTGCCCGGGCATTCTGCAATTCCTCCGGGCGTACACCCTGAACCGATTTTGCAAGAACCGCCTCGGCAGCTTCCCAGTTCGCTCTGGCCTGTTCCGCCTGGAGCCTGACAACTTCATCATCCAGCCGCACAAGAAGTTGATCCTTCTCCACCCTCTGATTTTCCTCAACAAGGATTTCCAGGATTTCCCCTGAAATGAGGGGGGTAACCACCGTACTTTGCTCCGGCCTGAGATTTCCGTTATATGAAAGTTCCACCTGAAGATCGCCAATGTAGGGGGTGCCTGTGCGCACCGGAGTTGCCTGTGCTTGCGGTTCTTCCTCTGTTGCCTGAAAGATCAGTTGGACAGCTACGGCTGCCAAAAGTAATCCAACGATTGCAAGAGGTATCAGTTTTTTAATCAATGTTCATCTCCCGGGTCTACCCTGATTCAACCCGTGAGCGGTGAAGCGCCGGGTTAGTCTTCCTGAGGCATGATTCCCTGTACGATAAGGCTGCGCATCTTTTCAATTTCACCCTTCAAACGGGTGCTCGAAACAGATGAAAATGTAAATAGTATCCCGGAAATCCATAACTTCAGCAGATATGCCCGGGATTCCGAATCATATTTGGCCAACGGGTATTCTGCAGCCTCCGGAGCGTCAAATATTGCCGATAACTGATTGCTTACCCGTACCAGATTCTTACGGAACAGATTCAGGCGATTCGCCTCCTGATACATACCCCGCACCAGCGGATGAAGTTCTTTCAGTATGTCAAATCCATAATCCGTAATTGCCGTTACACGGTCAGACAAGGGGCGGTCGGAATGTAGAATAGTGCTTAACTGCCTGTTGAACTTTTTCCACACCGCGTTGACTGCTGAAATAAACAGTACTTCCTTATCCTTAAAATATGTATAAATAGAGCCCGGGGCAATACCTGAAGCTATGGCAATATCTTTCATTGTCGTATTTGTAAAGCCCTGTTCACCGAAGGCTTTAATTGCGGCCTGAAGAATTTTACTTCTTTTCTCCTCATCCTGCTGACGGGCCATATGCACCTCTTTTGTTATTTTTGAACTCTCATTCAAGTTTAGCGCATTCCTGAATCAAATTCAAGATAAATGCTGATGAATTTTATCATAATGGTTCGGAGTTCTTCTCGGGGGGAGGGGAATACTTGGCTGAAGTTATTCCGTCCGGTATTCATATCCTGACGCCGGTTCGCCGATCAAGGACATCCACTGTTGCTGTGTGAGGTTACAATACTTGGGGCCGTTAAATAGTCAGAACGATGTGAATTGTAGTGGTTGCATCTGTCTCACTGCGATTTACAAAACTCTCAAAATTTATATGCACTTTTTTACATGCTTCATTCAGATACGATAGATAATAGAGGCCCAGGTTCATATTTTCCTGCAGTTCGGTTTGTCCTTCGTAAAAGTCCTTCAGACTCTTCCCACTGATATTGGCTGTAATCCGATGATTGATTTTCTGCTTCATATCGTCAAAGCCGGATTTCTGGTTTGAGATCATGAAATGCATTCTGGCACGATCCCCTTTTTCATGACGCTTTTTGCTGAGGCGAAGAAGAATATATATGTTATCGTCATCCAGCAGTTTTTTGAGGGCCGATGATTGGTCATCGCCCATGGCCATATTCATCAGCAGTTCAACCAGCATCAGTGCCAGATACTCGGGAATGCTGGCCTTATCCATGAATTGGGAAAGCAGTTGCTGTCCCTTACGAATCAGCTGAAAATAGCCTGTGGATCCCCGGTGAATGGATAAGATGAAATAAATCAGTGGATCCAGCGTGTCCAGATACTTTCTGGCAAGATTCTTATACATGTTCTTTTCCGATTCATGCATGCTTTCATTGGCTTCAATTCGTTTAATTACGGGCTGAGACATCATCTGTTTAATTTCATTAACAGCGGATATGTTTTTAGTGAGGATATTATCCAGAACTTTTTGATTAATTTTGGTGCGGTAATCTATGGGGTTTTTGATATTGTGGCGGTTGTAATGCTGTATCAGCTCCGATTCCACCACATTCTCGAACAGAAGGGTGTTGAATTGACGGTACAGCATTCCGTAGGTCATCAGCTTTATGAGATCGATAATTTCCTTGCGCTTTGAAACAACGTCCTCAAGGGGCAGCTCCATTTTACTGATGTAATCGAGCAGCTGCATACGCTGGATGGTTGCCGGGGAGAAGTCCACCACATGAATACCGTATTCTTCCACACCGTCGGAAAGTTTGAAGCGGTTGATTTTTTTACCGCTTTTTGTAAAGTAGGACACTCCGTCGTCGGTGAAGATCACCTTCATGGGAATGTCTAAAATTCCTTTCCGTGTTGATGTTTCCATGAATTACCATACCTCGGTTTCGGGCAGTATCGGCCCAGCATATATTAGCCGGTGTGAACTGATTCCGCAAGATATTTGCACTGTATCAAATATCTCTGCTGAGTTTCTGCTCATACATATTCCTGGCGATGGGAATTCTTCTGCCGGTACCGAATGCCTTGGGAGATACCTTCAATACCGGAGGTGCCTGCCGTCTCTTGTATTCCGAGCGGGCAACCAGACCGATGACCTTCTGTACCAGATCCTGTTCAAACCCCTTTGCTATCAGTTCCCGGGTGGTGTACCCCTTGTGAAGGTACAGCTTGAGAATTTCATCCAGTATTTCATAATCCGGGAGACTGTCCTGGTCTTTTTGATCGGGTCGGAGTTCTGCCGAAGGGGGTTTATTGAGTATTTCTTCGGGAATGATCTCACCGTTTCTGTTGATATACCGGCAGAGGGCGTACACCTCAGTCTTGAACAAATCGCCGATCACCGCCAGGGAACCGGCCATATCGCCGTACAGCGTACAGTATCCCACACCCAATTCCGATTTGTTCCCCGTGGTGAGCACCAGACTGGCGTACTTGTTGGAATAGGCCATTAATAGAGTACCCCGTATGCGCGCTTGAATGTTCTCCTCCGCAAGGCCGGGTTGAGTACCTTCGTAGTGGGGGGCCAGAGCATGTTCAAAAGAAGTGTACAGGGGCTCAATGGCGATGGTCCGGGGGGTAATTCCCAGGTTGCGGCACAGTTTCTCCGAATCGCTGATGCTTCCCGTTGAGGAATATTGGCTCGGCAGCATAAATGCTTCGACTCTGTCCTTTCCGAGAGCGTGCACTGCCAATGTAAGTACCAGTGCGGAATCTATTCCACCGGAAAGTCCCAAATGAACCCGCTGAAAGCCGGTTTTCCGCAGATAGTCAGCAATTCCCAGGTGAAGCGCCTGCTCAATTTCGCCGAATGGCTCGGCAGGACTGTCCAGGTTCCTTCCGTTTTCCACAATATCTTCAATAATCAGCTGTTCGCGGAAACCTTCTCCCATGGCATGGACGTTCCCATGGGAATCGGAAATTAATGACCGGCCGTCGAAAATTAGGTTATCGTTTGCACCGCACATATTCGCGTACACCACCGGGACCCGGCTTGAGCTGCCGATTTTGTGTATCAGTTTTTTCCGGGTCTCCAGCTTACCCCCATGGAAGGGACTGGCGGATGGTACAAGTATCAGTTCGGCACCTTCGTCCAGCAGTTCCTGTACCGGATCCACCGCGTAGCGCAGGTTACCCGCATCCTCATCTTCCCACCACATATCTTCACAGATGGCAATACCGATTTTCCTGTGTCCGAATTTCCAGACGGTTCTGGAGCGGGAGGGTTCGAAATACCGGGCCTCATCAAAAACGTCATAGGTGGGAAGGAGTGTTTTCGCCTGCCGGTGAACGATTCTGCCGCCGAGAATTACCGCGGCAGTATTCTGCAGTGCTTTGCCCTTCAAACCGGGGTTTTTTTCCACGTAGCCGACGACTACGGCAATTTCAGGTGGAAGTTCGTGCTGAAGGCGTCTGAGGGCTTTCAGGTTTTCCTGCAGAAAGGCAGGATGATCCAGCAGATCCATGGGCGGATATCCGCATACCGACAGTTCGGGAAAGACGATAATTTCCGCCCCCCCGTCCGCCGCTTCCCGGCTGTAACTGAGAATTCGCTGCACATTTCCGGAAAAGTCACCGATTACCGAATTGATCTGTCCCACTGCGATTTTCATCGAACCTCCCGATCCGCCCTTTTTGAGCTTGCCACTTGACCATGGATATACCTGAATATAGACTCAAGTTAGCATGGAAGACACCCTTCTGATAACAGGAAATCAAAGCCCTCTGAACACCAGTCTGGCTAAACGCTGGCTTAAACAGGGCGATAGAATCATTGCAACAGTTGAAAAAGAGGATGAGACGGTGCTGTATCCCGATGAGGATCCCGAACGTCTGATCATTACGCCCCACGACCGCCGCTCCCCCTTTTTCTCCCGGGCGCTTTTTCTGGATCTACGGAATAAAAAGATTGAGCTTGATCATGTTTTTATTCTTTTTTCCATAATGGGGAATTCGGATCAGCTTCAAATGATGACCAGCAGACAGATTGAGACCGGCATAGATGAGGAAATCAAGGGATTTGTATTTTTACTGAAGGAAAGCCTTGGCCATTTCCAGCACCGAAACGGGGGATCCATTAATATTGTGATTCACAACACCGGACCGAGCGTTCCCGCACCCTTCGATGCATTGTTACTTGGGGGCATTGAATCTATGAGCAATGCCTTCTTCACCTATTACGGACGGGAAAAATTCCAAATCCGGGGCTTTACCGACAATGATCATGATACAGACAGCTATGCGGAGTTCATCTGCGAGACCGTGCTCCAGGAGCGTCCCGGCGGAAAGTGGTACAATAAAAATAAAACCGGGTTTTTCGGATTCGGACGCTGATTGACCTGCCCCGGCCTTTCTATTAAGCTCGATTCATGAAACTCTGGATGAAATACCTGATCGCCGCAGCAGCGGGAATTCTCTTGGGAATTCTGCTTCCTCTCAACGGCGGCGATACCGAAGTATATTTACAGAATCTGTACACCTATGTATTGCACATCGGGCGTTATCTTATTTTTCCCCTTGTGTTTTTCGGGCTGACAATCGGTACCTATGAGTTGTGGCTGGAAAACCGGTTTTTCAATGTATATGGACGGAGTCTGGCGTATATTGTCACCGCAGCTCTCGGATCGGGAATTATCGGCGCAGTGTTTGTGGCGGTGTTCTCACCTGACAGGGTGCCTATAATTATTGAAGAAGCCCAGGTGACTCCTCTCCCGGGTCTTGCCGAACAATTTTCCAGGGTTTTTCCAAAAAATCTCTTTACCGTATTTACCGGCAGCGGAGACTTTCTGCTCCCTCTCATTATCTTTGCAGTCATTCTTGGAATTGGGCTACTGCGTAACCGCTCTGTTTCCGCGCCGGTAATAGATGTGTTCGAAAGTTTGAGCCGGGTGTTCTATAACCTGAACAGAGTTATTCTGGAAATTCTGAGCATCGGACTGTTTTTCATGGCGGCGTACCGCACATCCCAGTTCCGGGGCATGGCTGATCTTGAGCTGTTCACCCAGCTGCTCTTTGTGGTGATTGCTGCTGTGATCTTTGTGCTGTTCATTCTCATTCCTGTGCTTCTCTATTTTCTGGGAAGCCGGGAACGGAATCCTTTTCTCTGGTTGTTCTCCGCATTTCCAGCGGGGATTTCAGCCCTTATTTCCGGTGATATCTATTTTACTCTCAGTTCAGCCCATGGAATTGTGGGGGAAAACATGGGTATCCAGCAAAAGGCAGGCTCGGCCATGCTGCCTCTTGGGGCAGTCTTCAGCAGAAGCGGCACCACCCTTGTGACCGCCATCAGCTTTGTGTTGATACTCAGGTCATATTCCAGTCTGGACATTACCTTCGTTCAGTATATCTGGATTATCGGTTCCAGTATTCTTATCAGCTTTATGCTGGGAACGGTGCCGGGAAGCGGAATGGTCGTGAGTTTATCGCTGATATCTGCATGGTACGGACAGGGTCTTGAGGAGGGATTTCTCATTCTCCTTCCCATTGCACCAATCCTTACCGCTCTCTCGGTTCTTGTTGATGTTATCGTTATACTTTTAATTAACCAATTGGTTGCAGACCGTGAAAGCATGGTGCGCAATGTTACGGTGAAGGATTATCTGTAGCGGAACGCTTTCCACACTCTTTGGGGCGTTCATTTCCTCTCATCGTCGTGTCAGAGGACCTGTTCGATTGCAGGCATGAATTCGGAGCCTTCATTTGCGCTATAGGAGAAGGTTCATCCGTATCATAGTGCCTACACTGAGGGTGTCCCAAAATGGCAGGTCCGTTCCATCCCAAAGATGCCAGATGGGCAGGATCACTTTCGAACCCACGCTGAATCCGAACCAATCGTTTACCTGGAAATCAAGGGCCGGTTCCAGTTGGAAATTCAGCCATCTACCGCTGCCCAGTGTGTAATTGGAAATTTCCGCCATGCTTTGTGTGCCATCCAGGGGAATTACCGGTATTCTGAATAGCAGCCCAGGACCGGCAGCAAGGGAAAATGAAGTCATGCCGCTGATATCAACCTGCATATACCAGGGAAGATTGAGGTTCAGGACAAGGAGAACGGCCACAGGACCGGTAAAGCTTCCTGTTGTCTTTTGGGTTGGAAAGGCTCTTCCGTACTCTTCAAGATAGACCATCTCGTCCGAATACACATCCAGTGCCGGGGCGAAACCCAGAAAATCGCTGAATGAAAAGTTTACTCCGGCTCCTGCATAGGTGATAATCTGGCTGGCGGCAATGCCGTTTGCTTCCCCGACGTCAATGCCGTTTGCTTCCCCGTCGGTAACATCGGTCTCCTGCGACTGTCCCTGCCAGAGGAGACCTCCCCTGAACAGTTGGATATCTATATCCACGGCCCAGGCGGGAATAATGAGAATAACCATCAACACAACACATATCAGCCGGATCTTCATGCTAGACAGTATATCATGGGCTGCAGTGAAAAGCAGAGAAGGCGCGGAAAATATCTGCGCCATTGATATTACATACTGAGCTGCAAACCCCGAAGCCGGGGCTTCTGTCAGTATGCCCGGGCGAATACCGCCATATGTTTAGCCGGTTCACCGGTAAAAATACAGGTTTTCCCCCGTGCTTCTTCTTCATTGCCGAAGGGCAGCACTCTGATGGTTGCCTTGGTTTCCCCTTTAATTCGGTCTTCTACCGCAGGATCTCCGTTCCAGGCAGCGGTCACAAAGCCTTTGCCTCCATCACCGCTGAAAATGTCTTTGAATTCCTCATAGCTCTCTGCACTCCGGCTGTTTGAATCCCGGAATTCTTTAGCCTTCTCAAAAAGACCTTGTTGGATTTCTTCCAGCAATTGGGGAATCTTCGCAGGAGCTTCGGCGGCATCCATGAGGATCTTCTCCTTGGTATCCCGCCGGACAACCATCACTTTGTTGTTCTCCATATCCCGGGGTCCAATTTCCACCCGGATGGGTACACCCAGCATCTCATATTCGGCGAATTTCCAGCCGGGAGAGTTTTGTTCGTCGGTATCCAGAATTACTGACTTCGGCAGTCCGCCCACCTGTTCCTTAATTTCACCGAAGATCTTTTCAGCATAGGACATTACCTGTTCTTTGGTTTTGTTACGGAAGATGGGAACCACCGCAACTTTGGTGGGGGCAAGGCGGGGGGGCAGCACCAGGCCGCTGTCATCCGAGTGGGCCATAATCAGTGCGCCGATTAGACGGGTGGAGACACCCCAGGAGCTGGCCCATACATGCTCGAGCTTTCCTTCTTTATTTTGAAAGCTGACATCGAACGCCTTGGCAAAATTCTGACCGAGAAAGTGGCTGGTGCCGGCCTGGAGGGCTTTTCCGTCCTGCATCAGGGCTTCGATTGCATATGTATCGATGGCGCCGGCGAATTTCTCATTTTCGCTTTTCACCCCCGTGAGTACGGGTAGCGCCATGTAATCTTCAGCGAAGGTTTTATATACATTGAGCATGGTTTTGGTTTCTTCCTCCGCCTCCTCGGCGGTGGCATGGGCGGTATGCCCCTCCTGCCAGAGAAATTCCGAGGTTCTCAGGAAAAGGCGGGTCCGCTTTTCCCAACGCATCACATTTGCCCATTGGTTGATCAGCAACGGAAGGTCACGATAGGACTGAATCCACTTTTTATACATGCTCCAGATAATTGTTTCAGATGTGGGACGGATAACCAGAGGCTCATCGAGTTCCTGACCGCCGCCGTGGGTAACAACCGCAAGCTCAGGAGCGAATCCTTCAACGTGTTCCGCTTCCCGGCGCATGAATTCTTCGGGAATCAGGAGGGGAAAGTAGGCGTTTTCGTGGCCGGTTTCTTTGAACATTGTATCCAGAGCTGACTGAACCTTTTCCCAAATGGCATATCCCCGGGGACGGATCACCATGCTTCCACGCACCGGGCTGTAATCCGCAAGTTTCGCCTGGGTAACAATATCAATGTACCAATCGGAATAGTTCTCGCTTCGGGGAGTAATTTTTTCTGCCATGTGTATCTTCCTGTGTTAATCCAGCGTATATGAGGATCTTTCAAAATTTCTGTTTTGAAAGGTCCTTCATAGGATATGTGATTTGATGCTGATATTAGTTGGAAAGGCGCGCAGTTTCAACCATGTAGCGGAGATAACGGCCATCTTCGGCATCCAGGATTTTTTCGACCACGATAATAACGGAATCTTCATCGGGAGATATCAATACCTGCTTCAGATTATAATTATTCAGGTTTTTCCGGTAATAGTTGGGTAAACCGATAGTTCTGGCATTTCGGGTCCCGTCGGTGGACACACTGTTCAGATTGATGTGGAAAGCTGCTTCAGGATTCTCTGCATCACCCCGGACATTCTGTACAAGTTCAATGGTGTAGGAATTTCCGGTGTTGAAATCCCGGAACGAGATTTGGCGCTTGGGCTCATTTCCGTTGATATAGAGATACACCAATCTCCCGGAACGAAGATGATCAATCTCATAGTTCACAGCGATTTCATGCTGCATTCCAACCAGGTTGAATAGGGCTCCGATCCCATCTTGTCCGGGCTGTGCGGCATTATCTGAAATAAACTGAGCAGTGCCGCCGGGGACAAATTCATTTGCTTCAACATCTACAATATAGCTTTCTGCATAGGGTTTTGAACTGTCGTCATGAATACCGTATTGTCCGAACATGAACGTCGAACCATCCGGGGAGAACCCCAGGTTCATGAAGGATGCAATATCACCGGCAAACAGATGTGCAGGGCCTGCAGCCATTATGAGTGCAAGGAGAAAAATGCGAAATGAGCATCGAAGTGAATTCTTTTCCATGGATGATCCTCCATATAGTTTATCGAACATCGGGGAAAAATCTATAGCTTTTTCTCCGGCGGTGCATGCTATACTTTCAGGTATGACGGTACGGACGCGAAACGGAGTTTACTGGCTGCTGTTTATTTTGATTATTGCATCTACTACGGCTGCGGCCATTCTAACCATATACACTTTTCTTCCGGGTATGCTGCCGGATTTATCTCTGAATTTGCCGGGAATTCCGTTTATCAGTACTCCACAAAGTTCCCTTTCTGATTTGCTGCAGGAAGGAGGGAATCTGACGGGCAGAGCAAATCTTCTCAGAGTCACGCTGGTTTCCGCAGGCAGCCTGATCATTTCCCTGGCTGCTGCCGGAGTGTTTCTACGGTTTTTCAGAAGAATCAGCGCATCCCACCTAATGTTCTTTTTTCTGTTTCTGGTGAGTCTGAGCGGAGAGTCTCTCAAAGCCCTATCTCTCTATCTGTATATTCTTGGAGCGGATCTGGACGTACTGGTGATTCTTACCCGGGTATGTTTAAGCATGTATCTTGGGGGACTTTTCTCGGTTTTTCTTATCAGCCTTTATTTTGTAGGAATTAAATTCCAGCATCAGGGTACTGCATTAATTATTATTGTTGCCGTCTCCATGTTTATTTCTCTGTATCTGCCTGTGGACACATCACAATTTTCCCGGAATTTTCTCTACACCCTTGCCTACAGCGGACGTCTGCAGTGGATGGCCGGCGGGGTGATTCTGATAACTATTCTTGGTTACGCTCTACATTTTTGGGAGCGGTTCAGCACAGATGAATTTTTAAGGGTGATGTCCGCATCGATGTTTATGATCGGACACAGTTTGATATTTTTTTCACAAAGTATCGCCGGTAGTGCAGTGGGTGCGGTGTTGCTGGGTGTAGGGATTGTGATGTACTTCTTGCGGCTTTTTTATGACTTTTTCTGGTACTGATACAGCGATGCAGGGTTCTCCCAAGAATTCTGCAGCACGCTGATTTACAACAGCAGTAACGCGGCGAACAGACCGGTTCCTGCAGGAAGCACCAGATTATCAAAGTCCCGTGTAGGAAGTGCCTCCAGGAGTGTAGCAAACAATGCAATGCTCAGTGCAAGAAAACTATTCTGGAGAACGATAAAGCTGCTGAAAAATACTGCGGTGAAACAGGTGAACGAACCCTCCAAGGATTTTCCGCCTGTGTAGGGAATCTTGGTGGTTCCGAATATCTTTCCGAAGAGACTGGAGAGGCCGTCACCAAAAGCCAGAGCATAGATTGCAACAGAAGCAGCGGGTTCGGGATAAAAGGTGAGGGCAAGCAGAGCACCAAAACCGAGGGTAACCGGAGCGAGAACAAAGTGTCCCTGATCTCTGCGGCGTGAAGACAGTCGTGTGAGTTTGGTAATGAGAAAAACATGTGTACCCTTGAGACGGAGTGCTTCGGCAAAACTGTAAATGAGAATTCCTGCAAGAAGCAGTACCACTGCGGTTGTGCGCCCAAAGGACTGAGCCAGCAACGGCACAAATGCAATAAGCATATGGATGGTTTTACGGATTATCTCTGTTCTAATCTCTTTGGAGATTGACTTGATCCGTCCATTTTGTGTAACGATTAATGGTAAACTATGATCGCTCATATCAGTATATCCCTTTTAGATGCTGCTGGAAATATATAAGCAATAAGCGTGCCATCTTATGGATTAAAAAACGGGTCAACAAAACATTGTATTAGAACAAGTTATAAAGCCTGCCGTTTTCCGTTTCAGAAAAGCAGGGCCATGTGTGTGAATTTGTATACAGTTGAATTCTTCTAATGCTGCTAGTGGGTCCGGGATTGCAAGTATTTGCATATAATTAAAGGCTATGCTGAAACAAGCTTGGACCAGGAGATTTCTTGAAGCCCCGACGACCCCGGAAAAAACATCATCATATTTCTCTCTACATAATAGCACTCCTTATTATGCTGATCAATATTATGCTGATCAGCGTTTCATGCGGGAGCCATAGTATGGACAGCTCTTCACAAGAGTCGGATAGGGCCGGATATGAGGGATCTGTGTATCCCCGGTACCCGGATCCCGCCTGGGAAATTATATCGAAGATGAGTATTGATGAAAAAATCGGCCAGCTTCTTCTTGTGCAGCTGCGATACGATATCCGGGGCGTGGGCGTGCTCCAATTGGGCGATGCTGAAAAAACGCTGCTAAAAGATCTGGCACCCGGTGGAGTTATCCTCTTCAGAGAAAACATGGATAATACGGAGCAGCTGATCAATCTGAACCGGGGAATTATCCGCAATAGCAAATACGCGCCGTTTATTGCCGCCGATGAAGAGGGGGGGCTGGTGCGTCGTCTGCCGCGCAGCGGGAAAATCCCGGTAACCCCGGTGCCCAGCGCCGAACGGATAGCCAGGGGGGGACCGGAGAATTTGTATCGGATATACGCTGTCCTGGCCCGGGAGCTGGCGGTTCTGGGATTTAATATGAATTTCGCACCTGTGGCTGATATTCTAAGCAATCCGGATAATGAGCTGGTTGCAACAAGGGCATTCGGGCGAACCGCCGAAGAAGTAGTTCCCTTCATCCGCAGCGGAGTGAAAGCGCTCCAGGAACAAGGGGTGGTTTCGGTTCTCAAGCACTTTCCCGGGCATGGCGAGAGTTCCGGAGACAGCCATTTCGAAATTATCCGTCTCCCCTTCGATCTTCAGCGTTTGCGGGAAGTGGAGCTCAAGCCGTTTCAGGCGGGAATACGTGCCGGTGCACTGGGTATTATGACCGCCCATCTCTATTTTCCGGAAATTGAGCCGAATGATATTCCAGCATCGTTATCTCCGGTGTTCAACCGGGATATTCTCAGGGATGAGCTGGGATTTCAGGGGCTCATAATTACGGATGCTCTGGAGATGCGGGGGCTGAGCGCAGTTGACAGCCCCGAGGATGCCGGGGTTCTGGCAATTGCAGCAGGGTCGGACATGCTTCTGATCCCGCCGTCTCCCTATAAACAGCGGGAGGCAATCCGGACGGCCCTGATTCGCAGAGAAATTCTTCCGGAACGCCTGGATGAAGCGGTGCACAAAATAATTTCTGTGAAAATTACTCAAGGAATATGGTATAATCAAAACATGCCGGATCGGCATGAGGCCCTAAAAGTGCTGGGCGGAGGCGGAGATTCGGCGGATTAGCACAGCTACGAATACTTCCGGGAGGCTTCATGGGTTTCAACTTTCAGGGCAGCAGAGTGATTATTACCGGAGGGGCCGGAGGAATCGGCCGGGAAACGTCTTTGCTTCTTCTGGGGCTTGGTGCCAGACTATCGGTTTGGGATTTCAATCGGGAAGCTCTTGATGCCTTTCAACAGGAGTGCGCCAATCTGGGATACAGTATCCATTGCGAAAATTGCGATGTAACTGATTACCCGGAGGTTGACCGCGCCCTGGCACGCTCCGCACAGGCTCTCTCGGGGCTGGATGTGCTCATTAACAATGCCGGATATGTAGCTCACGGGTTTTTCCAGGAGCGGGAATTTCAGTATTGGTCCCGAACTCTTTCAATCAATCTTGAAGCATTAATGTATCTCAGCTATCAGGCACTGGAAATTTTGGAAAAATCCGCAGATGCAAGAATTGTAAACATCTCTTCCGCGGCGGGAGTTATCGGAACTGCTGGATTGGCCGCCTATTCGGGAGCAAAATGGGGTGTTTGGGGATTCTCTGAAGCCCTCCGTCAGGAAATCCGTGCCCGTGGTAACTCCCGGCTGGGGGTCACCACCATTCATCCCTCGTATTTAGCCAAAGGAATGTTTGAGGGTGCACGGCTTAAGGGGCTGGGTGCCCTGATCGTTCCGCCGGTGAAAAGTCATGCGGATGTGGCGAAAGCCATCGTGCGGAGCATTCGGAAGCGAAAGAACCGGGTAATGCTGCCCCGATCGGTGACGTCTGCGCTGTTCTTCCGTGCCGTTCTTCCCGATTCCTGGTTTCAGGGGTTCACAAGGCTCTTGAATATTCACAGCAGCATGTCTGGCTGGAAAGGGCAGGGGCGGTCAATTGACTGAACCCCCTGCCTTCAATTACCCGCAAGTTTAGGGTACTGGTACCGGAAGTTTAGGGTTTTGGAAATCAAAATACACGGAAGCAACTTTCCAAATGGTGTTTTGAAATTACCGCAGGTAAACAATCAAAGATTCCGGCAATACTCCGGACGCCCCGACCGACGGGGTGAAACACTATATATTACATAGGGGTTTGTATGGTAATAGGCATTCCAAAGGAATTGTATCCCGGTGAAAACCGGGTGGCTTGTGTACCGTCACAGGTACAGAAGCTTGGCAAAGCCGGACATCGGGTTCTCATTGAAAAAGGTGCCGGCTTTCTTTCGGGCTACACCGATGAGAGCTATGCCGAAAAGGGGGCGGAAATTGTAGCAAGAGATGATGTTTTCTCCAGCTCTGATGTCCTTTTTACCGTCCGCAGTGCTGCAGCCGCCGGGGAGCAGGGAGCAAAGGATGCCGCTCTGATGAAAGATGGACAGATAGTTATCGGTTCTATGGATCCGTATCAGTCTCATCGGGGTTTTGAGATCTACCGGGATAAAAATATCAGCAGCTTCGCTCTCGAACTGATTCCAAGAATCACCAGAGCACAGAGCATGGATGTTCTCTCCTCAATGGCAAATCTGGCGGGATATAAGGCAGTGCTTCTGGCAGCCGGAGAGCTTTCGAAGATGTTCCCCATGATGATGACCGCCGCCGGAACTATTGTACCCGCCAAAGTGTTTATTGTGGGTGTTGGGGTGGCCGGCCTTCAGGCAATTGCAACCGCAAAACGTCTTGGAGCTCTGGTTTCTGCATACGATATCAGGCCTGCGGTGAAGGAGCAGGTTGAAAGCCTTGGCGCTAAATTTGTCGAAATGGAACTTGAAACTCAAAGTGCCGAAGGGAGCGGCGGATACGCCCGGGAAATGAATGAGGAATTCTACCGCAAACAGCGGAAGATGATGACTGAAGTAATCGGTGACAGCGATGTGGTAATAACCACCGCTGCTATTCCCGGGAAAAAATCCCCCGTGCTTGTAACCACAGAAATGGTGGAGGCAATGAACCCGGGTTCTGTAATTGTTGATATGGCTGTTGAGCGGGGGGGCAACTGTGAGTTGTCAAAAGCCGGTGAAACGGTGAATCATCACGGCGTGAACATTCTCGGCCCGGTAAACATACCATCTAGTCTGGCGTATCACGCCAGTCAGTTGTATGGAAAAAATATTGAAACCTTCTTTTTGAACTTCTTCGACAAGGAGGGAAATTTCTCCATAGATATGGAGGATGAAATTATCAGCTCAACCATTGTTACTCATAAGGGTGAGCTGCCTGTGGAAGAACGAAAACAACTTCTGGGATTATAAGGGGGACAGATGGAACTTGTACAACTGCTGACCGTATTTGTGCTTGCGGTTTTTCTCGGCTTTGAACTGATAACGAAAGTACCGCCCATTCTTCATACACCGTTGATGTCCGGATCAAATGCCATCTCCGGTATTACCGTTATCGGGGCTCTTATCGCCACCGGCGGGGAAAACACTCAACTGGGAATAATTTTGGGAATGATAGCCCTGATTTTCGCCACAATTAACGTGGTGGGCGGATACCTGGTTACCCATAGAATGCTGGGTAAATTCAAAAAGAAATAGGCGGTATGCATGAATATTGATATGAACGTTCTAATAGCCGGTATGTACCTGATTGCCGCTGTTTTTTTCACCCTGGGACTAAAAGGCCTCTCTCATCCCCGGTCCGCCGTAGGAGGCAACCTTCTCAGTGCACTGGGAATGCTGATTGCCATTATTGCCACCCTGTTGAATGCTGAAATTCTCAGCTTTCAGCTGATAATAATCGGCATGGCTGTGGGTGCGGTGATCGGCACCATTATTGCACTGACAATTCAAATGACTGCCATGCCACAGATGGTGGGGTTGTTTAACGGCTTCGGAGGCGGAGCATCGGTGCTTGTTGCAACCGCAGCGCTATTTGAGGCGGTTACCGGGGGAGGCCCGGCAGTCAGCGGAGCTTCAACGGGGGATCTGCAGTTTCTCATTGCCACCGTATTATCCGCGTTGATCGGTACGGTAACTTTTTGGGGATCGCTTGTGGCTTTCGGCAAACTTTCCGGAATAGTTACCGAGAAGGCGGTGCGCTACCCCGGAGATCAGTTTATAAAGGCCGTTGCCGGCGCGGGCATTGTGGTTCTTGCTGTCCTGCTGGTGTTGAACCCCGGAAATCTTCTCTATCTTTGGCTGCTCATTGGGCTTGCCTCCCTTCTTGGGCTTCTTCTCACGATTCCTATCGGAGGGGCCGACATGCCCATCGTTATCGCATTGCTGAACTCATACTCTGGTATTGCCGCTGCGGCTACCGGGTTCGTCATCAGTAACAGCATTCTAATTATTGCAGGATCGCTGGTGGGTGCCTCAGGGATCATTCTTACCCAAATTATGTGCAAGGCGATGAACCGGAGCCTGTTGAATGTCCTGTTTGGGGGACTTGGAGCGGCAGATCAGAACGACACTGAAAGCGCAGACGAAATGTACGCAGGCAAGGTGAAATCCACATCTCCCGATGAGGTGGCCATGATCCTGAAAATGGCCCGGCGGGTGGTGTTTGTGCCTGGGTATGGCATGGCAGTGGCCAGGGCACAAACTGCAGTCCGTCAGCTTACAGAGATTATGGAGCAGGAGAGCATAGAAGTGGAATTCGGGATTCATCCAGTTGCTGGGCGTATGCCCGGTCACATGAATGTTCTCCTTGCCGAGGAAAATATTTCCTACGATAAACTGAAGGAAATGGATGTGATTAATCCCGGGTTCAGCAACACCGATGTAACCATTGTGCTGGGTGCCAATGATGTGGTGAACCCACTGGCCAGAGAGGCCAGCGGCAGCCCAATCAGCGGCATGCCCATTCTGGATGTGGATAAAAGCCGGACTGTGGTGGTGATTAAGCGGAGTCTCAGCCCCGGTTTTGCAGGTATTCCCAACCCACTTTTTGCGGGTGATAATACGCTCATGCTATTCGGGGATGGAAAAGATATGGTTGAGCAGCTGGTTGCCGCATTTAAGGACGCTTGACCTGTTGTAACGATCCGAAAGATACGGCTGCCGCGGCATGAGGCGGCGGCAGCCTATTCGCTCTCGTCAGGATACTGGTCGGCTACGGTTTGCAGTCTGTCGTAGACTTCAAAAAAGATATCCACAAGATCGGGATCGAATTTAGTCCCCGACAGTTTTTTAATCTCTTCCAGGACGTCTTCTTCTTTCCACGCTTCTTTGTAAACGCGCTTACAGCGAAGGGCATCGTATACGTCGGCTATTGCAACAATTCTTCCGAACACCGGGATTTCCGTGCCCTTTTTTCCTATGGCGTTTCCTTCGGCATCGGCTTGTAATACATTGCCGGTTTCGGTGTCGATGTGCCCGGGATACCCCGTTCCGTCCCAGTTTTCGTGATGGTTCAGCACCACCGTCTGGGCCACCTGATCAAATTCCGATTGACTGTCACTGAACAGTCGTGCCCCGATCAGGGTGTGGGACTTCATAATGCTGTACTCATCCTCATCGAATCGTCCGGGTTTTTTTAGAATCGTATCTGATATTCCCACTTTGCCCACATCGTGAAGCATTGACGCCATTCGGAAAATATCCCGATCCTTATTGCGTTTGTGCTCGGGTATGCCCATTTTGAACGCCCAACGGTCATATAACTCAACGCTGAATCCGGCTACCCGGTTAACATGAGGCCCGGTTTCCTTGGGATCCCGAAGTTCAGCCATTTGGACCATCCTCTGCAAAATGGCCCGAGTCATCTGGGCCTTTTCCAGGGCAATAACCACGTTTACCGCAAAATGTCGAACCAGTTGCTCATCTTCATTAGTAAATGCAATGAGCTCTCCTTCATCGTTCATTTTGTTGATGATTTGCAGTACACCAAGACAGGCACCCATGTTATTGAGCAGGGGGATGGCCAGCATGGATTTAGTTACATATCCCGCATCCTTGTCGTACTTGGTGTTGTGAGAGTATGGGGCATCCTTTGGAATTCCATAGTAGTCGGGAATATTCAGCAGCTTCTTCTGTGATGCACAATATCCGGCAATGGACTTGGAGTTCACCGGAATTGTAAAGAATTTATAAATGAGTTTTTGACCGGGGTCCAGAGCTTTCTGAAGAGAATCATTCTGGGCGTACTTGATATCAAGGTTATTGTCCCGCTTTATATATATGGATCCCGCATCGGCATTGGTTATCCGCCGGGCTACAGAAAGGATCCGTTCAAGGAGTATATCTTGATCCTGAATCTTGTTGAGTTCAGAATCAATGGCGATAATCTCCCGTAGTTTATCACTATCACTGGTAATTACAGACATCTTACTATGTATATTCGAACAAAGTATGCGAAATATCAAGCAAAGATGGAGATACACAAAAAAAACCGCATTGGCAGGTCATCTTCTGACCTGCCAATGCGGTTCACAGCATCAATGGAATGCTGTAGTCCGGCGGCACCGGTTTTTCAGGTGCCGGGATTCCGGTGCTACATTACTTCCTTGAGTGTGAGTCCTTTTTTGCGCAGATATGCGGAAAGTCCAACTTTTGAGATGCTTCGCAGTGCCCTGGTAGAAAGGCGAAGGCGAACTTCGCGTCCCAGTTCGGGGTCGTAGATCTTCTTGGTCTGCATATTCGGTCTCTGCCATTTGTTCGTCTTGATATTAGACTTAGAAACTTTATGACCAGAGAGAGGTTTTTTTCCGCTTATTTTACATTTCCGTGCCACAGTATCCTCCAGAATGTCCCTTAGAACTTGCTGGTTTCCTTATAAAGTACGTGCTTACGAACAATGGGATCGTACTTTTTAAGTTCCATTTTATTGGGTAAGTTCCGCTTGTTTTTGGTTGTATAGTAGCAGTGACCGCTCTCAGTGCTTTTCAGACGCACTTTGGTGGCACCCTTTGCTGCTTTTGCCATACCAAACCACCTTTATTACTTTTGAGTAGTAGATCGGGAGAATACAATAAAAGAGATTTCAGTGTCAACAAAAATCCGCCTGCGCTCTCCTAAATTCATTGCCATATAAGAAAATACCCGCGCTTTTTCCCGTGAACCCCTCTGCCGGCGGTACACGGGTCTTGATGTTTTGAAAATATATACATATCATGCTGTATAATTATACAAATATGGAGACGACATGAAGCAAAAGTACCTGAACCGACTGAATGTATCCTCGGATATTCGTGAAATTCTTGAGAATAACCATGTTATCCTGCCGGAAAACCGGCAGGAACTTCTGGAACTGACCTTTCAGGGCAGACCGGATGAGTTTGAGGTCAGCTACGATATTCCCGGCAAGGGGAAATATGTTGAAGCCCGTGTTACCCGCTGTAAGAACGGCGCATCAGTTAATTACACCGAAGCCTATATGCGACGTCGGGACCCCAATGCCATGCTGATTGCCGATGATAAACCTACAGACAAGGAGACCTATACGCAGCGCTACGGTACCTCCTTCGACCCCACGAGAACCGAAACCATGGATTGGTTCAAATCATTGGGCGAAGTGGTTGTACTGCCCTTTCTCAGCGGGAACGACCGCTTCTCGGGGTATCCCTCGCTCCTGATTGCTCCCTCTAATGCAGGGTTTTTCGTAACCGGTCTGGCGGACCTCCAGGGCTTTATACCCGCATCCCAGATCCCCGAGGATTTTTCACCCAGAGCAGTGCTGTATGTCGCACCCCCGTTCCGGCACACCCACTTTGACGGGAAACAGGTTGTCGTACATAACCGCAGCGATGAGCTGCACGAGCTGTTCTGCTACAACCTGTACCCCGGTCCCAGTGCCAAAAAAGGAGTGTACGGCGTACTTCTCACAATCGGAGAGGAGGAGCATTGGACAACTCTTCACTCTTCAGCTGTTCGCCTGGTGACTCCCTACGACAATGAGTTTGTTATTCTCCATGAAGGAGCCTCCGGAGGGGGGAAAAGCGAAATGACCCAGGCCATTCACCGGGAAAGCGACGGCCGGATTCTCATGGCCAAGAATACTGTTACCAAAGATGATTTTTACCTGGAGCTTCATGATACCTGTGACCTACACCCCATCGCCGATGATATGGCAATAGCTCACCATGCTGAGAACGGTAAACTCATTATCAGTGACGCGGAAAACGGCTGGTTTCTCAGGGTGGACCATCTTAACGAATACGGAAAAGAACCATACATTGAAAAACTCTGCATCGATCCTCCGGAACCACTTATCTATCTGAATATCGACGGAAAACCCGGAGCCACGGCGCTCATATGGGAACACACTATGGACGAGCCGGGAAAACCCTGCCCGAATCCCCGGGTAATCATGCCCCGGAAATTTGTAGATAACACGGTGGAGGGAAAGGTTTCAGTGGATGTCCGGAGCTTCGGGGTCCGCACTCCTCCAGCAACCCGCGAGAATCCAAGTTACGGAATAGTCGGAATGATGCACATACTTCCACCGGCTCTGGGCTGGCTCTGGAGGCTTGTTGCCCCCAGGGGTCACGCGAACCCCAGCATTGTAGCAACTAAAGGGCTTTCCAGCGAGGGAGTAGGATCCTACTGGCCTTTCGCCACCGGCAAGCGGGTGAATCAGGCAAATATCCTTCTGGATGTTACCAGGAATACCCCGGAGACCGATCATATTCTTATTCCCAACCAGTATATCGGTGCGTACCATGTGGGGTTTAAAGCGGAATGGATTGTCCGGGAATATGTCGCTCGCCGGGGATCGGTGAAATTCCGGGACGGACAGCTTGTAGAAAGCAGGTGTCCTTTGCTTGGATACACCCTGCCCAATCTCCGTGTAAACGGACAGACCATTCCACACACTCTCCTGCATGTGCAGGATCAAACAGAGGTGGGTAAAGAAGGTTATGATGCCGGTGCGAAGATTCTCGGAGATTTTTTCAAACAGGAGCTCGAACAGTATCTCACTCCGGAACTGGATCCCATGGGAAGAAAAATCATTGAACTGGTGATGAATGATGCAGGTCTGGAAGAATTGGATTCTGTAATGAAAAAAAATGATTCTGTAATGGAGAAATAGACGTTGATCTGATGTTATTCCCCCCGGCGGTGCTAAGTTGATCCAAGTCCGCCGTCGGGGCTTTTCATTCCCTCCAGGAAAAAATATTATATCTCTATGAGAAAACATCTATACTCCTGGGCGGCTCTGTATGTGCTGATAGGCGTCATGTCATTTATTCTCTTTCTCTTTGAGAAAGGAATTCCTTACAGCTTTCAGCAATCGGATATTGTGCCGATTATCCTTGCGATTATCCATGTGTCTGCTGGATTTGTATTTTTTATTCAGGCACAGCCCAAGAATCAGGTGGAACACGCCTGGAGAATGGCGTATGACCTGAGCAGACAGACGGGACAGGGAAAGCACAAGCCCTACCCGGATGATCATCTATTTTTGCCTGAAGCTATTTTTGCCCTCACTCTGATAATTTTTCTGTTCAACTATATTTTTGCCCTCGCGGCGAATATGGATTATGTACAGCGTTTCATTGCAACAGGCGGCGAACTTGATTTAGCGCTGGACAGCAGGAGTCAGCGTGTACGAGTGATGTTCAGGTACGGGTTGTACCTGCTGGTATACCCGGCAGCGGTTTGGATGCGTCTGCTTACCTCAGTTAAGGGCCAGCGTCGGAGAAATATTCATAGTTTTTTCCAACTCCTGCTGGTGATCGGTTCGGCAGTTCTTTACAGCTTCAGCTTTCCCTCCTTTCTTCATCATGACGGTTTGGGGTTTCTGGGCTGGGGTGCGCTCATACCTCTCTTTATCATTCTCAGAAAAAGCTACTTTCCCCGTTTTATGTTCTTCGGGGTGTTCTGGATGATTCTCACCGTGCTGCTTAAGAATTACTGGCTCGGAACTTTCAGTCTGGTAAGTCTTCAAGTTGCGACTCTGATTCTTGGAACATACGGAGTGGTGTTTTTCCTTCTTCTCTGGGGTATAGAGTTGATTCTGAGATATTTCGAAAAGATTTTTCCCGAGCGCTACGTCCTCCATGTGCTGATGTTTGTCCTGCTATACAGTGCTGTCTGGACGGTATTCGATTGGGTGCAAACCCAGGGATTTACCGCCTACCCATGGACGCTTATGCCCCACAGTCAGTGGAAAAACCTTCTGCTCATCCAGTATTCCGCAGTTACCGGAATGTGGGGAATTTCTCAGATTCTGTATCTTGCAAATGCGGTTTTTGCCTCGTTCTATATATTTTCAGGATCTTACAAGCTCGCCAGAAAAATGGTTTTTTCCCTGGCGGCGGCATACGTCGTATCGATACATCTTCTCGGTGCCGTCGCTCTGCTTGAAGCTGGTCCCAGCGGGGCGGAGGAGGTTGCCAGGATATCTCTGGATGAGGATGAGAGGGTTGTCCGCCTGATGCCGCCTGAACGAACACCCGGAGCTCCCGCCGAAGTCGAAGAAGGCAGCATGCGGATTGCTCTTGTCCAGCAAAACTCCGATCCCCGTAAACACGACTATGAAGAAGTTTACCGCACCCTTACCCGGCTCACTGACGGTATTCTTGCTGCAGCCCCGGGGATGGACCTTGTTGCCTGGAGCGAAACAGCCTTTGTCCCGAATATTTCCCGCTGGGGTGCTGATGACCAGGATCCCGACCGGAGACTGGTACGCCTTGTCAGGCAAATGCTGGAGTATCAGGAGAACATGGGAACATGGCTTCTCACCGGCAATGACGATTACGAAGTGGTGCTGGATGAGAGCGGCCGGGAGCTTGATCGCCTGAATTATAATGCTGCAGTACTTTTCGATGATCAGGGGCGCCGACGGGATACCTATCATAAAATGAAACTTGTACCTTTTACCGAGCATTTCCCTTACGAAGAACAGTTACCCGGACTGTACCGGTTTTTACTGGAATACGATGTGAATTTTTGGGAGCCGGGTCATGACTCCACGGTGTTTGAGCATCCGAAAATGACGTTTTCCACACCCATCTGTTTTGAGGATGCGTTTCCCTTGGAAGTGCGGAGATTTGTCCGGGAAGGTGCTAACATGATTCTGAATATCAGCAATGATTACTGGAGCCTTACTGAAGTGGCGGCGAAGCAGCATTTTGCGGCTGCATTGTTCCGGGCCACCGAGCACCGAAAGTATCTCCTGCGAAGCACAGCCAGCGGTATGACCACCGCAGTGGATCCAATGGGAAGGATTATCTTTGAGCTTCCAAGCTACACCGCCACAGCAAGTGCTGTGGATATTCCCGTGGAAAATTCAGGAGGACCGACACTCTACACGCTTGCAGGTGACTGGTATATATGGCTGATTTTTCTGGGAATTGCCGTCCTTCTGGCCGCACTCCTGATTTCCATGGGAGTTTCCATATTTCGATTCGGGAATGATTACTGAATATGACCGTCCTCACCGTTTTTGAATACATTGCAGTGCTCTCTTTCGCCGTCTCCGGTTCAATTCTGGCGGTGCGTAAACACATGGACTTATACGGAAGTCTGATTCTTGCCCTCATGACGGCCATGGGAGGCGGCCTTATGCGGGATGTGATGATCGGCAATATTCCGCCCCTGGTGCTCAGCGACGCCAGCTATCTTTTGGTTGCCGCAGGAGCTTCAGCCATTGTGTACCTTCTGTATGAGAGGATAGAGACACTCCAGTATCCTCTACGGATCCTGGATGCCGTGGGGTTGGGCATTTTTACCGTGCTGGGCACCCGACTTGCACTTGATTACGGCTTGCCGGTATATTCCTCGGTGATGATCGGTATGATCAGCGGTACCGGCGGCGGGATGATTCGCGATGTGCTGGCCCGTGAGGTGCCGCTGGTGCTCCAGCGGGAGATTTATGCCATGGCTGCTTTCTTAGGAGGATCAGGGTATGTACTCATAGTACGAATGCTCCGTCCTTCTGAACAGCTGGAGCCATGGATTGCCCTTGCCATGGCCTTTTTTATCGCCATTTTTAGAATTCTTTCAGTATACAAAGACTGGCATATGCCCAGAGCATATCACCGTCACGGAGAATGAGCAGGCTTGAGCCGCCCCCCCGTGGCCGGCTGATCAGCTGTCGAAGGTTTCCACTTTCGGGCGCCTTTTATGCCGAACATAGAGCACGGTCATCAACACAGCTCCTCCCAGAACAGATGCCAGGCTGAAAAGTTGGCCGAGACTGAGATTCAGCGGGGTGTAAAAATCAAACCCGGGATCAAGTTCCCGGAAAAATTCAATGATGAAGCGGGCTGATCCGTATCCTATGAGATACAATGCAACGCTGAAACCGTGGAAGGGTTTCCTGGGCCGTACCACGAACCACAACAGTAGCCACAGAAGAATACCTTCTCCCAGTGCCTCGTAGAGTTGACTGGGATGTCTGGGAAGGTTCACTGCAACCTGATCGGGGGCGACGGGAAATTCGAGTTGCTCAATAATTTTCCCCGCCAAAGGGTCTTTTACGCTTACTCTCCGTGCCGCAGGGAATATCATTCCCAAAGGAGATGCTGTTATGCGCCCGTACAATTCTCCGTTAATAAAGTTGCCCAATCTTCCGAACGTATAGCCCAGGGGAAAAGCGTGTACGATTACATCCCCCCAGAGCAGAATATTTTGCCTGTACTTCCGGGCCCACAGCAGCATACCGATCACCGCTCCCAGCAGGCCGCCGAAATAGCTCATCCCCTGGAAACCTGTGAAGTTCATATTAGCGTCGAACGGCCAGAAAATGAGCCATGGTCTGCGAAGATACTTACCGGTGGGATCATAAACGGTTGTAGCAAAGATCCGGGCCACCAACAAAGCTGCGATCATAATCCAGATGAGCATGGTCAGTACATCATCTGAATTGCTGTCAAGCTGTTGTTTTTTTACCTGACGTATTACCAGTAGATAGGTGATCAGAAGGGCAACAAGATACATAATGCTGTACCATCTGAAGGGCAGGCCGGGAATCACTTCCGGACGCAGCCAGGAGGGGTATTGCAGTAACATCATAAGGTTTCTACTCCGCGGTGTTTTCTTGAATATTAATACGGCCGAGGCCGGTGTCAAACGCAATAATCACGTTCTTTTTTTCTTTCATTATTTCCATTTCCCGGCCATGACTCTCCAGCACTACTCCGCTGTGCAGGTTGCCCCGGACGACGAGTTTGGATTCAAAATGCTGCTCAAAGCGTTCCTTCAAGTTAAACAGATGCAAATTTCGCTTTTCCATCATCTTCAGCAATTTGGTCTTTTTATTGAAGACTTCTTTAAGCTTCTGCTGATTCCGTTCTTTTGCAAGCTGTTTCATGGTTGCATCCGCTTCTGCAATCTGCATCTGAAATTTCTTTATTTCTTTTTCTTGGACATGAATCTGGTCTTCCACCAGATAGTCCTGGCCGAAATGGATCCGGGTTTGAACTCCCCGCTCTGAGCCAAGATTGTGGACCTCAAGGCCATCTTTAACCTTCACTACACCGCCGATAATGCTGCTTTTATCTCCCATGATCAGCTTACCGTTGCATTTCACATTGGAGCGGAAGACGCTTTTCTGTATTTTCATATCCTGAACTGAAAGAATGGTCGCCTGCTCAACAAATGCTGCAAGTATATTTTGTTTGGAGCGAAGGAGGGATTTCCCGCCGCCTTTGATGCCGCCCTGTATAAGAATGTCACCGCCTGCGGACAGAAGGGCCCGGTCCACGGCTCCCATGATCTTGATATCTTCATTGGACATAACGTAGAAACCATTCTCCACGTTGCCGGCAACCTGCACAGTTCCGGGAAATTTGATATTTCCGGTTTCCATTCCCACATTGCCCTGAACAGTGTGAACTTCAAGGAGATCCAGTTTTCCGTCCTTGTTCAGAAGCTCGCCGTCCACGGTGGCATACAGAATAACCGTACCGTCTTCCTGATTCTCTCTCCGGAACTTATCGCTGATCTCCATGCTTGATCCCGATGCGTCACCTGGATCCAGAGTTCGTCCGTACACGTCCCATCCCGGGATGGGTTCGGTTTTCGGCGGGGTAATTCGGGCAATTGCCTGATCGCTGCTTACCCTGGTCATGGTATTTTTCGTTTTAAAATCTGCGCTGCCGTCTTCGCGGATGGTGACCTTCTCATTGTCAGCCAGGGAGATGAGAAAATCGACCGCTTCGCCTTCACCTTCTTCGGGCGCGACTCCCCGGGCGAATACCTCATCTTGAATCTTTTCCCCCTGAAGTGAACGTTGGATCAGATCCTTCAGAAGCTCTTCATCAATCCCCTTAACCACACCGTCAGCCTCTATGCTGTCCCGGATCAGCTGCTCGGTGAGAACTGCTCCGCTGCCTTCGCCGGGATCTATGCTGATAGAGGCTTCCATGGCGTCATTACGCAGGTTTACGGTGATTCTGCTGTCCCTCCGGGGCCGAACTCTGAGGTGATAGACATGTTCCACCGAAGCCCGCTCGAGCAGACCTGCCCTTCGTGTAATAATGATATTGTCCTTGCGCTCAACTGAATCGTGGAGCACAAAGTCGACACTTCTGCCTAGCAGACCCTCAATAGTTTTGCCGTACACATCCACTCCAGGTTCGCCTTTTTGGGCCTGCCCCAGGGTAACGATACGCTGTTCATCTTCCACGTACGCAAGAGCATCAATTGAATCCAGAGGAAATTTGCCGCCGTCTTCATCGGTCTGGAGCTCGTCGCGGTTATCATCAATTTCTTTTTTCAGATCCAGATATTCTTTTTCGTCCAGGAAACGGGCGGACCAATCGATGGGCTGTTCGGCACCTTCCTTCGGGGCTTTCCCCTCGGCCAATAGGTAATTAGTCAGTTCTAGTTCCGGGGAGTTATAGTATTCCAGAATATCCTGCTTCAGCTGTGCACGATCGGCAATTGAAATGCCGCTGGCGTTAATCGCCTTACCCAGCTCCTTCAAGACAAGGGGGTGGCCGTCGCCCCGGCCTTTTCGTACTTGCAGCTCGGCGCGGAGACCGTCTTCGCTGACGGTGATTTCAAAGTGGGCATCCTGACTGTCGCTGATGGCCTTGGCCACGATGGCTGTCTGATGCTCTAGAGAGTGCTTGAGAAGGTTGGCGATCTCTCCCTCGGGCATGATCGTATCCATCGGATATTCAAGTTCTTCTATTCTTCCTCGGATTTGGGAGTATTCGGGCAGGGGAACCAGGCTATCGCCGGGGTGGAAATCTAGAAGGCAGGTTGCCTTATCTTCACTGAGTCGAATATCCCATTCATGACCCCGGAAGGGAACAACATCAGTCCAGTTGCTTCCCCGCCGCAGAATTCCGCTGAGATCGGCTCGAATATCGCTGCCGGTGCGGGTTGTGTTTTCCCCGTTGTAAAAGTACGGGTCCGGAAGATTCTTCGGCTGGATAATATCCCCGAAAATATCCTTTCCGGGAATTCCCGGGGTAACAGGATGAATCTGGGCAATAAGTTCTCCCTCGGTAACGTAAGAATACGATTCCACGGTGGGATCCACATATACCTTTTCGAAGCTCACCTCCTCTTCTGTATAGGAAGCAAGTTCTTCCTTGGATGGCATGAAGGGAATGGGGGACTTTTTTTGTACAGTTTTTTGCTTTTTTACTTTGGTTACATTCTTTTTCTGGATATCAGGTGAACTGCTCAGCTGTAGTTTTTCAGAAATGGGTTGTGCAAGTTCTTCCGGGATTGTGAGCTCTGCGTACTCCGGCTCTTCCGGTCGCATGTCGGTGGCGGGATCGCCTTTTGCGGCAATGAAACTCACTTCCTTACCGCTTTTTTCTCCGGCGATTTTGAGCTGTTCGGCTATATCGTCTTCCTTGAACCCATATCGAATAGCCTTTTCTCTCAGGAGGTTGATAATTTTTTCCCCATTCCAATCGGGGCCTTCAGTAGATTTGGTAAACTGAATTCTGGCTTGGAGCTTGTCATCTTCGATAATGAGTTGGGGTGAGCCCTGTAATTTAATCTCTTTTTTGGCCATGGTTCAGTCGTTACGGTCCTTTCAAGACTTTTATCATATCCGGCTCCCGTCTCACGGTAGCCGTAATTATTTGAAATTGGTATTCGATGCTATACCTCGTACCCCTGATCGGCAGCTTTCATAAGCTTTTTTTTCAAAAGGATGTTTTCCCTTCGAATGGCGTTTATCTCCAGCTGCTGTGATTTCACGGTTTCAATCAGATCTCCGGTTGTCAGGGTTCCGCTGTGGAGCAGCTCCTCAATATACTCAATTCTGGATTCATAATCTATTTGCGCTTCGCTCTCGGCATTTTCATATGAGTCGTCATAATCATCAAAGCTTATCAATTCTTCATCATCCACATCTTCATATTGGAGAAGTTTGTCTCCGATTCTGGTGATCGCCTGGGAGAGAACGGACTTTGGTTTGTAAATTATTATCGGGAGCCTGCTGCTGAGAGCAATGTCCTGCACATCATCCCGAT
This sequence comes from Salinispira sp., assembly GCF_059431795.1. Taxonomy (NCBI): domain Bacteria; kingdom Pseudomonadati; phylum Spirochaetota; class Spirochaetia; order Spirochaetales; family Spirochaetaceae; genus Salinispira; species Salinispira sp. Next base: position 157,062 of record NZ_JBXWXS010000003.1, read on the forward strand.
ACATTACGCCCAGATGCTCCATATCCATTCCCAGATACTGTTGTATGGAACGTCGGAGCTTCTGTACTTTTTCCGCATCCTTGGGGTCCTCCAGCATGTTCAGAACCAGACGGGGAAGAAATTTACCGGTCTTTTCCCGGAAGCTGTCATAGCATTCGGGATCAATATCCTGAAGCTTCCGCAGTAAGTCCATTATATAAATACGCTGCATGTTATCCGCATCTTTTTGAATACTCTTCAAATAGCGCTCACCTGGGCTGTTCCGTGCGGCTGCCTTGTTCAGTAGATGAAATACGGTGCTTTTTATGAAAAGATACGCATTCACCAGGGCGGTGGGAGTGGGATTCGTTACGATGATACCGTGCCGGGAAGCGAGGAAAAACTCTATTGTATTGGTGTGTGTTCCCGCACCCAGATCAAGCAGCACATAGTCTGCGTCGAGTTTGCCCAGTTGCCGTATAATGCGGTTTTTTTGTGCGGCGGTGATATTTGCCAGGCCCGGAACCTCCGCATCTCCGGGGATAAAGCGAAGCCCTTCATAGCCGCTTTCCACCAACAGCTCCTCAAGCTTCATGCGCCCGTTATTGAGGAAGTGTCCGATGCTCAGTTTATACCTGCGGATGCCGAGAATAAGATGAAGGTTGGATCCGCCCAGGTCCAGATCTATAAGGATGACGCGTTTGCCGGCCTGAGCTAGAGCAATGCCCAGATTGGCAGTAAAAAGGGATTTGCCTACCCCTCCTTTTCCGCTGGCTATAGGTACTATATGCATGTTCAGATCTCCTGATCGGATTGTTTTCGCCGGTAGGCAAGCACCATTATACAGAAAATCAGATCAAAAAGCATGATCATACTGAGTCGCAGAATCATCTGTAGTTCACTGAAATCGCTGAATGCACCGCCGGTCTGTTGCAAATTGCCCAGAACGATGATTATGAGAGCCGCAATGCCCGGTATAAGGCTCAGACTTTTCACCACAAGGCCGATGTGCTTCAGCAGGGTGTCTCCGGTGAACCCAAGGGCTACGGCACCCAGGTAGCTGGGAATAATAAGCTGGGGTGCAGCCAGCCACAATAGTAACCGATAGTTTGAAGAAGGGTTTTCTACAATAGAGAAGGATGTTGCGAAAGCCGGGAGAAGAAAGATTCCAAGTATCCCGAATCGCAGGATATCCCAAAAAAAGAGGAAGAATGCGTAATAATTTATCTGCTTCATTAGTATGAAGTGTAGGTGCGTGACAAGTCCCAGTCAAGAATGTAAGAATGATCTCTTCTATCTTTTGTGGTATCTTAGAATGGTAAATTAACAGGTGGTTTCATGAAAATTCATTCACGGGAAAAGATGTACTGGTTTTTCACAGCTCTGGCCGGTCTTTCGGTTACGGCTCTTTTATTTTTTTCACCCGCTGTATATGGGCAGGACATGAACAGTTTCGAGGAAGAGCGTCTTCTTCGCACGTTCCGTCAGGTATTTAACTTCGTTCAGGAAAACTATGTGGAAGAAGTTGATGCGGATGTTCTCATAGAAGGGGCCATGAAGGGGATGTTTGAAAGTCTGGACGATCCCTATTCAGCCTATTTGGATACCGAAGATATGCGCAGCCTCACCGATACAACCAGCGGTGAATTCGGCGGTGTAGGGCTGTATATCAATAAAGTCAGACCCGATGAAGACCGTCCTGAGCTTCAGGAGTGGGTGGAGGTTGTCAGTCCAATAGAAGGAACTCCGGCCTATCGTGCAGGAATGCGCCCCAGGGATCTGATAATTGAGATTGAAGGCGAGTCCACCATCGAACTTAGTATTGATGAAGTTGTGGACAGACTGAGGGGCGAACCGGGCTCTGCTGTTGAGATCACGGTGCTCAGAAACATGAAGAACGAGCTGACCATAGAACTTGAACGTGCCATTATAGAAATACCCACGGTACGCTCCGCTGCCATGGATAAAGATATTGCATATGTAAGAATTATTCAGTTTACCCCGAAGACCGCAGAGAAAGTTGAAGAATCCCTCAGGGAGCTGAAGAACAGCGGTCATAGAGAGTTTATTCTGGATTTACGAACCAATCCCGGAGGGCTGCTTACCTCTGCTGTAGATACAGCCGACCTGTTTTTCGATGACGGTCTGGTGGTGGGAACTGCAGGCCGGGTGGCCGGGGAAAACCAGGCATTTTATGCTCGTCAGGGAAATATCCTTGGAAACTCATCAGAAATAATTGTGCTGATAAACGAGGGTACCGCCAGTGCGGCGGAAATTCTTGCCGGTGCATTGAAAGACCGGGATCGGGCGGTAATCGTCGGAACCACCAGCTACGGCAAGGGTTCGGTGCAGCAGGTGCGTAGTCTTGGCGACGGCGGATTCCGTCTTACCATGTCAAAATACTATACTCCCAGCGAGTCATTTATCGATAAAATCGGCATCAAGCCCGATGTTACCGTGGAAGAGCCGGAGCTGAGCGAAGAAGAGAGTGAAGACCTGATTACCATTCAGCAGGAGAACCGCATACAGCAGTTTCTAGATCAGGCCGGCAATAATCCCGGAGAAGAGCGGATCCGTCAATTTTTTAACCGTCTCCGGGAGGAGGGCTTCAATGTGAACGAACGACTGTTTCGAAGACTGGTCACCCTGGAGCTGGAAGTGCGAAGCAATGAAAGTGCCCCTTATGATCTTGATTATGATCTGGTCCTCCAGGAAGCGGTGAGAATTCTCCGGGAGAACGAGACCCGCCGGATTATCAACTCCCGGGAAGAGGAGCGTTCCATGTCATCCAGGAGCCGCGGGTTACCCGAGCCTGCGCTGCAATAGCCGGCGGTGACCTGCAGAGAGCTATGAAACAGTTTATTGTTCCCCAATCATTGGCTCAGCTAAAGCCGGATGATACTCTCCTGCTCGACGGGGAGGATTTTCATTACCTCATACGCGTGCGAAGGCTGGAGCTCGGGGCGGAAGTTCAGATTCGGGATGCAGCGGGCGTGGCCGCCCGCGCCCGGCTCCACTCTGTTTTCCGGGGCGGGCTGAGTCTGCGTGTTCTGGAGTTTATTCCGGAAGAACAACCGCCAGAGCAGGCTGCTGGTACCCGGGCACAAAGCGCCGACTCCACAGCAATTCCCGATCTGCATCTCATTCTGGGCATACCGAAGGGCAAGAAGACGGACCTGATACTCAGACAGGCTGCCGAGCTCGCAGTTTCGGGTATCACTCTTGTACCCAGCCGAAATTCACAGGTGAAAATGACAAAAGAGGAGTTCAGCAGGAAGGCGGAGCGCTGGGAGAAGATTTTGAAAGAGGCGGTTCAGCAATCCAATTCACCACGTCTTCCTGCTCTCTCATACGGACCTTCCATGCAGCAGGCCTGCACCCGGGCCCTGGAGGATGAAACTCGGATGAACCAGGGAATATTCTTGCATCAGATTTTCCTGGGTGAAGCGAGCCTTCATAAGCTTTTATCAGATGCCGCGGCTCGGGATGCAGACACCACCCAACCCCGGGCCGTACACCTTGCGGTTGGACCGGAAGGGGGATTCAGCCCCGATGAATGCGAAGAAATGCAGAAGATGGCTTTTCACCCGGTATTTCTTGGTGATACCATTCTCAGAACCGAGACCGCAGCCCTGTATGCCCTGGCCGCGGTTCGCACAATTTTACTGGAGGGATACTCTTGGCAACCGAACGATCTTTCACCGGCCGATCAGGACTTGTAAAGCGGGTATTTTTACACCGTGTACCGGTGGACATAGTAGAGCCCCGGAATCTCATGATTGTTTTATCCGGGCTTCTGGGCGAGGGTACATCCAAGGCATCTCAGGTCATGTTTGTGCGAAGCTGGGATATAGTCAGGGCGCACCACAGCCCCATGCTTCGCAGGACAATGCAGGATGCGGCATTGGTACTGCCTGTTTCCAGAGCCATTTCCAGAATGGCCCGTTTCCTCGGCCATCCTCCCTTGCATTGCTATTATCCCTTCCAGACAATAATTAAGATTCTAACCTGGTTGGAATCCATGGGAGGCAGCCTGTTCCTGCTTGGGGCGGGAAAGCAGGATATTGTTGCCGTTGAACAGAATGTACGACAAACCTTTCCTAACATCCGCTTCCTGGGAAAATATTCCGGGGTGTTTCCAGAACATATGTCCATCCCGGTCGCCATGGCCGTCCATAAAGCCAATCCCCACCTTCTCATTGCCGGATCGGGTCTTCCCGGCAGGGACCGCTGGCTATATGTCCGGCGGAATGTGTTGAACAGCGGAATTATGATCTGGAGCGGCGAGTGGTTCGATTTTATTATCCAAAAACGAAAGCGTCCCGGAAAGGTTGCCGTTCGCCGGGGACATGAGTGGATCTGGGAACTATACAGTCATCCGGGAAAGCTGTTCCGGGTGCCGGTGTTTCTTTTATTCTGGCTGCGTCTTCTTTTGCACCGGCTTTTTCGCTGAATTACTCTTCTGAGGCCCTTTGGAAACTATAGAGCTCACGAAAGCCGCTTTCCCAGCGGCGGTAGATAATTCTCCCTGCTGCCATTCTCAATGGAGGAATATAGAAGAGAAACCCAATGAGGGTACTGCTGAGGCCCGGCAGGGTCATCAGAATTACACCCGGCAGCAGAGCGGATAAATGGGTAAACTCCCGAAGCGGATATATTCCCCGGGAGATTTCCTGACGTATCTTACGGCTGTAGCGATGATAACTGCTTCCTCCGATGAGTGCACCCAGCAGTGCCGAGGATGCGGTAAGAGTCAGCGAACCGATCCCCCCCATTACCGATGCGCATTGAAGAAGGCTGTATCCGTCCGCCAGCAAAATGAGCCCCAGCAGCAGGAGCCGGTTAATGAAGGAGCTCAGCCCCTTTAGCTCAAGGGTCCCATACAGGAAAGAGAATAAAGGTTTCATTCTTGATGGTAGTGTTTTTGTGCCCACGCCTTGCCGTGCATTGTGCTCTGCTTCATCTATTCAAGGTTTCTGAAGATGTGAGCAATAAATACCGGAACAACAGAGCCATCGGGCATTTCGAGAATATCGTAATATTCGGCAACGGCCATTCCACGGCTGTTTTTTTCGATAAGATTCCCGGGCGGATTTCTTGGAGTGCGTTGGGGAAGCCGGGGTGCAAATGATTCATCCAGAAAAATCAGGAGTGAATTATAGGATTGGATCTCCTGTTGACCAATCCACCGGGCGGAACTGAATTCCACCTCCGAATAGAAAGTTTCCGGATTTGGATCCAGTGTGGAAATGGAGGTAACCGTACCCGGGATAAGATAATACCTGTCCGAAGGTATTTCTTCTCCGATCTCAATGAACTCATATAATTCAATGAGACTGGTATTCAGATCAATGTAATTTTCCAATTCATCAATACGTATAAGCCCGGATTCCTGTGCACCCAGGATTGCTGCTCCAGAAAAAAACACCATTACAGAAAAACAAATTCTCATAATCCGGATCATAGCTACTACCTCCTGTTCCATGATAAGATTGCCGGTGATGCCAGTCAAGAACGCAGGAGAAAACATCGGAGCAGGAATGGACTTGGAAGAACACGGCTGCCTTATCATCGGCGCTACAGGCGGAATCGGAAGAAATGTAGCTGAACGCCTGGCTGCCCGAGGCTGCAGACTGTTTATTCACGGCCGAAATGCGGCGCGCCTGGAATCTGCTGCTGCAGAACTCCGAAGTGCAGGAGCATCCCAAGTCTACACACTGGAGCAAAACCTTTCTTCCAGGGAAGATATCCGCCTACTTCTGTCAAAAATCAAACCCCATCGGGAAATGATAGACGGATTGGTGGTGGGGTACGGCCCGCTGAGAGAATCATCCATTACCCAGGAGAACCTGGACGATGCGTCCTTTATTCTGGACATGAATATTCTTTTACCACTGGGGCTTATTCAGCTTTTGGGCCCCGTTATGGCTTCCAATGGTTTCGGGAGGATTGTGGTTTTGGGAGGTACGGCATCTGATCATAACCGCCCGTATCGGAAAATCCCGGTGTATGGAGCAGCCAAATATGCTCTCAACAGTCTTGTGCGCTCAGCGTCGGCTGAATTTTCAGCTAAAGGGGTAACGGTGAATGCCGTGCTTCCTGGTTACGTGAAAACTGAGTATTATTCTAAAAAATCTCTCGATACTCTGAAAAAATCAGCTAAATTGCTTGAACCTGAAAAAATTTCTGATATTATTGAATATCTGATGTCCTTCCGCTCCTCAGCTGTGAATGGCTCTGTTATCAATGCCGGGGCAGGACTTGAGTGGTAAAAATAGTCCGTTTTATTTGACAAAAAAATTCGGGCTGAATACAATTAAATCAGCTTAAAATACTAACAGTGGACTGCAAAGTCTTAGGGGAACCATGAGTAATAACGACATCGTACCTGGATTTGACGAAGAAAAGGATGAGAGCCTCAAGATTCGGCTTCAAAAGATTGATGGTACTGAAGGCTGTCTGGTGCTCTACCTGACTGGATACATCGATACCTATAATTCAAATTTTTTCCAGAAACGGGTTAATCGGGCTATTGAAGCCGGATTCACCAAACTCATTTTCCACTGCAGCGGTCTTAATTATGTATCGAGTACCGGAATCGGATCCTTCACCGCATTTCTAAAGGCGGTAAAACCGAGAAGCGGAGACTTGGTTCTTTTGGAAATTCAACCGAAAGTGTACGAAGTTTTTCAACTTCTGGGGTTTGCTCAGTTTTTCAATATCAAGGATAATCTTGATGAGGCGGTGGAATTCTTTTCCAAGGGATCAGCCTCCAGCGATACAGATATTTTCCCAAAAATATTCAAGTGCCCCATCTGTTCCACCCGTCTGCGGGCTTCCAAACCGGGGCGGTTCAGATGTTCAAATTGTAAGACGATACTGGCGATAGATAATTCAGGGCAGATTTTCCTCGGCTAAAATCCAAATCCCTTCTACAGGGATCCACACGGGGACTTAAAATGAATGTAGAACGAATAGAACGTTATCTTCTGGCTCTTGCTGTAACGTATGAGAAAGTCAGTGAGGATGTCTGGATAATCAATGATCCGGATAAGGGGTTGAATCAGATCGTGCTCTTTGTGGATGAATCGCTTTTAACTGTCCGCACAAAGGTAATGAATTATCCGGTAAATGATGAGAAAAAAGAACTCCGATTATTCCGAGAACTTCTTCAACTGAACCGTGATCTTGTACATGGAGCCTATGCAATTGAGGATGATTATATTATTCTCATGGATACGCTGGAGCTTGACACAATGGATCGGGAAGAGTTACAGGCAAGCCTGGATGCGATAGGTCTGGGTCTGGCAGAACATTATGACCGCCTGAAAATATTTCTGCCAGGACATGAACAGGAAGCCTGATTGGGCTTCCCGGAGTATTTTGATAACAGATAATGGAGGCCCGAGCTATGGGGATCTTTGACAGATTTAGACGGGTTGTAAAATCTAATCTCAACCAGATGATCAGCAAGGCCGAGGATCCTGAAAAGATGCTCAATCAGCTGATTGTGGATATGAATGAGCAATTGGTTGAATCCAAGAAAAGTGTTGCCAGCGCAATTGCTGATGAAAAACGACTGGAGCGCCAGGCTAACGAACATCGGCGCAAATCCGAAGAGTGGGAAAAACGTGCGGTGCTCGCGCTTAAGGCGGCTGACAAAGAACCTGAGCGGAAAAGCCACTATGAGGATCTGGCGAAAAAGGCCCTTGGGCAGAAAAAAGAATGCGATGTTACTTCCGAAAAATATAATGAGCAATATGAGGCCCAGCATGAATCGGTTGAAAAACTGAAGGGTGCACTGCAAGGACTCCAGCAGCGGATAGAGGAAGCTCAACGCAAAAAAAACCTGCTCATTGCACGAGCAAGAAGAGCGGAAGCTCAAAAGAAGATCCAGGATCAAATCTCCGGTTTAAGCGATACATCAGCCTTCGATGCTTTTGAGAAGATGGCCAGCAGGGTGGATCAAATAGAAGCAGAAGCCGATGCCATCGGTGAAATAGAAGGCCCGGACTCCAGCAGTATTGAAAATGAGTTCGCAAAACTTGAATCCGGCGGTTCGGACGATTCCATGCTGGAAGACTTACGGAAAAAGATGGCATTGGAAGATAAGCGTTCCCCAAAAGATTCTACAGAAAACTCTTCATCCGAACCTTCACCGGCCGATCCGGAGGTGGATTCCATGATGGAAGAACTGAAAAAGAAGCTAAACGAGTAAAGCAGTGTTCATACATCAGAAAAATAAAAAGCCGGTGAATACTCCCCGGCTTTTTTTGTGCATAACTTGTGGATAACATCGGAGTAAGTAAAAAGAGCTATAGATTTGTTGAGTTGTTTCCGCGGAAAAAAGATAAAATTCCATACAAAGCATATTGACAATATATAAAATGCTTTATTGTAATAAATTAGACGCTTGGCATGCTTATGATCAGATCCTCTGGAATGTTTTTGGGCCTCATACAGTCAATCTGGAACATACAGGTTGAAAAAATGCTTGTGGATAACTTGTGAGAAAAGTGCTTTCTGAATATCGATATTAGAACTATTCCACCAGAACCGCAGTTCCGTATACCAGGATTTCAGCAGCGCCCTGCATCATGGAAGTAGTAGAGAATTTTACCCCGATTACCGCATTAGCTCCCAATTCGGAAGCACTGTCCATAAGGCGGTCCAGACTTTGTTCCCTGGACTCGGCAAGCATTTTGGTATAATCAGCGATTTCGCCACCGGCCATCATCTTGAATACCGCAGCAATATCTCGTCCGATATTCCTTGCCCGAATAGTGTTTCCATATACGAGACCGAAATGCTTAATGATTTTTTTATCGGGGATAGAGTCTGTTGTGGAGAGCATCATCGTAAAATATCCTTATAACTGCGGTCATCCCGCATTTCTTTTCTTCTGCTGGTATAGGTGTGGAACAAAAAAGAGCCCACGGTACCTACCATGGAGATTACCGCTGTAAGGCGCACCCAGGCTGGTATACCCCGATCCAACATGGCATATCCGCCCATTATCAGAGATGTTATAATGTATACCACTGCAAAAATTGTTCCCAGTATCAGAGCCCGCTTATAGCGGGGTTTTTTCTCGAATTCTTCATACCATTCTTTTCGCAGTTCAAGCTTGGGGAGTTTGCTTAACTCCCGCTTCAGCTTAAGCAGCCGGATATATTCATCTCTGAGTCTGTGGTTATTTTCGATCTCAGAAATGATCGTATCTATTTCGTCCCCGGGAATCTCGTTGTCCACCAGGGCCTGAACCCTCATGATCAATTCCTGATCATGGTCTGACAATGTGCTTCCATTTTTACCTGTCATTCCTGCTTCTCCAATGCAGCCTGAAGCTGCTTTCGTGCATAATACAGCCGAGACATTACCGTTCCCCTTGGAATAGATAATATCTCGCTGATTTCGTTATAGGAGCATTCCTGAAAATGTTTAAGTTCAATAATTTGCCGGTGTTCCGGGGAAAGATTTTCCAATGCCTTATAAAGGGCTCGTATCTCCTCCCGCTTAATGGCGCTCTGTTCAGGGTTGCTGCTGTGAATTTCCGGGATATCCAGAGGAACCTCTGCGCTGCTCTCCCGGCTGTTCCTCCGGCTGAGAAAGTTCCTGGCAAGATTTCGACCGATGGTCAGCAGCCAGGGGTAAAAGGGCCGGCTGCTGTCGTAGCGGGAAATATTTGTGTAGGCCCGGATGACAGCTTCCTGGATGATGTCTTCAGCATCAGTTGCATTTCGTACCATGGATAGGATGCTCCTGTACAATTTCGGGATATAGGGAGTGATGAAGCTGTTGAATTCCTGTTGATTCAGTGTTCTCTCCTCGGTCCTGGCCTCAGCGGGTGTTCCGTTCTTTAAGTACTTACAAGCCGGAAAATTATTCGAAAAAATACGAATTCATTATGTTCTTTCTTCGTTGCATTCTCCAACCCCACATGCTAACATTTATTAAGTGAAAGCTGCACTGGTAATTCCGCTTCGTTATATTCTCATTCTGTTGTTGCTTACCGTTCTCATTATCGGCTATTCCGTACTCCTTGGAGCAGCTGAGTTTCAGCGTATGGATGGCGGAGAGCGAAGTGCGCTTATTTTGCTGTACCTTGTACGGGGAATGAAAAGCGGTCTCTATTTGGGTGGGGTTCTAGCGGTGATCATTTCTATCCGCTCTGTTCTTTCTCTGCAGTCAAAACGGGGGGTTGCCCTCCTCCTTCTCTTTCTTGTTGCTTTGCCTACGTTCTTTTTTGGATATTATGGGGTTCGCCAGCTGGAAACCTCCGGACTGTCATCCGATTCGGTTCAGCTTACAGGCCTCACATCCGGTGTAATACATCATTATTCCGGCGGAGGCATTTACCATGAACACAGCACCACAAGTCTGCTTTCACAGGTGGTGTTATATCATCATAGTACTCCTGTGTATTCCCAGCCCGGAGACTTGAAAGACAATATGCTGCTTGTGCCGGTTGATGCTTCAGATTCCCGGCTCAGCAGCCTGGAATCGGTGGTTTTCGATCCCTCGGAAGAAGAGATTATTGTGAATCAGCGAAGCACAGTGACTCCCGAATCGAAAGCCCTGGTTATATCCATGGCTGATGTGACAAACAGCAGGGCGAAATTATTCCATAGAAGCGGAATAATCGGAGATATTGACGCAACGGTAACTTTATTGTTTGAGACCTTGGATGAGTATGCGGATGATTTGTCGTACCGCTATGGCGCTTTGATTTTCAGTCTTATGCTTTTTTTATTCAGTACATTTATTTTTCTGCGTCTTACCCGTTGGCCGCTGATTAACTTTATTCTTGCGGTCATTGTAAATATTGGCGGATTATTGCTTACCCGGATACAGGAGCTGTTTTTTATCCGGGATATAGCAAGTAACTTCCTCCAGGAGCGGGCAATGGGGTACATCGCTCCTGGATTACTCAGTTTTATTGCGATAATTTTCATTATCATGAATGCATTTCTTCCCAGCATCTCGGAGTGGTCCCGGGAGGTGGGGGAATGAATCAGTTGAACCGGAAAATGCTTCTCATACAGTTGGTGACCCACGTTTCCTCAATCCTGATCATCATTGTGCTGACCATTGTATTCACACCTGCGAATTTTGAAAGCTACTTCGCCGGTCAGTGGATTTTCTCATCATCGCTCATCCAATATCTGGACTATTTTATTCCTATTGTTTCGGTGGGTTTCATTATCTGCTTTTCTATGGCCGTTGGGCATGATGATATTCAGGGAGGCAGAAGCCGGGGATCTTTCTTTGCGGTCATACAGGGCGCTCTGGTTTTTCTGCTTGTTGCGGTAATATTATACACGCTTTTGCTTCTTTTACTTCTTCCCTGGGCGCATCAGAACAGGCTGGATGCGGAAAATCGATCTGATTTTATTGCGGATCAGGTCGAGGAGGGGCGCAGTGCGCTGGATCGGAAAAACTATGACGCCGCAGAAGAGGCGGCACAAGCCATTCTCGATTTGGTTCCCCGGCATAATGAGGGGAATGACATTAATCAGCAGGTACAGGACCAGCGTCCACAATCCGATTCGGAGTCGGATTCGGCAATGTCCGAGCCCCGTCTTCCACTGAATCTCAGTTATGGTGAGATTCTGGACCGCGCCCAAAACTATTACACGGAAGAGGATTATTTCTCCGCCGTTTTCTACAGCCGTCTGGCGCTGGGCCCCGATGAAAGCCGAAACGAACCCGATGCCCGAAGAATACTATCAGACAGCCTGAGACAAATATCACGACTGAATCTGGATGACCGCGAAATGGGGGAACGGGAAGTATATCTCCAGAAAGAGCGGGGGGCGAACGCCTACAACCAAGGCAATTTTCTTGAGTCGTATTATATCTTTCAGGATATTTTACAGCGTTTTCCCGGTGATCCGGATGCCGAAACGTATCTCGGGTATCTGGAACCAAAGGTACGGGAGATCAGCTTTTTTATTGACGAAATTGCACGGGCAGCCCGGGGCGACCTTCGGCGTCATGTGTTTATTCGGGTACCTTCTGAAGCGGGCAGTAACTCAGATGATCAGGATTCTGGGGAATATCAGCGCTTTATATCTACCGAGCAGATGATGAGATCCACTACGGGAATCTACTTCATCAATCTGGAGTATATGGTGATTGACCGGGAAGGTAGAGTGATAGAGCACGTGAAAGCACCCCGGGCGAAGTTACGGGGGAATTACCTTATCACCCGGGCAATCGACAGGGAAAATCAGGAAAGATCCTATGAGCCCGAATACTATGTACGCAGCGACGAGGGAATTTTCCGGAACCCTCAGGGGTCTTCAGACAAAGTGGATGAACATGTAATTCGAATGGCCTTGGATAATAATGAACTCTGGTCCGTGTCCACCGGCACGGTGTTTTACGACGATGTGAATGTATTCCAGCTGTTTGCCCTTTCCCGGATATACCCGGAATACGGGCGGAACCCGGATTTTCCCCAGGCAGAAATCATTGACCGAATTCTCCTGCCCTTCAGTCTGATCAACCTTTCGATTCTTGTAATTATTATGTCCTGGCGCGGGCGAAGCAGATATCTCAGCGGTCCTCCGGTGTATACCTGGGTGTTTGTGCCGGTGATTCCGGTTTTTTCTTTGGGCCTTTTTGAACTGTATCGTTTAGTGTTTAGAAACATGCTGAACTCGGTGCTGGTGCTCTTTGGTTTCTTTCCCTCTCTGATTGTATTGGTGGTTCTGCAAACCCTTCTGTTCATACTTATTCTCTTGTTTACCGCAGGTCAGCGTCTGGAATGATGATTCGAGCCAAGATCTCCGGTGCAATTTTGGGAATTCCCTTCGGAGTACCCGGAGTGCTGTTCGGTGTGATTGTGGGTACGCTGGTAGATCAGTTGCTGACCCTTCAAAGAAATAAGCGGGATTTGGAAGCGTTTTTCACCAAGGGAGTATTTATTCCCCGCATGAAACGTCTTGCCAGGCCCGCAGCTGCAATTGCCCTCAGCGTGAAAATGATTTCTCTGGATCAGGCGTATGAAGAAGCCGCGAAAAACATGGTGATAACTTCAGTCAGAAACTTTTTCTCTGTTCGGAGTCTGGATGAAAAGCAGCTTGAAGATTTTTGGAATGCAGCAGTACGCCATGAATCTGGGCTGAATATTTCCTGGCTTGTGAAGGTCTACGGCATCAGTTCTCCGGAATTTATTGAACTCTCACAGATGTACAGCTACGGAGGAGAAACAGAGCGGGACTTCCTTTTTAATCTCTTGCATCGATTGGCAGGAATGGACGAACGGGGCCTGAGCAGAGAAGAATACGGTCTGATGCAGGAAATTTTTGAACCCATGGGGCTGGGGATAAGGGAAATCCGGCAGCGCCTCAGATCCATGCCCTATTTAAATTCCCGGCATCTGTCACTTCTTGAACTTGAACAGGGGTGTACTGAAGCCGATGTGAAAGCCAGGTACCGGCAAATGGCATCCAGACTTCATCCTGACATCCAGCTAAATATCGGATACGGCGAAAACTCACCGTCAGCTGATGAGGAAGAACGGAGGCGGGAGGAGTTCAGCCGGCTGCAGGAGGCGTATGCAAATCTGCTCTGGCAGTTTCGGCTGTATAATCCGGAAGGAGCAAAGGACGGCGGAGATGAGGTGTAGGCAATTCTCCGCCTGACCAGAAATTCGGGAAACTATGCTTCTTCCCGGGAAATAACCGCACCAAGACTGCTGAGTTTGTCTGCTAAACCTTCATATCCCCGCTCGATCTGATAAATGTTCTGGATGGTACTTGATCCTTCGGCTGCCAGGGCTGCTATCACCATGGCCATGCCTGCCCGTACATCCGGACTTACCAGCTGAGATCCGCTGAGTCGTGAAGGACCGGAAATCACCGCACGGTGGGGATCGCAGAGAACAATTTTCGCTCCCATACCGATCAGTTTATCAACAAAAAACATCCGGCTTTCAAACATCTTTTCATGAATGAGAATGGTGCCGTCCACCTGGGTCGCTACGGTAAGAATGATGCTCAGGAGATCCGGTGGAAAACCCGGCCAGGGTGCGTCATCAATTTTGGGAATCATTCCCCCAAGATCTGAAACAATTTTCATAGGTTGACCCGGAGATATATGGATGCTGTCATCCTGGGTTTCCCAGTGAATACCGAGTTTTGCGAAGCCCATTTTTACCATTCGTAAATGATGGGGATCGGCTTTGGTGATTGTCAGGTCGCCGCCGGTAACGGCTGCCAAACCGATGTACGAACCCACTTCCATGAAGTCTGCTCCAATGGAAAATTCTGTGCCATGAAGCTTCTTCACCCCCTGGATTGTGAGGATGTTGCTCCCGATTCCGGAGATTTTTCCACCCATTGAATTAATCATGTTACACAGATCCTGAACATGAGGCTCCGAGGCAACATTTCGAAGTACGGTGGTGCCTTCGGCGAGGGCGGCTGCCATAATGGCATTTTCGGTGGCGGTAACCGAGGCTTCGTCCAGGAAAATGTCATCCCCCTTCAGCTTGTTAGCGCTGAAAGAGATCTGACCGTCAATATCTATCTGTGCACCTAGGCCTTTTAATACCAGCATATGGGTATCGAGGCGCCTGCGTCCGATGACATCGCCGCCTGGAGGCGAAAGCACAACTTTGCCGCTTCGGGCAAGCATGGGCCCGGCAAGCAGGATGGATGCCCTGATTTTCTTCGCCAAATGGGGAGGAACATTGTGGGTCGTGATGCCGCCCATGGTGATTTTGAACTCACCCCGGGTTTCGGTTTCCTGAACGCTTCCTCCCAGCTCCCGCAGAATGTCGAATAGCACATAGACATCTTCTATAAGAGGGATATTCTTGAGGACCACTTCTTCTTCACTGAGTATTGCGGCGGTAATGCAGGGAAGCGCGGCATTCTTGTTTCCGCTTGCTTTGACGGTTCCCTTGAGCGGATACCCGCCTTCTATTCTATATTGATGCATGGGCCGAGTTTCCCTGTTTTCTCCCCATATGTCAATTATTCAGATATGAAAGATGACAAAGTATGTACCGAGGCCGGGTGCGGGGTGGAATTAGCTGTATTTTTATGCAACTGTCTATTCCGTTTTGTATTTTTTTTGATATAGTAGGCAATTATGAAAGTAATGAAATTCGGTGGCAGCTCAGTGAAAGACGCCGACCACATACGTCAGGCGGTTGACATATTCTCTGCTGACCCCCAGACCCGAGCGGTGATCTGTTCCGCCATGAAAGGGGTTACCAATGACCTGATCGAAAGTGCAAACCGCGCTGCCGCCGGGGACGAAAACTATCTTGACCTCATATCTGCAATCGGGAAGAGAAACGTGGAGACAATTCAGGGTCTCTTTACCCCAGGAAAGGCCGCGGATGCAATTTTGCAGACCGTGGAAGCAGAGCTCGATGAGTTGAAGAATATTTGCCACGGTGTATTTTTGGTGCGGGAATGCAGTCCCAGAAGCATGGATCTTATTATGAGCTTCGGGGAGAGAATGAATAACCGCGTCATTGCCGCATACGCCGCTTCCAAAGGCAACGATGTTTTTTTCGTGGATGCCAGGGAGCTGGTGCTTACGAACGATTCCCACGGACAGGCTGAAGTGCTGTTTAGCGAAAGTTATGAACGTATCCGAAGTCACTTTCACAGCCGTGAAGGAACGGGCATAGTGACCGGATTTATTGCTTCTTCACCCAGGGGAATAACCACCACCCTGGGCCGAAACGGAAGTGATTACAGTGCCGCAATTTTCGGAGCCGCACTTTCAGCTGACGATATAGAGATCTGGACCGACGTGGACGGTGTGCTCCAGGCCGATCCCAGGGTTGTGCCCGAAGCCGGCGTTATCCGGGATCTGAGTGTAGAAGAAGCCATGGAGCTGAGCTATTTCGGAGCAGAGGTTCTTCATCCTTCAACCATGATTCCCGCAGTTGAGTCGGGAATTCCTGTGTGGATCAAAAATACCTTCAAGCCGGATCGCAGGGGAACCCGCATAGCCCGCAATACGGCCCCTGGACCCGGCCTGATAACCGGAATCGCCAGCATTCCCGGGGTGAGTCTGATTAATGTAATCGGCGGGGGAATGGTGGGTAGCAAGGGTACTGCGATGAAGGTCTTTTCAGCATTTGCCCGGGCTGGAGCAAATGCGATTATGATCAGTCAGGCTTCCAGCGAACATAGTATTTGTGTGGTGGTTCGAAGTGCCGAGGCTGCACGGGCGGTCAGCTATCTTCGGGAAGAACTGGCGTATGAAATTCGGCACAGGATTATTCAGGAGATTCAGGAGATAGACGGTCTGGAGGTTGTGGCCGTGATCGGAGGCAATATGAGGGGGACGCCCGGTGTATCAGGGCAGCTATTTCATGCCCTGGGCCGGGAAAATATCAACGTGCTTGCCATCGCCCAGGGATCTTCCGAAATGAATATTTCCTTTGTTATTGAAGCCAAGGATCATTCGAGCTGTCTGAACTGCATTCACTCGGCGTTTTTTCCCGCTTCTGAGGAGTAGCGTATGAAATTTGCATCCACACGAGACCGGAACACTGAGGTAAACTTTGAACAGGCGGTGTTTCAGGGACTCGCACCCGACGGCGGTCTTTACCACCCGGTGGAACAGGCCGATCTTCGAGAATTGTTCAAAGGATTCGATTCATCAACACCGTTTACCGAGATCGCCGCCCAGCTGACCTCTGCCGTATTTCCCGGGGAGATTCCCCCGGAAGATGCCAGGAAAATTGCGGAGTCCGCATTTCCCTTTTCACCTGCATTAAAGGATATCGAGGACTCAATTTCCCTTCTTGAGCTGTATCATGGACCCAGCTGTGCATTTAAGGATTTCGGTGCATCCTATCTTGCCACGGTGATGGAGTATTTTCTGAAAGGGGGAAGCCGCCGGGCGGTGATACTCACCGCAACAAGCGGAGATACCGGGTCGGCTGTGGCTCAGGCGTTTTATGGGCGGGAGCATATAGATGTGGTGATCCTGTATCCAAGCGGAAGAGTGAGTCCCAGTCAGGAAAAACAGTTGACTACCCTTGGGGGGAATATTCACTCCCTGGAAATTGACGGCAGTTTTGACGATTGTCAGCGGATGGTAAAGGAAGCTTTTACCGATCCCGTTCTTCAGAAGGAACTTCCCCTAACCAGTGCCAATAGCATTAATCTGGGGCGGCTGATTCCCCAAAGTTTTTACTATGTGTATGCCTATGCCCGGATGAAAGAACAGCTCAGGGGCAAAATGTATTTCACCGTGCCCAGCGGGAATTTCGGAAATCTCACCGCAGGAGCTCTTGCCTGGCGCTGGGGGCTGCCGGTGGATCGCTTTATAGCTGCCACAAATCTGAATGATGTGGTTCCGGAATATCTGCAGACCGGGGCCTTTCGGCCCAGAGCGTCGGTTCATACATATGCCAATGCCATGGATGTTGGTAATCCCAGCAATTTCGAAAGACTCCTGACCCTTTTCAACGGGAGTCATGATGATATGGATCGCATGATCCGCGGTCTGTCGGTGAATGACGGAGAAATTCTTGCTACCATGAAGCGCTATTTTGATACACAAGGTATATTTCTCTGCCCCCACAGCGCAACGGGGATTTTGACTTCAGAGCGTTTTCTGAATGAAGGGGGTACTGCTCCGGGTCATGTTATCAGTCTGGGAACGGCACATCCGGCAAAGTTCTCCGAAATCAGCAGAAAAGCATGTGGTGAAGATCCTCCAATGCCCCGACGGCTGGCAGAGTCTTTGAACAAGGAGAAAAAGGCCGACTTCCTGGGGAACACTCTTGAGGAACTTGGAGATTATCTCCGCTCAAAACTCCTCTGAGAGCTTTTCACCCCGGAATCTCCCCATGCCCCGATCTTTCCGGTAACGGTTATAGATATCACATGCCTGATAATATCTCTGAGGACCAGAAAAGCTTGCGCTGATATCGCAGCGGAATAACTCCAGCAGAAGGGGAAAGCGCGAATCTCCCATTACAGGATCCCGCCTCCGGTCGGGCAGCTTTGCCAGGGCCGGCGGGTACATATGATGTTCGATCAGCCAGACGGTATCTTCAATGATTTGATGATCGGCTCCAAGTTCCCGGAGCAGCGATGCTGCAATCTCTGCACCGATCTGAGCGTGGTTGTGAAAACGTTTGCCGTTTTCAGGTCTAGCTGCGGGCTTTCCGGAATCATGAAGCAAAAGGGCATATGCCAGGCGAAGATCTGCTGTTTTCCGGTACTTCATGCTTTCCAGGCTGTGACGCCACACATTGCCTTCGGGATGATGATCCTTGGCATGCTCTGTGGCATTCATCTCTGAGAGAACGGGAAACAGCACTGAGAAAGCGCCCGTGCAGTTGAGCAAATCAAGTCCCAGGTCCGCAGCCGGCCCGCTGAGAATTAGATCCATACATACTCTGATGTATTCGCCGGAAATTCTGTCTGCTTCAGTCTGCAAGCCCTCAAGGTATTCCTGGGAATCGCCGTATTCCGATAGATCAGGGCATGACAGTGAATCGGCCAGGGGTCTGGTGGAAGAGAAGCGGGGACCGCCTGCTCCATATCTGGATAGCAGGATGGCAGAAGTGAACAATTCCCGGATTCCCGGTGGATTGTGGTGGAGGGATCGGTGAAGTTTGGGAAGCCGGTTCCGAATCTCCTCTATAAACGACCGCTGTCTGATTCTGTGGTAATTGCCGGGGAAATGAAAATGATGCATACGATGCAGAGCATTTAGGATTTCCGTATCTTCTGGAGACATTATGAAGAGACGACCAAGCGCGTCTGATGCATCTCCGGGCAAATGCAGAGAATTCCCACGCTCCTCGGTGAAAATAAACCAAATTCGCCCTTCTCCCTCCTGGTTGGCAGCTGCATCCACTCCATCTATTCCCGGAAAATCCAACTGGATTCCGGTTTTCGCCAGCTCCGGGAGATCTGCATGTACCAAAATGGTTTCGTGAGGAATGCTGCGTGGTACCCGCAGGTAGGATGTTGCACGGTTTCTGCCCCGGTAGTATCTGTCCAGGGCGCTGAAGGCAACCCAGCTCCAGGAAATATTGCACGTGTCGAGAATTGAAGAAATTTCATTCGTGGAGCTGATCTGGGTGCTGCTCATACAGCTAAAGTAGCCAAAAACGGCGTATATTCAAAGCATATTGATTCAATTCAGAGATTGATTTCCTGGCCGCCGATACGCCGGATTGCCTTTTCAGTACGCTCCTGTTCCTCTTCAATCTCTCTGCGGACTTGAAGGACAAAACTTTCATTGTCCACCGACGGATGGGTGTCCTGGTAATCGGGGATAATGTCCGATCCCCTGCTGATATCCCTGGAGCGGGATGTCTCAGTGCGTGTGAGAATATCCGGCAGCATATCTCTCAGCCGCTGCATTCGAAGCATCATTCCCTCCCAGTCTTTCGCAGGAGTCCGTCCCAGGTGTTGGGTATTTTCTCTGAGAATTAGCTCCCGTTCCTCCCTGAAAGAAACCAGGTCCAGAAAAAACCGGTAGGCTTCAATGGCTTTCAGGCGGTTTTCATCGGTAAGCATGTTTTTCCCGATTCCGGGTATATCTCCCGGAAGATACATTGTTTTCCTCTCACGGACATTCTCAAGCATTTCAACCGCATTGCGCATATATTCCAGTATTTCGGGTCGAAAAACCTGTAAGTCAAAGCGGTTTCGTTTGGCTTTGTTCCGTTTATAGTATTTGGCTTCGTTCCGTTTCAATGCGTAGAGGTTGGCAGAAAGGCCCCAGGCTGGAATAAGATTATTGAAACCCGGCGGAACCTCAAGATAATATCCCACCGGTTCGTTTATCAGACTGAACGGATATTGAAGTTTCTGGGGCAGGGTGGTCACACCGGCGGCTACAATGCTGTACGGCGCTTCACGGAAATTTGCCGGATATTTAATGGCGCAGCTGAGACCGAAAAACATTCCCTCTCCGGGCCAGCATTCCTGGTCAGGCATTCGGGATGTATGGTTGCTTCCCACATTTGCGCCGTAGCCTACATTGCCCCTGCCTCCGGGCCAGAATGCTGCAATCAGCAGGCTCTGATGATGAAATCCAATGAAGGGGCCGAGGAAGCAGCTGGTGATCTCACCTTTGCTGACCCCGGAATTGGGGCCGATGATGGAATCCACAATTTTACCGTGATGTTCCGCATGGCTGTGCTCGAATAGCATGGAATTTTGTATAATCGATGCATCGCTCACTTCAACACCGTCCTGGAGGATGGAGTTCCTGATTATGCTGCTGTTGGTAACAATGCTTGGATCGCTGCTGGTGGAAAATATGCTGCTATTGGATATTTCATCTGCGCCGAGAATCCGGCTGTAAGGCCCGATATAGGAATTGATAATGGACCGGCAATCCAGAATTCTTGAATGTTTATCGATGATGGTCCAGGTAAACCGTATACGCTCCAGGTAGTCTGAGAGATGGGTCTGGTATGCATCCTTTACAGCGGGTGAGCCGGGATGCATCAGCACATATTCCGCCAGTTCCAGACTTAAATCGGAGTAGAGGCCGATTTCCCTTCCACCGGTTTCAATGCCAATGGGAATATTCACCCCGTTACCGTACAGTGTTCCCCGGGAATCGCCAGTGAAGCCGGTACTGGAGTTGCTCAACAGGCTGTCCCGTACCACCAGGGTGGCAAATATTCTGGGGCAATTATGCACAGCACTTCCGCTTGCGATATGACTGTTTTCTATGCTGCTGCGGTGAATGCCCGATGGGAGTGATCCGGAGCTTTCATGGGTGCAAATCATTCGGCCGTCAAACTTCCCCAGAACCACATCACCTATAAATAAATTCTGGGTGATGAATTCAGGGGAGAAATCATCCACGACTTTGAGCCGTGACCAGTCCCCGCAGATATTGCCCTGCTTTTCAAGAGTGTGAATCTCGCTCCCAGAGAGGGCCCGCAGTGACCGCCCTTTGAGAACGGGACTTTCGGATTCGGGGACGGCCTTCAGCTTCTCCACCCGGTATGTGAAGTGGGAGTAATTGATATTCTCCAGAAGAGTTTCGAAATGTTTCAAAGAGGGGTATCCCGCACTATCTTCTGCCGCCGAAAATTCTCAGCAGGAAAAGAAACATGTTGATGAAGTCAAGGTAGAGCTTCAATGCTCCCATGATGCTCAGTCTGATGTAATTGGGTTCACTCATGTTTTCACCCATGGCATCGCTCATCCGTTTGATCCGCTGGGTGTCGTATGCGGTGAGACCCATAAAGAGCAGTACACCCACATAGCTAATAAGATAACTGAGGGCTTCGCTTCTCAGGAAAAAATTCACCAGAGATGCGATAATGACGCCGATGAGGGCCATGAAGAGATAGGATCCCCAGCTGGATAAGTCTTTGCGTGTAACAAATGCAAATATGCTCATGGCACCGAACATTCCCGCTGTAATGAAAAACGTGGTTGCAATGGATTGACTGGTGTACGCCAGAAAGATGAACGACATGGTGACACCGTTGAGAGCCGAGTACGCTGCGAACGCAATCGTAGCAGTTGCTGGTGACATTTTCATGATCCGTGCGGCGAGGAAAAACACCAGCCCCACTTCAACCAGCATGAGGATGAGAAATCCGTTGTTCTGGGCCAGGGTTCTTACCAGTTGGGTATTCTGTGCGGTGCCCCAGGCGACCACACCGGTAATTGCCAGGCCCAAAGTCATCCAAATATATACGTTTCGCATCAGATTCCTGGTCATAACTGCCGAGGAGCTGAAAGTCATTGAGTTTTCTCTATTCATAAAGCCTCCGTTTCTAATAATATAGTGCCATGATTCCCATTCGAAAACCAGACGATTTTCATATTCATTTGCGTCAGGGGGCCCGACTTCCCGGCTATCTTGCAGATGCCGCAGAGAGTTTTGCCCGTGTTCTCATTATGCCCAATACTCTTCCGCCGGTAAACAACCCGGGGCGGCTGAGAGAATACCAGCAGGAGATTCATAGGGCAAGCGGGGGCCTGAAGGATTTTGAGCCTTTGTACACCTTTAAAATTTCCAGCGCCATTTCCCCTGAAGAGCTGGAGGAGATGAACCGCCTGGGGGTAATTGCCGGGAAGTATTATCCTATGGGAGCCACTACCAATGCAGAAGACGGCGTGGCAGATCACAGAAGTATTTTTCCCATCCTTGAAGAAATGCAGTCCAGGGATCTGGTATTGTGTATCCACGGGGAAAACCCCGATTCCTTTGTCCTGGATCGGGAAAAAGATTTTCTGCCCGTCCTCCGGGATATTCGCAAGAATTTCCCCGGTTTGAGAGTTGTCCTTGAGCACATCAGTACTGCCGCAGGAATTCAGGCGGTGAATGATTTGGGTGAAAACACCGCCGGAACCCTGACGGTGCATCACCTTATGCGCAATCTGGATCATCTTTTAGGCGGAATGTTGAACCCTCACCTTTTCTGCAAACCGGTGTTAAAGACCCCCGGCGATCAAAAAGCCCTTGTGGATGCGGCGTTTTCCGGGAATCCGCGCTTTTTTCTTGGAACCGACAGCGCACCTCACCAGCGAGGAGACAAGGAATGTGATTGCGGATGCGCAGGAACCTATACCGCACCGGTGGCAATTCCGGCCTTGTTCCAATTTTTTCTCGAACAGGGAGCTATTGAGACAGGGAATACCCGTCTGTTTCAGGAATTCACTTCAGGCCATGGAGCGGATTTTTACCATCTTCCCAGGAACCAAAGCGAGATTATTCTGAAAAAATCCTCCTGGAAGGTTCCGGGGGAATACCACGGAGTGGTGCCGTTTTTAGCGAACAGCGAACTACAATGGAGAGTGCAATGAAAATTATTCCCGCAATTGACCTGCTGAACGGTGAAGCCGTCAGATTGTATCAGGGGTCCTATGACCAGGTGAAATCCTATTCCAGGGATCCGGTTGAAACAGCTCTGAAGTTCCAGGCCGAAGGGGCAACCCGGCTTCATGTGGTGGATCTCGACGCTGCCCGCTGGAAGGGAGGCAATCCCTCAGAAAGAACCCACAATCGTGAGCAGATACGGCGCATAGCCGAAGCCACGGAGATGAATCTGGAAGTGGGAGGGGGAATCAGAACCGATGACGATATCCGGGAACTGATGGATGCAGGCCTACGGCGTCTGGTAATTGGTACCTTGCTTGTTAAAAATCCCGGAATGGTACGCAGATGGATTGAACGCTACGATGCGGACTTTATAGCAGGCATAGATGCCAGAGACGGTGAGGTGAAAATTTCCGGCTGGGAGGACGGATCCAGCGTAAAGGATGATGTGCTTGCCTCCTCCATGGCAGATCTTGGGGTGAAGGGGATTATTTACACGAACATCAGCCTGGACGGTACGCTGAGGGGACCGGACATCCAACGTGCCCTCCACATTGCCGAGGCATCTGGACTGCCGGTCACCGTATCCGGCGGAATGGGGAGTATGGATGATTGTCGGGATGTTGCAGAGGCTGCGGCTGCGAACCCCGGTGCGGAAAACAATCCCATGATTGATGGGGTGATTATCGGAAAAGCGCTCTATGAAGGCAGCCTTTCCCTGGAAGAGGCGGTGATGCTGTATCAGAACAGGGGGGAAGATGTTTAGCCCACAGGACGGCGAAGTGCTGCCGGTTCTCATACGGAACAGTGAAGGTGAACTATTGGGCACAGGGATCAGCAATGAAAAAGGTTTCCGCAAAAGCATAGAACGTCAGGAGGCCTGGTTGCTCGACGGAAACACCGGACGCTTGCTTCCTTCACGGCGCATCGATGGATTTCAGGAAATACAGCATCGTGAGGGCTACTACGAGATTATTTCCCGGGGGTTCAACTCAAGCAATGAGGTGAACCCATCCCCAGCATCAGACGGTTCTTCACAGTCTGGAGAGGCAGGCGGAGCTTCCACTGATGCCGAAGCGGCGGGGAAGAATAGAGTCTCCCGAATGAACGGACTCCCCCCGGCAGACTCAGAGAAGTCAGATGGGAATGACATCGGGGCGTTCCTCCATCACCTTGAAGATACCATCCGTCAGCGGAAAAAAGAGATGCCCGCTGGATCGTATACCACCCATCTGTTTGAGAAGGGCGAAGAAAAAATCCGCAAAAAAACCGGAGAAGAAGCGGTAGAGCTGCTTTTGGCCCGGGATAACCAGGAGCTGGCTTCTGAGGCCGCTGACCTGATCTACCATCTGATGGTGCTCTTTGTGCAGCGGGAAATGAAATTCGGGGATGCTGTGGATGTGCTCCGAAGCCGCCACAGCTGACCTGTGCAGGCCGGCTGTATATTCGGCCCCGCCGAACGCCAAGGGGCGTCACCTACAAAACGGCCGGACCTACAACACGGCCGGACCTACAAAACGGCCGGACCTACAACACGGCCGGGCCTACAACGCGGCCAGGATTTTGTCTCCCATTTCGGCGGTACCGATTTGGGTGCAGCCTTTGCTCATAATATCACCGGTTCGAAAGCCCTGATCCAGAACAGTACTGATAGCGGAAAAGATGCGGCTGTACGCCTCATTCATCCCGAAGCTGTATTTCAGCATCATACCCATGCTGAGTATCTGGGCAATGGGGTTTGCAATTCCCTGGCCTGCAATATCCGGAGCACTTCCGCCGGAGGGTTCATAGAGACCAAAGCTTCCATCGGCCAGACTTGCACTGGGGAGCATCCCCAGAGAACCGGTGATCATGCTTGCTTCATCGCTGATAATATCACCAAACATATTTCCGCATAGAATTACGTCAAACTGACCGGGATTTTTCACCAGCTGCATTGCGGCGTTGTCCACATACATGTGAGATACGGAGACATCAGGATAATCTGAGGATATTTCATTCACCACTTCTCTCCACATAACCATGGATGTGAGTACATTGGCTTTATCTATTGAACAGAGTTTCCGGTTTCGTTTCATGGCGGTTTCAAAGCCTACCTTTGCGATACGCCGTATTTCATCCTTGGTGTAAACCAGGGTATCGTAGGCTCTGTCGTTTTCCCGGCCCTTCGGTTCTCCGAAGTAGATTCCGCCAGTTAGTTCCCGCACCACCAGAAGATCAAAATTATTTCCAATCACCTCGTTTTTCAGTGGAGAAGCATCCTGGAGCTGGGGGAAAATCACCGCAGGACGAAGATTGGCATAGAGGCCGAAGGTCTTGCGCAGGGGAAGCAGTGCGGCCCGTTCCGGCTGCTGTTCGGGAGGAAGGTGTTCCCACTGGGGTCCTCCCACGCTGCCAAAAAGGATGGCTTGAGAATTCCTGCAAAGATTCAGAGTAGAATCGGGGAGGGCCGTCCCGTGATTATCAATTGCTATCCCCCCCACATCCCCATGGGTGAGTTCATATATTTGACCCTCATCCTGCATGATTTTCGAAAGAATCTTTTCCGCCTCGGTCATCACTTCAGGGCCAATCCCGTCTCCGGGCAGAACGGCAATTCGCATTGTACTCATTTCCTGATTCATTTATTCTCCTCTACAGGTCAGAAATAAACAGATAGTGTATTTTCCAAAGGAAAAAAATCCGTTTTCTGTTAACAACCTGCTGAATGATACGGTATTCTGAGGCTCTTATTAAACTCCAGTTTGAAAAGAACCTTACAACAATGTCAAAACTATAATTAACAATTATAGTAGGTAATTAGGATTTCTAAAGGTCACGGTAGTTTCTGAACTTTTCGAATTCAGAAATCGCCTCACCATAAAAGTATTTTTTTTCGGAGGATATGCATGAATATACAGAGTCTTGAAAATATTGCAAAGACCGTCAGAGCACTTTCTGCAGATGCGGTGGAAAAAGCCAAGAGCGGACACCCGGGATTGCCCCTTGGAATGGCGGAGTTCGGAGCCTGGCTGTTCGGCGAACGAATGAACCATAACCCGGGAAATTCCAGCTGGATGAACAGAGACCGCTTCGTGCTCTCCGCCGGTCACGGCTCTATGTTCTTATATTCTCTGCTCCATCTCAGCGGGTATAAATTACCGCTGGAAGAACTGAAAAACTTTCGACAGCTGAATTCCCTGACCCCCGGGCATCCGGAATACGGACACACCGACGGTATTGAAACAACCACCGGTCCTTTGGGACAGGGCTTTGCGAACGCTGTAGGAATGGCAATGGCCCAAGCCTACAGCATGGAGAAATTCAACACCTCTGAGCATCGGATTATCGACCATTATGTGTACACCCTTATGGGAGACGGATGCATGATGGAAGGAATCTCCACCGAGGCGGCCAGTCTGGCCGGTCATCTGGGGCTTGGGCGTCTTATTGCCTTTTACGACAGCAATAAAATATCAATTGAAGGATCCACCGAGCTAGCCTACTCGGAAGACAGCGCTGGTAAATTCTCTGCTTTGGGGTGGCATGTACAGGAAATTGATGCATATGATTTCGACGCCATGGATTCGGCTCTGGATGCGGCTCAGAAAGAGGGGAAACGACCCAGTCTTATTATACTGAATTCAACAATCGGAAAAGGTGCGCCTAATAAGGCCGGTACCGCCGGAGTACATGGTGCCGCCCTTGGCTCGGATGAAAGATCGGCATTCCGGAAAAATCTGGGGCTGCCCGAGGAAGATTTCCACATAGTCCCCGGTGTTGAGGAGTATTTTACCGAAAAGCGAAAGAGCTGGCAGAAGGCTGAAGCCGATTGGAATGAGCTGTTTGCCCAGTGGTCTTCTGCAAATCCAGAATTGGCCGGTGAATGGGAGCAGTGGCACCGGGGAATTCAGGAAGATGATCTTAAAGATATTAACTTCGCCCAGTACAAGACCGGCGACGGGGAGGCCAGCCGAAAGTCCAGCGGTTCCGCCATCCAAAGCCTTGCTGCCCGGTTCACCAACCTTATCGGCGGTTCTGCAGACCTTGCCCCTTCCAATAATACCCTGATTAAAGAAGAAGGCGACTTCGGCCCCCAAGCTTTTCGCGGGCGGAATCTTCATTTCGGCGTCCGGGAACATGCAATGGGTGCTGTGGCCAATGGAATGGCACTTTACGGCGGTTTGAGGGTGTACGCTGCAACATTCCTGGTGTTCAGCGATTATATGCGACCGGCCATTCGTCTTGCTGCACTCATGAATCTGCCGGTTATATATGTTTTTACCCACGATTCAATTTTTGTGGGAGAAGACGGTCCGACCCATCAGCCTGTGGAACAGGCTACCGCCCTTCGCACAATTCCGAATCTTAACCTGTACCGTCCCGCCGATGCACAGGAAACCATTGCCTCGTGGAAGGAAGCCCTTCTGCGTCAGGACGGACCTACGGCTCTATCTCTTACCCGGCAGGGTCTGACTGTCTTTCCGAAACCCGGAAATTGGGAACTGGATTTCAAGCGGGGTGCCTATGCAGCCTTTGAAACTTCCGGTTTTGCCGGAGCTTTGGAAAAAGCGGCAGACGGACATCCTGCTCCAGCAGTGATCGTCGCCACGGGTTCTGAAGTGAACCTTGCTCTGGATGCAGCCAAAGCATACAGCGAACAGGGATCACAGGTACGTGTTGTGTCCATGCCCTGTCGTGAGCGTTTTTATGCCCAGGATGAAGAATACAGAGATAAGATAATTCCCGAGGCTGCAAGGGTGTTTGCCGTTGAAGCCGGAGTTTCCATGGGATGGGAAGGACTTACCGGAAGCAGAAAGCGCATACTGGCGTTGGACGGATTCGGTACAAGTGCTCCTGGAGGAAAAGCCGCACAGTCTCTGGGGCTGAGCTCCCAGAACCTTTTGGAGATGCTTAATAGCAACTGACAGCCCGCCGCCCCGCCTGAATTGCCCAAGACATGGGTGGTTCAGTAGGGGATGTGGTTTATCTGCACCCACTCTGAATAAAACCCCGGCCCCTGGGTACTTTCATCACCGGGAACCGGGGTTACAGCAAGGTGATAGATGCCGCAATTTCCGGTTCTGATAACCGGAAGCCAATTCTCCCACCGATCTGAGAAACTCAATTTATATATCCACTGGATCAGACCTCCATGAGAGACGCTGAGGATTCGTTTTTTTCCCTGATTCGCCAGGTCGATCATTTCGTTCCACACTGAAAATCCCCGTTCCATCAACTGATGCAGCCGCTCTGCGGAAGGGACTGCCTCCCAGCTGTGATGCTGAAAAGCGTTCCATTCATCTGGATACTGTGACTGAATCTCCTGAAATGTGAGGCCGGAAAAAATCCCCGTGTCCAATTCTTTCAGTTCATCCCGCCGAATAATATCATTGGGGGCAACCGTATTTTGAGCCGCTACTATCTGTGCGGTTTCCAAGGCCCGGGACAGGGGGCTGGAGAGAATTGCATCCAACCCCTGTTCTCTAAAGTAATGGGCCGCAGAGCGGGCATGGTCCCTCCCCAGGGCGGTAAGTGGCAAGTCCACGTGTCCCTGAATCATTCGTTTGCGGTTGCCTTCGCTTTCTCCATGGCGGAGAAAATAAAAATGAGCCTTTTGCTTCAATGTTTCAAATGGTATGGGATTTCTGTGCATGCAGATTCTCCTGTGCGATGCTTTTGGGGTTCAGGCTCTTTCCCCGCGATTCAAAGAACGAACGGAGAATTTCTTATTGGTTAAAAAGAGACATTTTCAAAAAATTAATTTTGAAAGATGCTCTAAAGACTATTCGTAAAAGAGTCTGATAGTTTGATTCGGGTCGTCATCGAAAAACTTAATCATCAATGTGTTGCTGTCCGCGTTGTAGTATCGACCCTTGCTGTAAATTTCAAAATCCGGTGCATTTCGCCAAATTATCCCGAACAACTCCATACCATTCAGGGGATCGATACCGGGAATACCCCGGAAGAACATGAAATGGGTACGGTTTGGCGAATTATCGAAGTTGATGGTGAACTCGCCGGGACGACTAATGATTTCATAATTGTTCATAATAGTGTAGGCCCAGGCTCCGTTTCCAAAATATGGCGCCAGACTGATATGTCTGGGGTAATATGGGTTGTCGGAGATAAGCGGATAGATTTCCTCCGGATTGGTGGTACCTTGGGTTGCAGAAATAGCCCCGGCGGTAAGCTCAATCTGGGAGGGCAGAAATCCCATCTGATCACCCAGTCTGAGTATGGATAATACCATGTTTTTACCCAGGCTGATGAACTGTTCATTGCCGGTTTCTTCTCCTGCGGCAATGAGGGTCTGACCTGCAAGAATGGTGTAGTAGCTGTTGGCTATTCCAGGTTCGGTAGCAAAGAAAAAGCCTTCATCAACTTTCACGATCTCCGGTAGAATGTTTTCTTCCAGAATTCCCTCGAAGCGGCTGAGTATCTGGCGAATCTCCTGGTCGGGAAATTCTCCCAGATAATAGTTCATGGCCAGCCCCAATGCTTCCAGAGGCGAAAGGCTTGCTGGAGCAAGACTTTCGGTAAAGGCTACAAGATTAGGCAGCAGGTTTTCCGAACCCCTGTCCGTTGCATAGCGGAACAGATTTCTGGTGAGGAATACCATGGCATTTCCCTGATTGATCATGTTTCTAATACGGATGCTTTCCTGTCTGTCCGCTGCTTCCAAATCATTGGTGACTTTTCTCAGGTTCCCTAAAAATACCGACGAGCGATAGCTGAGTTCCAAGGGGAAAATATCCGCCGCACTGCGCATTTCATTGTATACCCTGGTATACTCCTCCCGGGCCCAGGCTTCTGAGAGAACATTTACCAGAATTTCTTCGGAAAATCGGGGGCTTCCTTCGCGCATATCCCAGGTTCCCTGGGTGGAGTTGTAACGGTTGCTCTTCCAGGCAAGATACACCCGATCGATATAGTCCCCGATTTCAGTCTCATAAAGATCTTCGGGAATATTTTCCATTTGGTTTTCAAACCACAGCTCGAAAATATTCTCATTTCCTGCCGCCCGACGGGTGTAGCGGATATTGCGGTTGAGACCGTCTCCCGGAATATTGAGCAGGTTCTGCTCCTGATTGATGTAGGAGCGTGGCGGTAATGCAAGAATGTAGCGTTCGCCGCCGTTATTCACATCCAGGCCGGGAAAATTTTCCGTTGCGCTGGCAGACGCCCCGGTGCGCAGCATGAAAGGAATGCGCAGACTCATGAGACTGCTGTAACGGGAAGGAATTGAAGTATTGATGCTCAGCTGATCTCCTTCTTCATCATGCTGGAATATGAGTTCTGTGCCGTTATCAAAAAAAACCGTGAGTCCTTCTTCCCGATTTCGGTAACCCGAGACCAGCGTTTCCTCCCTGGTGTTCTGTCGTGTTTCCAGAATGAGGGGGTTATCGCTGTCAAATGTAAATTGAATACCTTCAAACTCAACGACAACGGACGCTAACTCACCGTTTTCCGCATCATTATCCAGGTTCAGGGTTCCGCTGAGCATAATTCTGCCGAAATTCTCGGTAAAAATGCTTCCGCCGGAGAATTGGAGAAATATCAGACCGGCGATAATGCCCAGGTAAAGCACAGGTGCGAAAAATGCACCCATATGCAATTGTCTCTTCATAGTAGGGGAGTGTATCAGCCTGCCCCCCCTAAATCAAGAAATCTTGCCTAAACAGGACATGGGCAGTATGATACCACAGATGAAATTTCAACCAGTGTTTCGCGGAGGGACAATCCTCCTTGTCAGTCTGTTTATCATTTCCTGTGCAAGTACGCCGGAAAGCCCTGCGGATATGCAAAATGCCGCCGAAGAACAGAATGCTTTTGAAAGTGAAATAGAAGTGTATGACCGGATGAGCGCAGCCATTCTTCTGGGGGATCCTCAAGAAGCCATCCAAGCATACGAACAGGCACGGCTGGATGACCCTGATGATCCCGCCAGCCGTATTCTCCTTGCCCGTCTGCAGATTGCCGCAGGTGAACTGGATGCCGCCGAGGCCGTTCTCAAAGATCTCTTAAACCCCGGAGGCGGGAATTCCGATGATCCCGGTTCTGATGAAATATCCACAACCGAAGAACTCAGTGCTGAAGATAGGGCGGATGCCTTTGTGAGTTTGTCTCTCATCGAGAGGGCCAGGGGCAAACGGGAAGCCGAAGAGGATCTTCTTGTACGGGCCCTGCAGGCGGATGAAGGCAATGTTCAGGCCAACACCGGAATCGGGGAAATCCTGCTGGAGAAGAAACAATACGACCGGGCTGAAAAGCGTTTCCAAAAGGCGCTGGAAACGGAAGATGAAAATTTTGTGGCCCTGCAGGGGCTGGGAAACAGCTACCTGAGGAACGGAAAGAGTCAGGATGCAATATCTGCATTCAGTCGGGCAATTAATGTGGATCCTGACTATAGTTACAGTTATGTGGACCGCTCCCGGGCATATGTTGAGCAGGGATATTACCAGAGGGCCATAGCAGACATGACCCAGGCTATTGAGCTTGATGAAGCAAATGGCTGGAACTATCTGGATCGGGGCAGGATGAATGCCCGGAGCGGAAATTTTGAAGCTGCAGACCGGGATTTCAGTGCAGCAATAGAGCGCATCCCGGGAATTTTTTTGAACTACGCCTATCGGGGTCAGGTCCGGGCCTTTTTGGGAGATTACGAACCTGCCGCCGCGGATTATGAGCGCTCTCTGGAAATACGCCCTGATTATTATCCCGCCTACAGCTACCTGGGAGCTCTTGAATATATTCTTGGAAACCATCAGAATTCAGGGAAGCTTCTGGATGATGCCTGGAATGAAGAGGAGAACAGGAAATCTCTCATCCTGTTTTCCGCAGCCGCCCGATTTGCCCAGTCCCAGAGCGCCGGGAGAAACTACCTTGAACGGAGACTCAGCGAGTTCCCCAGAGATGAACTATTCTACTTCGTTGGAAGGTTTTTCATCGATGGGGTGGATAGCCGGCTGCTCCGTCAGATCCAGCAGGAGGAAGATATGCAGACCAAGGCTCTTGCCCAGTTCTTTACCGCACTCCGATACGCTCAACGGGAGCAGAACAGTACCGCTCTTGCGCTTCTCAATTCCCAGGAACAGGAACGGCTGGAAGGAACACCGGAAGGTGTGGTCCGTACATGGTTAATCGATGAATTATCTCAATAAATTGACATCAAGTCTGGATCCCTCCAGGCGGGTGGTTATTCAGGTTCATGATTTTCCCGATCATGATGCGGTAGCCAGCGGATTCGGACTCATGCGTCTCCTTGCGCCCAGGGATTTTCATGTTGAACTCTGCTATACCGGAAGAATTGAAAGCAATTCCCTCTCATCTGCAGTGGAGCAGCTGGAAATCCCCTTGGCGCCCAGTAGTGAAATCGGGATCTCAGATGACGACCAGTTGATAATTGTGGATGGATTTGTTGGGAACCGCAATGTTAGTGAGTTGCCCGGGGAAATTATCGGCTTGATTGATCATCACAGCCCTCCGGAAAAGCCCACTACGCCCTTTTTCGATATCCGTGAAGAGATAGGGTCCTGCTCCACCATCATTTATGATTATTACCATGAATCGGGATTGACGTTTGAGCGAAATGTGGCCACGGCATTGCTCATGGGCCTGATGATGGATACGGCATTTATGACCCGGGGTGTTACACGCCCGGATATGAAGGCGTTTTCCGAGCTTTTTTTTCTCGGAGATTGGGAGACCGGCAGCAGGTTGTTGAGAAACAGCCTGAGCCTCCAGGACTTGCAGGTATTCCGGGAGGCCATTAATTCCTGCGAGGTGGCGGATGACTTTGCCTTTGTCCCGGTGGAGAAAGAATGCAGTCCGGAAGTTATGGCCATAACCGCGGATTTTTTCCTGGGCCTGCAGGAGATCCGTTTTGTGGTGGTGCTGGTTCCGGACCGGGACGAATACCGCATTTCCGTTCGCAGCGAAGACCTTCTGCGTCCCTCCGATCTTATCATCAGAAAAGCACTTCGGGGTGTGGGTTATGGTGGCGGCCATGTTCACATGGGAGGCGGGAATATTCCCAGGGACCTTTTTCCTGGGCAGAAAACACTTCGGAACAGATTTATTGAGGCCATGGGACAGCAGATAGCAGCAGGGATTCCCGGTAAAGAATGAATGACAGGGACATGAGTATACTTTTCCCAATTGATATGCTACAAATCCCTGCCGGAAAAGCCGGTAAAAGCAAAAAAAACCAGACAAAAGCAGAACATAGATGAAAACAGCAAAGAAATCTAACGAACAGGTACAGGAAGCGGATACGGCACAGGATTCACATCACTCCCCCGGGGAGGAAGCTGTGAAGGGAGACTCCAGGGTCACTCAGGACGGTGATACAGTTACCCGGATCTCCACCAGCCGGGGAGAACTGGTGATTTTGGGCACCGCACATGTTTCTGAAGACAGTGCCCGGGAAGTTGATCAGACAATCCGGGATGAACAGCCGGAAGCTGTGTGTATTGAGCTTGATCAAAACCGTTTCAAATCCCTGAATCAGGAAAACAGCTGGAAAAACCTGGATATCTTTCAGATTATCAAGCAGAAGAAGACATTTCTCCTGCTGAGCAATCTGGTGCTTTCTGCGTACCAGAAACGTCTGGGACTCAATCTGGGAACCAAGCCCGGCGATGAGATGCGGGCAGCGGTTGCTGCAGCCGATGAGCTGGGAATTACCAAGTTCATGATAGATAGAGATATCCAGATGACGTTGTCCCGGGCTTGGCGAAAAACCGGATTCTGGGGAAAAAATAAAATTCTTGCAGTACTGATCGGTTCGGCCTTCTCCCGTGAGAAGTTGGATGAAGAAGCCATTGAAAGTCTGAAACAGCGAAGTGCGCTGGATGACATGATGAAAGAAATGGCGGAGTTCCTCCCATCGGTGAAGCAGGTGCTCATAGATGAACGGGATCATTACCTTGCCATCAATAGCTGGAAAAAAATGGCCGGCCGGGAAAAGGTTCTCTCCATTGTTGGAGCCGGACATGTTCCCGGCATGGTGCGCAAGATTCTGGAATTGGACGATCAGGAAACACCACACAACAATTCGTCGGAGGAGCACGCCGAGTCGGAATTGAAGCAGATATCCCGGGTTCCTCCCCGGGGAATTATCAGCAAGAGCCTTCCCTGGCTCCTGGTGGCTGCCATTGCCGGGTTGATCATTTCCGGCTTTATTACCAAAGGCTGGGAGGGGGGGCTGCAGAGTCTTCTACGCTGGATACTTGTGAACGGGACGCTCTCAGCCCTGGGAGCCGCCGTGGCCCTGGGACATCCGGTCACTGTAATCTCCTCTTTTCTCGCTGCTCCGGTCACCAGTATGAACCCCACCATTGGTGTGGGATTTGTCACCGGCATGCTGGAAGCTCTTCTGAGAAAACCCAGGGTTCAGGACTTTGAAAAACTCGGCGATGATATCACCACAATCCGGGGATTTTTCCGAAACCGGATTACCCGGATTCTTCTGGTGTTTTTCTTTTCATCTCTGGGCTCTTCAATCGGAACGTTCATAGCCCTGCCCCTTCTGTTTCCATAACCCGCAGGATCTATCTGGATGCGACGGTAAATGAGGTCAAATTTTCCGATCTTTCCCTCATACGTCTTTGGGGCATGTACTTTAAGGAACATTGAGGGAATTGAGGGAAATGTGCGTTCAACCCTTTCCCCAGAGGGCGGTCACGGTTTCAGAGATGGATCGAACCCGCAGAACCGGAGCTCCCCGGCTTTCTGCCGGGGACTCTTGAGAATTCTTCTGAAGGCCCCCCGGGGGAGGGGCCAGAATCCGCTTGTATCCCAGTTCACCGGCCTGTTGAATTCTTCTTCGCAGATGACTGATGCTGCGCACTTGGCCGGATAGACTGATTTCACCGCAGAAGGCCGTAGCCGCAGGGAGGGGCATACCCGTCCGTGCAGAATAGAGCGCCATGGCCAGTCCAAGTTCGGTGCCCACATCCTGAATCCGAATTCCTCCTGCAACATTCACATATAGATCCTGATCGGAAAATCTCAGGTTTGCATGTTTTTCCAGGACGGCGGCAACCCTGTTTACCCTCCTCTGATCTATCATGTCCGAATAGACTCTGCCGAAACCGCCCTTACCGGGAACCGTCAGAGCCTGAATCTCAACCATCAGAATTCTGCTGCCCTCATAGACCGGAACAATGGATGTACCTGCAGGAAGCTCTTCCTCCTCGCTGAGAAATAGCCTGCCCGGATCTCCCACTTCTGTAAGCCCGTCGGACCCCATGGTGAAGATCCCTATCTCATCACTGGATCCAAACCGGTTCTTGTTGGCTCTCAGAAATCTGAGTTCTGCCTGGGAATGATCAAAATACAGAACCGCATCCACCAGATGCTCCACCAGTTTGGGGCCTGCAATTGCTCCTTCCTTGGTTACATGGGCGATAAAAAATACGCAGGCATTTACTTCCCGGGCTGCCTCGCTGATAATCTGAACCGAATGCTTTACCTGATTCGGGCTGCCCGGAGAGGAAGAGGATTCTTCGGTGCCCAGTGTCTGGATGGAATCTACAATGATTACTCCCGGTCTGTGTGATTGAATAGACCGGCTGCATAATTCCGCTGATGACTGGGAGAGAAGGCTGATACGGTCCCCTTGAATACCCAGCCTGGAGGCGCGCATTTTGATCTGAGACTGGGCTTCCTCACCCGATATGTAGAGGACCGGCCCGCTCCGGGAATACGCGTCTGCAGCCTGGAGCATGAGGGTCGATTTTCCGATTCCCGGTTCACCTCCCAACAGCACCGAGGAGCCGCCCATAACACCGCCGCCAAGTACCCGATCCAGTTCCACCATTCCCGAAGAGATCCGCCTGCCTTCCCCGCTTTCCACGTCCGAAAGCTTAACCGGAGCGGCGGCATTCGCTGTATCGCCCCCTATGGTTCCCCCGCTGGATGTGCGGCTCGGGGCCGGATGCTTCTCCACAAAACTGTTCCATTCACCGCAGGACGTGCAGCGTCCGCTCCATTTTGGTTCCCGATGTCCGCAGCTGCTGCATTCAAAATATTTGACTGCCTTTTTTGCCATATGTGCCGCCTTTGGTTGACTAAGCCTGGATCAATACTTACCATCTTTGGTATGAACCCGAAAGAGTACCGTCTCGCAGCCATCATGTTTACCGACATAGTCGGATTCAGTCGAATGATGGAGGAAAACGAAAAAGCAACTCTCGAACTCCTTGAGTATCATAATGAGATTGTCCGAAAACATACAGAAGATCTCCGAGGTTCCATAATTAAGACCATCGGCGATGCATTCCTGATTGATTTCCCCAATACAGTGAACGCAGTGAACTGTGCCATCCGGATTCAGAAGGATCTTGAACATCGTAACCGGGAAAACCCCGAGTTTACCATCATACTCAGAATCGGTGTCCATCTGGGGGATATCTACTTCTATGAAAATGACGCCCTGGGTGAAGGCATCAATATTGCCAGCCGCCTGCAGAGCATCTGTAACCCGGGACGGATCTGTATCTCCCAGGATGTGTATAATCTTGCAAATAACAAAATTGATGATATCCCCATTAAAGAACTTGGTGCGGTGAAACTGAAGAATATCAGCAGGGAAATCCGTGCCTATGAAATTGCAACCAACGGTGATGTGCGCCACGAGCGGAAATCAGGGAATGTAGAAGGCTCCAAGGCTTCCGGAAACTTGGCCGACCCATCTGCCATGGAGCATCAGGGCGATAACCAGTCTCAGGGCGATACACAAGGCGCAGGCAACGGAACGGATTCCCCTGCCACCCCTTCTATCGGGGAAAAAGAGGTTAAAGAGCTGGTAATGGCCCAGATTAAGCAGGCCGGGCGAAGGCTCTCGGTTGATGAGGTTCGCTCAAGTCTGGGTTATAGCGGCGAAAAGGTCGACGCAATTCTGGATTCCATGGTACGCAAAGGTTTTATTGCGAAATCTTCGGGTACGCAGCACGCTCAGTCCCGATCTTCCCAGGGGAGCGGTTCCGGAAACCGAGGGCTGAATAACGATTCTCCCGACCCCAGTGAATTTCCCTATAATATTCGAAGGGCCGCCGGGGAATTTGGCAGGGTGGGCAAGGAAATAGCTCATGAACTGGGCAGAGAATTTGAACGTGGACGGGGAAGAAGCCGACAGGACCGTATGCAGCAGGGATATCCCGATGCCTCCTTCGGGCGCCGTCAGGGAGTGGTAATCCCAGAAGGTAGGGGCTCAAGCGAAGATGAAAAACGGGACAGGGAACTGGAGCAGGCGTGGGACAGGGTACTGGACACTCCGTATGACAGCTGGCAGGACCAGCAGCTGATCCAGGAATACCGGGCGCAGACCAATAAAAGTCTGAAAAAAATGGAATCCGATTTCCGGGGGCATCTTGGTTCCTACCTTTCGGTGAACGGAGGTCTGGTAGCGATATGGGCGTTCACCGGCGCTGCGTTTCCTTGGTTTTTCTTCCCTGCCGGAGGTTGGGGGATTGGTTTGTTTACCCATTGGGCCGGTCTCCGAAGAAAGCGTCTGGAGGCCAGGGAACTTCAGGCTCTTCCGGCGCTGAATAAGCAGCAGTTGAAAAAGCTAAGAAAACTCCATCGCAATCGCAATAAGTTTGGCGGGCATCTCATGTCCACCATTGCCACTTCCCTCTTTCTCGCCGGTATCAATATTATAACGACTCCCTTTGTTCCATGGTCACTTATACCCATAGCCGCCATGTCAATCGGTGTTTTCAGCCACCTACCAGCGGCGAAACACCGGGAGAAGGAATTTCTTGAGGAACTGGCTGCCCTCAACGTACCGGTTTCCCAGCTAAAGAATGCAAAGCAGTTGAAACTCAGCCACGAAAGCCAGATTGCAACACGGTTTCAGAGCCCTATGGAGGCTGAGGCCGAAAACCTGAAAGCCGCCGTTCTGGCCCAAATTTCCGGCATGAAAGATCGAAGCAATCTGGGGGAGGATTTTGAACAGGTCCTTGAAGGGTATGTAAAGCAGGTTGTTGAGCTCAGCAGGAAAGATCAGGAAATTAATAAAACCCTGGAATCCATTCCCATGACTAATCTTGAGCGGGAGCTTCTAGACCTGCAAAAGCAGCATTCGGATACAGGCAATCCCGATCTGAAGGTGGAGCTGGAGAAATCCATAGAATCGTTGAAGAAGCAGCAGAATTCCTATTACGAATTGGAAAAGCAGCAGCAATTTCTAAAAGCTAAGCTCAGCAGTGCAATTAATTCCCTTCGTCAGCTCCAGTTGGACCTGGTTCGCATGAGACGAACCCCTGATCTCCAGGAATTGCCCCCTGTTGACGCACTGCGGAGCCAAACCGGGGAAATCAACCACTATCTAAGCGATCTTGAACGGGAATACCGCATGCTGGAAGAAAAGGAAGAAGAGCTGAATGGCTGACTTGGGCCTCTTCCTCCCTCTGCTGCTGCCGTAATCTCTGCTCCGCCTTCACGAGCTGAAGCATCAGATCAGCAACAGTCCCCAGAATCAGGGTGAAAATAAAAAGCAGAATAAGGGCTTCCAGAAGTACATAACCTGCATTGTATGACCCTGGCCTTATTCCCATGACACAATGTCCTTATCTTCCCCATCGCCTCCCTCTTTTCCGTCAGCCCCGGTGCAGATAATGACGAAGGGAAGATTATGGAAGTTGTCCCTACGGTAGATGAATTGGTTACCCCAGGGATCCTTTCCCGGCATTCTTTCAAGATACGGACCTGACCATGCTGCCGGGATGGGGTAAAGATATGGCTTCTCCCATAAAGCATTCAGCCCCTGCTCTTTGCTTGGGTATGACCCGCAGTCGAAATGATACTTACTTAAGGCCAGCCGGTATGTTTCAATTTGATTTCTGGCGCTCACCCTCCGTGCGGAATGGATGAATCCTTTGGAGCTGATACTGATGCCGCCTCCCAGTATCAGCATAATTGCCAGAACAATTATCAACTCGATGTAGCTGAATCCGTCCTGATAGCCGGAGTGTATTCCCGTTATCCTGTGTTTCATACCAAAATCTCCTTTTCACTTGATCAGCGCAACCCTTACGAAAGTTCTGGGGGACCGGGGGTCAATGTTGCGACAACATGTTTCGAAGAATCCTCTCCAGTTCCCGTTGTTCATCCAGATCTGTTTCCATTGATGAGGCCCACAGTTGTGCCTGGGGGTAGTTTTTCATTCGTAATTGAAGCAGAGCCAGGAAATATCTCTGCCGTCCGGATAGCCGGTAGTGGGGGGAGTGATCAGGGATCGCAAAGTTCCGCCTGGTTTCCTCATCTTCCAGCAAATCTCCTGCCTTTTCAGCCTGCATAAACAGCGACCGTATCCGGGCATCAATTCTTTCAAGGGTAATGAATATAACCTGACAGTGAGAACCCTTTGCGCTTTCTATAATCACCGCCTGGTCAACAAAGAGAGGGTGGCGAATCAGGATCTCTTCTTTGGTTCCTTCTGATGGTTCCCGAAGCAGGCCCCGTCCATAACAGTCGCTGCGGCTAAGAAGGTTGTCTCCGCCATTACGTGACAGTCGAAATTCTGCGCCGTTTACCGGGTTTTGCCGTTCATCGGTCACCCGGATGCAAACAGTTGTGGATAATCTATTCCCCATAGATTCACAACCCATCGTACTTAGTAACATCCAAAATATCAGGATACAGCAGATATACGGGGTAGAAGACTTTGGTAGTGCACGTGGATAAAAGAGCGGCCGTTCACGAATGGGAGGGGATGAGCCTCGGTTCTCCGCCTGTTGTTTGCTGTTTTTCTTCATTGTTTGCTCCTGCAATTAATAATTTCCCAGCTGCTCCCAGAGGAGCTGGGGGCGGATATCTGCAATGGTATCCGGGGTGATTCCCGGGCATATCCAGTTTTTATAGCGTTCACCCGATCCGAGTATTATTTGACTGCCGGTTCTCAAATCCTCCAGCACCATGAAGTTTCCCCGGGAATCGCTGATCAGTCCGCTAAATTCCAGATAGTCGGGCAGCAGGAATTCGGATGGCGCTGCTTCCCCGAAATCGCTTTGCTCCCCCTCGCCATTTTCCGGGGAACCGTAGTCTATAGGCCCGGGGAGGAAGCAGGTTATCAGAGCATCATGGAGATCTGTCGTGCCGGATGGGAAACCGGGGCCTGAGTTTCCGGCGTTGAAATGTGGGGAGGAGCCGGGACGGATGTAAGCAGTGCTGCTTTTTAAAAGCCCCAGATATGCGTTTACCGCATCCTCCAAGCGAATTTCCATGATCATCTCCAATCCGGGGGTCGGAGAAGCGGCTGACATCTGCTGAATTGTCAGGGTTGAGAGGGGAATACGGTTGCCTTCCAATTTGCTGAGAAGGGGCAGTGCACGGGCATTTCGGCTGACGATGCAGCTGATCCGAATGCTATGCTGTGACGGATCAAAACTGAAAACACCGGCCCTGTGGAAGTTCCGCAGCCAGCGGAATACCAGTCCCGGGAAAATCCTCTTCTGGCTGCCGCGGCTATTCGTCCATGGTGAGCATCCCGGAACTATGAGATTCGGAGGCAGGGATTTTGCTATACTCAATAGTTCTGGGCTCCCGTTGCCCCCATACCCTTGAGTTGCAGCCTGAAGAAAGAGCCGGCCGCTCTCCCGGGGAATGTACTCCCCGCTCCATCCGGTTTCTCCAGTCGTATTGAGCCCGGCAGGTGATGGTGAGAATGATAATTCCGTCTGGACTGTTTCATTTTCAATTGTCAGCTTTTTCAGATTAAATTTATGGAAGGAGGAACGCAGGTCCTCAATAGCAAAATTCAAAGCGCTGTGCCCGGGAAAACCACTGATTCTTATCGGCCTGAAGGTTTCTTTCGGAGATTGATCTCCTGAGGGGGTGGGGTCTATTCCCTGTAAATGGGATTCGCCGGATTCACGAATCAGAAAGGGAAGGGGGAAGGCGGTGAAAACCGCAGCACAGAACAGTATGACCGCCGGGGGGGTGGCTTTGAATAGCGACCGAGATTTTTTGGTCAGGAATTTCAGTTTTCCCAGGATTTTACTGCCCCGGTATGTCTGAAGCAGCATATTTCCCGGCAGAGCGGGATGGGGGCCTTTGGTGGAATGCATGGTGCTTGCTGTGGAAAGCTCCACTGTCTTCCAGGCCGTGTATGCTCTTGCTGCCATACTCCGGCTGATATTCTTCATCTGAACATCCTCGCTTGAGGGAGACCGCCGGGGGCGGTTGGATTCCAAGAGAATATGATGTGCGATGTTGTGGCAGCCCGGAGCCAGGGGAGTTTCTGTACTCCCGCTGTGGAACGCATGAGCTGTGAATGCACCGGATTCAATACGAGCCGATTCCCAGGCTTGAGAGCCGTATACACTATATCGGCCGTCCTGGAATCCGGCAGCGAACATTATGAGAACAATCCCCGGAAGGATGCGCTGTTTTCCGGCCGGGTAAGGGTTCCCGGTTCCCCTTCGGTAATGCCACAGTTCATTTTCTCCCATCTGTACTCCCCAGGATGTACCCTTTTCCTGAGGCCGGGGAAAGACTGATGATCTTTTCCCTTCACCGCATATGTGGCTTATCGTTTGTCCGGGTAGGGAGAATTCTACGCCCCGCTGGATGCTGTAAAGAATAGTGGCCATCTATAGCCCCCCCATGATCTCCAGGATTCGCCCGTGATAGTTGGAAATGATCCTGCTGCTTAAAATGAGAACCGATACTCCCGCAAGGGAAACGGCAAGTGGTTGAAGAATGGCGCAGGCACGGATCAGGGTTTTCTGTAGTCTGAGGCTGAGCAGGTCGCTGCTGCTGCGCATAATATCCAGGGAGTCTTCACCGGAAATGATGGAGCGGAACATGCTCCGCAGTTCTTGAAATCCTTGCAGCCCGCAGCTTCGGTTCTCCGAATTTGCGAAGGCCTGCCAGTCACCGATAAAACGGGCTTCGGCACAGGAATACAAAACTCCCGCTTCGGGACTCCCCCGGTAACGATCGCTTAACTCAGCCAGTTGATCCTGGAG
Organism: Salinispira sp.; assembly: GCF_059431795.1. NCBI lineage: Bacteria > Pseudomonadati > Spirochaetota > Spirochaetia > Spirochaetales > Spirochaetaceae > Salinispira > Salinispira sp. The sequence continues at coordinate 198,800 of NZ_JBXWXS010000003.1, forward strand.
GGGGGCTCCCGCCATCGTTCCAATGGAAAGATGTGAGCAGATGCGCAGCCATCTGCTGAGCCGCTGCAGATGGGAAAGGAACGGTATCCTGTCCAGGACAGTTCTGAGCCAACCGGGTTTTACCGGGATGCAAGCAAACCGTAGCCCGGCAGCCCAGAACAGCAAAGAAAGTGTAATGAACAGGGGAACGATAATATTTGCAGGCTCTCCGGCACTGCCGTTCAAACCGCCCATTTCTCCCAAGGGGCCCAGGCAATACGCCAGTGAAAAGCAGAGGGTGAGAATAAGCACCCATACCGGATACACCAGGGCCGAAGTGACCCGTTGATCCAGCTCCAGTTCCTGTGCCAACTGTTTTTCCAGGACAGAACATACCCGGCAGAGGGTTGCAGCGGAGGACGCCCGGGAGAGTAGCTGGAGGGATGAATTGCCGTAACAGTGAAGCTGGAACGTTTCCTGCCAACCCGCTCCGTCATCGAGACTTTCCATGATACCCGACAATAGTTTCCGAATCTTCTTGCCCCGGTTTTCATGATAGATCCGGGTCAGACTCTCCCTGGCACTGTATCCGTGCTCCAGATACATGCGAAGACTTCCTGCAAAATCTCGGCATTCCTTTTTACCCGGAACAACTGTTAATGGATTGTGCATACCGTATCTCCCTGTTGCCGCTCTATTGGACTGCAGTGGCCGGGGATGAAAAGGTTCTCATCCAGCTGAACCCCGCCCCCGGGTAGATGAATCAGTCGCTGGCCCACCACCGCTTTGAGAACTCCCAGTCTGAAGGGGTCCTTGATTCCAAGGCTTTTTAATCTATCCTCCGCTTTCCCAGCAGAGGGTGCGTGAATGGTGCTCAGAACCAGATGTCCGCTAAGACCTGCATCCAGTGCGAGTTCCGCAGTTCTTTGGTTGCGGATTTCCCCAATAATGAGCACATCAGGTTTTCTCCTCAGAACAGAGGGGAGAAATGTGCCGTAGTCCATTCCCGTAAGGCTGTTTGCTTCTATTTGCTCCACTCCCGGAAGAATAATTTCTACCGGCTCTTCAATGCTGATCACTCTCTTTCCATGGTGTACCGCCGCACCGGCCAATCCATACATGCTGGTGGTTTTTCCACAGCCGGTAGGACCGGAAAACAGAATTAATCCCTGAGCGGAGCACAGAATGGATTGGAAAAATCGGAGAGTATGTTCTTTGAACCCCAGTTCTGCAGGTGACGGAAACTCCTTTCCTGGATTCAAGATACGGATACTTGCAGAAAGACCCTGCATGGAGGAGAGTATGGATACCCGCATCCGCACCTCTTCCCTGCCGATAGTGAGACTGAATGAGCCGTCCTGCGGGCCGCTGTGAGATAAGATTTCCAGGGACGCTAATACCCGAAGTCCGTTAACCAGAATAGAACACATTTTCCGGCTGATTCTCCGCATCTCCCGAAGCTGCCCGTTTACGAGAACTCGAACTCTGGCCGACCCCGAGGACCTATTTCCCGATGGATCCCGTTCTTCCATGGGCTCGAAATGCAAATCGCTCGCTTTTTGTTTAACCGCTTCCAGAAGAATAGATCTGAGCATCCGCTGTCCGGGACCCTGAAAATTGGAAGAAGATGTTCTCTCTTGCTCGAAGCTTTCCCCGGTGCTCTCCAGCCTGTTTAGCCGGGAAAAGGTAATTTCCATATCAATATCGGAGCAGGTGAGAAACATAACCCTGGACCCGTCCCTCCATTGGTGGTATTGGGTAAGAAAGGCTTGTGTTTCCTCTGTACAATTCCTGCTCACTGCGACCCAGGAAATGATCTCAGTATCCTGGCGGGTTTCTCCCAGATATAAAGCTCTTTGTGTTCTGATAAACTCAGGAGTGTACTGATCGTCCCCGCCGGGAAGAGGGTAAAAATCGGAGATTCCGGCTCCCGAAGCATCTGTTGATACCACCCCGTGGGGTTCAGCTTTTATACCCCTACCGTTGAGGTCCTGCGGGTAGCGTTCATGCCGGGTCTTCATCTCCGGGGCTCCTGGAAAAACCGGGCATGCAGGTCCTGAATTTCCGGCAGCTCAAATTCACCCCCAGACGACCGGTTGCGGACCACCGGTCTGATATAGAGCACAAATTCATTTAACTCTCTCCTGGCCTCCAACGAACCCAGGGGAAGCACTCCTGTTAAGGAGCGGCCCTCTTCAGTGATAATGCTGCCGGCAACCCGGATCACGTCTCCGGATGAGCAGGTTGCCCGGGTTTGAATTCTGCGCTGATTCGTGGGCGGCGGATTGCCTGAACCGCCGTCCACTCCGCGCCTGCTCAACTCCACGTCGATACTCATATCCACAGCAGCGGGGACCGGATTTACTGCATTCATGGACCCGGACCCGCTGATTTCCCCGGTGATACTGATTGTCAATCCGCTGGTTATTTCACGGGTGACTGCGGTTTCACCTGTGCTGTCCCGGTAGCGGTAGGTGGATGTGTTCTCCAGCCGGGCTTCCTGGTGCGGCACCCCGGAGATCATACTGTCTGCCATAATACGGGCGCTGGAGCGGCTGAGATCGGTCTCCAGGTTCAGTGCAAAGCTGTACCCAAAGGTGCTGAGCACATCGAAGTTGAGACCGATCACCCTGCCAAGGGAAGCGGAGAGCGTAGGTCTGCTATTTTCAGTAAGGGTTTTTGCCCCCAGCGACGCACCGTAGGCGTTCCGTCTGCCTTTTTGTACCTGAAGGGCGAGTATATGATATTCTAATCCTGGCTTGGGTTGGTCGTGCCGGCGAACCCACTTCTCCAGCTCCTGTGCGAAGCGGGAGGATCCGCGGAACTCAATGCTTGAAAGGCTGTTCCCGGCGGAGATACTTCCAGATGCAAACTCATCGGGTATGTGTTCAATTATCTGTTCAGCGTTCTGATGCCTCAGATAAATGGAGTGGTAACTGGGCGGAAGATCAATTTTTTTCAGATATTCTGAGAGTTGCTGCTGTCCTTTTGCATCCAGAAGGGCATAGACAGAATCTCCTCCAGTTCCGCTTCTCAACAGCCCGGCTCCGAGGGCCGGGGGAAGCAGGTGAGTTAATTCATCCAGGGTAATAAAATCCAGTGAAATACGTCGGGGAACAATGCCGTAGGAAGCATCAAGCCGGGAGAGAAAGCGGGTAATGCGTCTGCTTTCCTCCCTGTTTCCCCGGATGATAATACCCGCAGCGTTTGCGCTGAGCCTTATGCTGCAGCGTTCGGCAAGTGAATCGGGGACGCAGCTTTTCAGATACTCAGCGCTGTGCATGCGGGGAATGAATGAACTGATGCTGAGCGCTTCCTGTTCAATAACGGGGTGCCCACCCCTGAACTTTTCCGGGAATACCGAGTACACACCTTCATGCTCGATGCAGCGCAGTCCGCTTTGGATGCAGATAGCCTGAAGCGCTTCCTGAAAACCGCTATCCCTGATGCTCATGGAAGAAACGGGATGGGAGGCGTTGGTAAAAAACTGATATTCAACTTCATGAAGGCGAAAGAGTTGTTCAAGGGCGGTTGCACCCGAGCCCCCATTTCCCTCAATCCTGTAGCTTCTGGGGGCGTTCTGCATTATCTCCACGTTGAGCCGGGAGAGATCTCCCGGGTCGCGGGAATTTCTCAGCCCGTCCCTGATTACATAGGCTTCTCCCCGGCGTTCCAGGCGGTATTCCGGATAGGGAAGCATGAGCGCAGTGAGGGCATCAGCAAGGCTCTGATGTTCACAGTGAATGGTCTGGAGCTCTGCAGGGAGGGAGCTGCTGCGGATGGCCACAGCGCTGAGTTCGCTCAGGCGGTTCAGCAGACTTTCCATGGGAACATCCACCGCATGGATGCTGAACGTCTTCCGGTCATCTGAAACCTCCACCCGCATGCGCGAGGCTATCCAGAGAGAACCCTTTTGATGAAGATAGAGCTGGTTGGTGCTGATTATTTCCGAGATAACCTGGTCCAGACGGATATCCCGGAAATAATAGCTTCGTCGTTCCTCCAGTCCGGGATCGGGCAGGAGAGGAATTTGACCAAAGCGGGCAAGGGCCAGAAGGATTTCACCCAGAGGTCTGTTAATAAACTCCATTTCCCTGATGATTGTGTCATTGGGCGGGAGTTCCTGTCCGCTTGCCGGATTCTGAGTGCCTGCAAACATCAAAAGCAGTGTGCACAACATGACCCGGAGCAGGAAAAAATCAGTTTTTGCATCCATAGAAATCTCCGTAAGCTATACCGGAGAAATTTTCCTGCTGCTTGAAAGTGGTGGGAAAAGGGCGGAATTAACAGGGTTGCGGACTATCCCGTTCAAAGCATTTTCATGCTGCCCTTGTACATGGGGACATCCAGGGAAAATAGCATTGCTCCCTGGGTTTTATCCAGATCCCCCAGAAGGTCTTCAATGCTTTGAATCAGTTCAGCCTCCATATCTTCGGGTACCATGGCCAGGATAGTTTTGGAATGGTTCTTTTTTTCCTGCATGAAACCGATGAACGTGGCAAAAATGGGTACATTGCTGATGTATTCTCCCATTCCCATACTGTCGATAACCGTCGCACCCTCAATGCCCCGCTGTAGATAGAGTTCAAGGATATCGTACACGTATTCTTCCAGAAACAGAATCAGCACAAGCAATCTGCTTTTCGGTTTTTCCTTTTTCCCCTCAACCAGACCTTCTGCATTTCGAAGGAAGGCTTCGTATACCGCCTCGTTTCCCTGGGCGGCCAGTATTTCCTTTTTCGCGTTTGTACGGGTCAGCGCCCGGGATACAGCTGCAAGTAGTTTCAGGTGATCGTTTACCCGTTCTTCCGGGCCGAGAATAATAAAAAAGAGGCGTACACGCTTACGGTCCAGGGCATCAAAATCCACACCCTCCGGATGAACACCGATTGCAAGAACAAAGTCATCCATATGTTCGAAACGGGCGTGGGGGATGGCAATGCCGCCGCCGAAACCGGTGGATCCCTGGGACTCACGTTTTTCAATGGCTGCGGCGATCTCTTCTATTTTGTTTTCATCCAAATGCCTGCTTCTGCAGGCGAGGGTTGCAAGTTCCTGAATAATTTCCTGTTTGTTCTTTCCCCGGAGTCCGATTCTACAGCATTGTTTTTCCAGAAAAGAGTAGAGTTCCATATCTTATCCCTCCAGTTCCAGTCCCCGTTCCAGGGCGAATTTTGACAGCGGCGGGCCGAACAATTCGTTTATAAAAACGGAGATGAGAACAATATTGATCATATCGCTGAGTATGGCAGGGTTTTCTGTCATTAGATGTTGTCCCAGAGGCGAAGCTTGAACCATGAGGGTGAGACCGATTGCCACACCTGCCTGGGGAAGCATACAGAGTCCCAGATAACTGCTGATTCCCCGGGGCGACCGGGCGATTTTTGCACCCAGCCAAACTCCTCCGTATTTGCCCATTGCCCGGAAGAGTATATATGCAGCTCCCAAAACAACCACCCTGGGGTCGCCGAGAATGGAAAGGTCCAGTTCGATCCCCGCCAGTACGAAAAACAGTGCGTAGATCGGAGGGGTCAGCGGTTCAAGAATATGAAATATCCGGTGATTCCTGGCCCCCAGGTTGATGATTACCGCTCCTGCAGCCATATTTGTGAGCAGAGGGGATAAATTAAACGCCACAGCAAGTCCAATTGTGAAAAATACCACTCCCAGGGCAATGATCATTATTTCATTAGGCTTCCGTTTCTTCCTGACAAGCAGATGGAGAATGTATCCGGAGAGAGCGCCGGCGGCAATGCTGAGCACCACCTCAAGCAGGGCATGGAAAACCACCGACCCCGCTCCTCCGCCATGGGAGGCATTCGCTGCGGACTGAGCCGCTCCCTGTGCCGCCTGAGCGGTCTCGGGATCGATAATTCCTCCAACCAAGGCAAAGACCACGGCAAACACAATTACCGCTCCCGCATCATCCAGGGCCACAACCCCGTAGAGGTAGTCCACAAATTTTCCCGTTGCATTCAAGCTTTGAACGATGGCTACCGTCGCGGCAGGTGCGGTGGCGGTGGAGATGGCTCCTAAAATCATGGCGTACGGGAGCTCCATGTTGAAAATGTAGAGTCCCACTGTGGTACTGATGAATGCGGCAAATATTTGAATGAGGGTGATGATTACTACACCGGGGCCCATGCTTTTCAGCTTGACCCAGTAAAATTCTCCGCCGATGGTGAGGGCGATAAGCCCCAGGGCGACCTCGGTTACCAAAGACATGTCCGAACTGACATGATGGGGCACAAACCCAAGAATGCTTTCGCCCATGATCAGCCCGGCAATAATAAACCCGGTCACCTCCGGGAGTTTTACTCTGGAGGCGAGCCGGGCCAGGAAATATCCGCTGAGCAACAGCAGACCTACGCTCATCAGCATGTGGTGGGTGAAGAACATTTGCATGCTCTCGAAGCTTTCCCGGGCCAGGGTTAAAAATCCAGTGCCTTCATCCATGCTCCCAGTATGGCCCCATCTTCAGGGAAAAATCAAACCCTCAGCGAAACTCTCCAGCCTGAATTATCTTCTGAAGATAGTTCTGCTCCTTCATGGCCGGAAATTCCTGCTTGCGGTCCTCCTCAGGATCCCTGAACTGGAGAGATTCCAGAACCGAGGGAAATGCAGGGTATACCACATTCCAATTCGCCGTATCGTTTTCCCGAATAGAGATTTGGCTTCCGCCGGCGATTATCTGGGACTTTCCCAGCCAGCCCCGCTCTCCGCTATAGATGCTCATCTCCAGGGTATAATCCCTGTCCGATCCGTTTTGAATGGTGTAGACGGTTTCCCCGTTACCTTCTCTTCGTACACGGAGATTGAGATATTCTTCCCGTCCGAAGGCCAGACGGGCAGAAAGCTCTTCCCCCGGGGGAAGAATATCTTCGCCGATTCGGGGAGCCAGGTGGAGAGTGTTTTCCAGCAGTCGTGGCCGGAACCCCAGAAGGTCCTGTAGGAGAACCCGGGAGTACTCGCTGACGCTCCAGGCCTGGGAAAATGTACCCGACGGGATGGGATGGCCGTCTTCATCGGGGAGGGCATCCAGAAGTTCGCTCATACTGCCCGCGGTTCCCATGGTAATAATCTGATCCGCCAGGTTCAGAATCAGCCGGGAACTGATCTCTCCATCCCCGATTTTCAACAGTGCGGTGAGAGCCGGTCCTGCGTTCCAGCCCCATACCGTACCGTTATGATACGCCGCGTCCTTATGGAATTTGCCTGTCTGATCGTGATGGGGGTGAAAATAGGGATGTGCCGGATCAAGGCTTGCGATCCCATAGGGGTAGAGAAGTCCGTTTACCGCGTTTTGTACCACCGCCGCTTCCTGTGCCGGCGACAGAAATGACTGATCGTTCATTTCTCCTAAAAAGGGTACTGAAATTGCCATGAGTTGGTTGGGTCTTAGCTTGGTATCGGCAGTTCCATCGGGTCGGATTCTGTCCGCCAGGGAATCGCCGTCCCAAAACTGATCTATGAACGACTGTTGAGCACGGGCGGCCATGGCCCCCCATTCGTTTGCCAATTCCAATTCACCGCTGAGACGGGCAATTTCCGCCGAAGATTTCAGGGCGGTGTACCAAAGGGCCTGAATTTCCACCGCCTTGCTGCCCCTGGCTGACCAGGGCTGGTTGCCGGCTATGCGGGCATCCATCCAGGTGTCCGCATCATCATGATGAAGCAGTCCGTCCTCGCCCAGATAGTTTGCTCTGGCGCCCCGAATGTAGTGACGGGCGGTTTCCAGAATTTCCGGAGCAAAATCAGTATCCCCGCTGTATTGAATGTACTCCAACGCTTCCCTCAGAAGCCAGGGCGTACCGTCTGTGGTGTTATAAATAATATCATCGGGGTTATTTACCCTGTTGGGAACCCGACCGTAATTCACATCCTCTTCATCCAGGTTTTGAAAGCGGGTAAAATTATGTAACACCGCCTTGGCATCCTCAAACCTGCCGTTTACAAGCAAAATACCCGGTAGGGCGATAAATGTATCCCGGCCCCAGTTCTGGCGGAACCATGGAAGGCCGGCCCAGATTCCCGTGCCGTACTGTCGGGTTACCATGCTGTAACCGGAATAAAGACTCCAATAGAGGGAGGCATCCAGCAGGGAATTTGAGGAACGGATATTGGAGGAGAGGGTAATATCCAACACTTCCGTAAAATGATCCTCAATCCCCCGGGACCGGGCATGGCGGGCCGCTTCAAGTGCGCTGCTCCTGTCCATTCCGAAGCTGATGTACAAACCGGCGGATTCGACCTTTTCAACGGTGGAGAAGCTCAGAAGAGGAGAGTGATCGGAAACCTTCAGAGCATTTCTCACATCCCTGTCGCTTTGTCCGATTTGTTCAGATCCCAGCTGCTGGAGCCGCACCGGAATTGACCCGGAACTATTCGCCGGATCGCTGCCCTGGATGTACACGGCGGTTTCCTCCGGTTCCCTTCCCAGAGATGCCCGGAAATTTTCCCCTGCTGTCACGGCTACATCCGATGAAATTGCGATTACCGATGGGTGGTCGCTGCTCAGACGGTGGGGAACCAGCAAAAACACATCATCCACCACTTCAACATCATAACGGCTCAGGCTGGTCTTGAAAGCCGGGAAAAAGCTGATAATTGCCGCTTCGCCCTTCGGTGATGTCAGGTTCAGAGCCATGCTGTGGCTATTTGCGAACAGCGAGAGCGTTTCATGGGCCTGCTCATATTCATGGCGGATAAATCCCGGATAGAGTACGGCCTTGTCTGCGTCTATGCGGCGGTTCAGCAGCGTACCGTTCCATGCGGCTGCCACATCGGCGATAACGGTGCTCTCTGCGATCTGATACCCGTTGCCCCGTCGGTATGAATGGGTAAACAGCTCCAGGTACCCGGATATATTATCTCCGAATACAAACTGTCTCCGTTCTCCCGCGGGAATATCAATGGCTGCCCTCCGAAGGAAGTGTTCAACATCCTCCATGGTTGCCCCGGCGGGAAGACCGGTGTGGGGAATATCGCTTGATGGAAAATTGACAGAAGGGTAATCCATTATTCTGTCTCCTTTTTGAAATGTGAGAGAGGCAATTCTCACCGGTTCCGGCTCCTCTTTCGCGGTGGTGGTACATGAAGCCGCGGCTGCGATCAGCAGAATCGGGATCATGAACAATATCAGCCTGGAAAAAATCGGTGGAACCTGAATGGATCCGGTTTGATGTAACATTATGCTCTCCTTTATGGTTGGATCATTATACTGGGAACGTTTCCACTTTTCGAGACTTTTCTCTATGTTTTTAATCTCCCCTTACCTCCAATAACATTTGGGGCTATACTGTTTGCAAAGGTAAAATACATCGGGGGGTGAGGTTCCGTGCTGTTGTAACGGATTTATCCCGCCGATTCAAAGGGGTTTGTATGCAAAATTGGGGAAAGCGAATACGACGGATCTGGGGTCCCGCGTTAATGGGGATCTTTGTAATTATGATGATGGCAGCCTGTGCAAGCCAGGAAGCTCTGCCTCCCCCGCCTCAGGTGGACAGAACTCCGCCCATGGATGAAGTGGCTTCGTTCACCGGGGAATACGATGCTGAAATATTTCAGGACTGGAACGATCGAAGTTATTACCAGATATTTGTACGTTCCTTTAACGATTCCGACGGAGATGGTATCGGTGACATTCAGGGAATTATTGACAAACTTGACTATCTGAACGATGGAGATCCTGAAACCGACGACGATCTGGGAATAACCGGAATTTGGCTCATGCCCATTAATGAAAGTCCCAGCTACCATGGCTACGATGTTGTGGATTATTATTCCATAGAATCGGATTATGGAACCCTGGAGGATTTTGAACTCCTTCTGGAAGAAGCTGAAGCCCGGGGTATCAAAATTATTATGGACCTGGTCCTCAACCATTCAAGCAGTCAGCACCCCTGGTTTATTGCGAGCAAGCGGGGGGATCCACAGTATAAAGATTACTATGTCTGGTCCGACATTGATCCGGGAATTGAAGGTCCATGGGGCCAGCAGGTGTGGCATAACGGTGGAAACGGTGAATATTACTACGGCGTGTTCTGGGGCGGTATGCCTGATCTTAATTTTTACAATCAGGACGTGAACCGTGAGATTAATGAAATTATCCGGTTCTGGTTGGAAGATATCGGGGTGCACGGATTCAGACTGGATGCAATTATGTATTTGAAAGAGGAGGGTAACCTTCTCATGAACACGTTCAGCAACCACGAATGGTTTCAGCAATTTCACGACTTTTATAAAGGAATTAATCCCGACGCGTTTACAATAGGTGAGGTCTGGACCAACACTGAAGAGGTCGTAAAGTATATCGGAGATGAAGTCGATACCGCGTTTGAATTTGATCTGGCAACCGCCATGCTCAATTCCGTACGGGGCGGTCAGAATGCGGATATTACTGGACAACAGGAAAAAGTAAATGATATGTACCCTGAAGGTCAGTACGGACGTTTTCTTGCAAACCATGACCAGACCCGCAGTGCGACGGTTCTCTCGGGAGATCTTGAGAAACAGAAGATTGCCGCTTCCCTTCTTCTTACAGGCCCGGGAATACCCTTCATCTACTATGGAGAGGAAGTGGGGGTTGAAGGAAGCAAGCCCGACGAGCACCTGCGCCGGCCCATGCATTGGACGCCCAGGGGCGGATTTACAGACGGGGATCCCTGGCAGGACTACGCCGCCAAGCTGGAGACTCGGAATGTGGAATCTATGGAAAACGACCCCGGCTCTCTGCTCAACCGGTACCGAAGTCTCCTTCAACTGAGAAATGATTCACCGGCTATCCGGCGTGGGACTCTGGAGCATGTGCCCAGTTCAACCCGCCGGGTATACGCATATTTCCGCTATACTCCGGAAGAGAGTCTGCTGGTGGTGAATAACCTCGGGACTCTCCAGGAGGATTACGGGCTGTTCCTGGAGCAATCTCCATGGACGGAAGGCTTCACTCTTGAACCCGTCTATGCCGGATTGGCGGAAAATATCTACACCGGGGAGGATGCCCGTGATTATTTGGCGGAAAAAATCTCCCAGCCGGAGGTGGATGAACAGGGCGGCTTTGAAGATTTTCGCGTTATCGGAAGTCTGGAACCCCGGGCCAGCTATATCTTCCGGGTAATTCCCGAGTAATGGGCCGTATCTATTTGACAGCTGAAAATTCAAGTTTTATAATCAGGTGAATTATCTGGAAACGTTTCCAGATCGTACATATGGAGGTAGTATGAATAAAAACGTTCTTCGTTTTCTTGGTCTTGGGCTCATTCTCATGGTTCTGCTTTTCAGCGGCTGCAGCGGTATGAGCAAGTATGTTATTAAGGGAACTCCCGAAGCGGACCTTTCCGCCGCAGAAGTATACGGAATGTATCCCTTGAATGTTCTCCCCGGAACTATGGTTTCCATTAAGGGTGAGGGTTTCGGTGATGTGCCCGGTCTCATTTATCTGAATGGTCAGCCGGTGAATGAATTCTTCGGTTGGGATGACAGCACCATCTGGTTCAGGGTTCCCGAAGAGCCTGCAGATCAGATAGAGGTTCAGGTGGGAACATCAATCGCAGAAGATTTTCTGTATCTTGCACCCGAGGGAAGCCTTACTGTCCGATGGACTGTGGACGCAGCTGCGGTACAGGAATTTGCCGATGCAAATTATGGGGACTTCGGACTTGATTTTGCACCCGAGTGGATGGAGCCCCTCTACCTGAAAGGTCAGTGGGTGAAATCCGGTGAAAGCTTTGGCGCCAAAAGCGCAGGATGGGACACAGGCTCCAAAACTATCATGTGGAATATGCCTGAAACAAATACCTGGATTTCCGAAACTGTTTTCACACCGGAAAACCAGGACAGTTTTAAACCCGGTGTAATGCTCTTCGCATTCGAAGACGGCGATGACGAAACCCGGAATTTGTCTGCCTTCGAAAGTGACATGGCATTTATTCTCAAGCAGGAATGGGCGGCCGCTGATCCCTACGGTGATGTGAGCTCAGATCCCGCGGTTCGGATCGGAGACAGCAGTCAGTTCTATGATGAGAAAACAAATACCATTGAATTGACCTTTCCCGTGGAAGCGGAATAACTCTGCTGAAGCAATAATTCAATATCAAAGGCTGTCCGGTTCTTGAATCGGACAGCCTTTTTTTTGTGGGTTAGCGGGAGTGCGCTAGCGGGAGAACCGGGGCAGTACCAGGATCAGTAGCGGTATCTGAAACTTATCTGCGGATACAGATCCACGGCAATTTGATTCACCACACTGGGGGGGGTGGGCGACCAGGTCAAACCGTATCCTACCTCAATGGGTATGGATAAATGGCTGAACCCTATCAGTTCCATACCGATTCCGAAGCCTATTGTGAACCCGGGGGTGTAGGATCCCGCATAGGGAGTCACTTCAACATAAGTTTCGCTTTCCTCATCATAATAGGAGTCATCCACCCAGGGAATATAACCCCGGTGCATGGCAGAGGTGAAAATATACAGATTTCCCCCCAGGATATCCCTCCACTGACTGCTGAAGACCCGCCAGTTGTGGGAAAACCCTATGCTGTAATCCAAAAGGTTTCCATAAAACTGCAGCTCCGGTGCGTACAGGGCCCCTGCCACAATCTGCCAGCCTCTGTTTCCGACGGTTCGATGATATGTTAAGCCTGTACCTGTCATGGGGCCTGCAGAAAAACCAAGAGCTTCATCGAAAATCTCTGCAATTACCCTTTGCTGCTCTTCTTCAATAGATGTTTCTTCAGCAAATGCCTGTTGAGAATGCAATAATATAAAGCTTCCCAGGAACAGTAAAATCTTTGCACAGGATGGTTTCATCGGTTTCCTCCCACGGATATTAATCCGCTATCTGTATAGATGTGTATAAATGTATCCCCGCATTCGAATGTTTACCAGGCCAACTGCCGGTGGGGAGGGTGTTTAAACCAAACGGGGGATGGCAGCATGAAGGCTGCCATCCCCCGGGGATTCGCCGTGGTGATGAATCAGTTCACGGGAATAAGGACCAGCGAACGGATGAGGGCGCGGTTAACCTGGCCGTCCATGTTCCGGTTTTCCGGCAGATACCGGAGCTGGAAGCGATGATTGCCGCTGCCAAGATTCATGAAGAGCCCGGATGACAGGCCGAACTCATCCCAGTTTCGTTCACCTCGCTGGGGGAGGACGATCGCTCCCTGGCGCTCATCGTCGGCAAACAGCGTGCGGATTGCGGTTTTATTATTGGTGTTAATTGGGCCTGAGCCGTTTGCGTACTCAAACACAATGTAGTAGCGACCGCCTTCCTCAACATCGGCATCAAATTCCAGGATCTGATCGGTATCCGGAAGGACTTCAACGGCCTGGTTGCCTGCAGAAATTTTCACAGCAGATTCGGGGTCATATGTCCAGCGGCTCAGATTGGAGGTAAGGGTGCGGCCTTCCCCTTCTCTGGTGGAAAGTACACTCCAGATATCCCCTCTCCCTTGAGCTCCGGGGCCGGTTTCATCTGTGGAGATACGTTCATTCCCGTCCCACAGGAAAGTTTCGGCATCTGATTGAAGGCTGCGGTAGCTGAAATCTTTGCCGGAGCCCTGGATGATCGGATCTTTGGGGGCTTCGATATCACTGGGTATGAGGTTGATGCTTCCGGGGTTCTCAGAGGGTTCCAGAATAATATCCACCTGGACGGGACCCTCTCTCCATTCCAGAAGAACTTCCGGCTCGACAGATGTGCCGTCGATAAGAATCGATTGTATCCGGGACCCGGTTCCGCTCACAGTCATGTTCAGTTCCATTCCCCTGAGAGAAAAGCCATCAAGGCGCACCGGTCCGCCGGCGAAAATTTCCGGGAGCATTGGTGAGAATGTTACACCCTTCTGCTGTACATGAATGCCGAACAACCCTCTGTAGACCATGCCCAAATATCCCGCAACCGACCAAAGCTGCCGCTCGGAATTAATCTGGGTTCCGCTGTAATGACCATTGTCGTACACCATATTCTCCATGTGACTGAGAAAGAGGGCTGCGGAACGGGTCATTGCCTCAAGGCTGTGTTCAAACGCCTCCATGTTGCCTTCCCGAACCCCTGCAATACCGTAGTACGCTTCCACAAAGGGCCAGATGCCTTTGTTGTGATACGGGGGGATTCCCGGCTGCTGGGGCTCTATGGTGGGAATACCGAAATGGACCGCCGGAATGGCCGAAGTGAGGGGCGTAGCGCCGGCCAGCACCGCCGCAGGAGATGATTCTTCCGTACTGAGAATTGCTGCAAGGGAATTGCTCAGGGTGCCGGTTTTATCCACAGGCCGGCTCCCCTGCACCGGGGGGTAGAGATAGAGGCTGTACAGCCCGTTTTCCAGCCCGAATGCCTGCTCAATCAGATCGTATTGTTTCTCGGCCATCTGGAGATATTCGGCGCTTCTGGATGCTTCCCCTGATTCCCCGTACATATACGACAGAATCTCCAGAGCCCTGGCAAAGAGCAGATTGGTGCTCATGGCCTTGCTTTCATAAATATCCTTGGGTTCCATCCATTCGGGGTAAGTCTGTTCCCGCCAGTCTAAAAAGGATGTTTCTCCGAACAGCAGCCCTGTTTCACTGTCCAGGGCGTTAAGCATATCCCGCTGGATGCTGCGCTCGAGAATGTTCCGAGCTGTACCTCTCCATTCGGAGTCTCCTGTAGCAAGGTACAGCTCCCATGCTGCAATCGCCCAGACGATTCTATCGGTGGATATCGGCCATGATCCGCCGGTACCGGTATCCTGGATAATCTCACCCCATTCATTCACCTTGTCCATCAGACTGCTTTTGCTGTTTTCAGGAAGCAGGTAAGCAAGGGAAAGCTGGATCGCATATGAAATATCCCGTGTCCATACACCGTTCCATTTTTTTCCCGCCATGAAGCTTCCGTCGGAACGGATATCCTGGAGACTTTCCTCCAGAGCCATATTGTAGAGTGCTTCATATATGGGAGCCTGGGGACTGCTGAACACCGGTAATCGGGAAATGTCTTCCTGCAGCAGCCATGTTTTCGTCCGGGTCCCGTAGGTGGATTCGATTTTTTCGGTGCTGATAACCCTGGCAGTCTTATCACCCTGAACAACCTTGTCTGTATAAATCTGGAACTCTTCGTCCACCGGATACTCCCGTTCAAAACGTTCAACCCGGGGCGCCGGAGGCGGCGGAGGCGGGCTTGAACAAGCGGTCACGAAAACCGCAGCCAGTAATACTATTCCCCAAATCCTGATGTTGGCAGTGCGTTGCATTGCAATCTCCTTGATTATATTCCGCGGTATGCGGGTGTATGCGTAATTGCGGTGGTAATTACAGTAATCATGGGATGTTTCGGTTTTTTAAATGTTCCAGAGCGAGGGGCCCCCGTACGGAAATCCCCGGTTTCAGAATAATTTCCTGGTCGCCCTGACGTTCGGACCCCTTAATAATACTGTGAAGCAGCCGGGCGCCTTCATATCCGATTTCATCTTTGGGCTGGTGAATGGTTGTGAGACCCAGAAAGCCGGTAAAATCCAGATCGTCGTAACCGATAATCTCAAGTTGTTTCTCCCATTTGGCAACTGCAGGGAGGGATTCCAGTGCATGGCTGTCTGAAAAAAAGAACAGGCTGTCGATTTCAGGATGCTCTTTCAGCAATTCTTCCACCGCGGTATCACTCTCAAACTGGTTGGGAACCAGCTTTTTTCCGATGACGGAAATATCCGCATTACGAAGGCGGTGTTGAAACCCGTTGAAGCGGTCAATTTGCTGCTGGGGGTTGCCCACATCCCCCACAAAGGCGGGATATTTCAAACCCCGGGATATAATATGGTCTGCGGCCAGCATTCCGCCGTAACGATTATCAACATACACCGATGGTCTGTGAGGTTTATGGTAATCGAGAAAGCAGTAGCGGAGTTTTTCGTGGTTGAGCATCTGCTCCTCATCCCTGCTGAGATCGTGGCTCATCACGAAAAGACCGATAATATCTTCCTGAAGAATATGACTCATTGCCTGCTCGGGATGTTTGCCGCGGTTGAAGAGGATGAGGTTCATATCCATCTCTTCCACAAAGCGGTAAATCCCCCGGAGAATGTAAAAATAAAATGGATGGATAAAAAGCGGCATCAGTACACCGAAGAATCCGGCGCCTCTGCTTCCTGAAACCAGCTTTCGGGCAATTCTGTTTGGTCGGTAATCCAGTTCCTTAATTGCCGCGTGCACCCGGTCCCTGGTTTCGTCGCTCACCGGTCCGGTACCGTTGACCACCCTGGATACGGTACCCAGACCGACTCCTGCGTGTTTGGCAATGTCCTTCATTGTGCTCATGTTTTTCCTCAGGGTGGAAACGTTTCCACCATTATATTACACAATATTCCGAAAAACAATACCATAAATCACCGGGAGGTTTCCGCTCCAGAGGGGAAGAATCAGAAATCCGGCGAGAAGATACGGCCCCAGAGGCGCTGCAAACTCTCTGAACCCATCGGCTTTGTTGCGTCGCACCTGACCTGCATATTGAACGGATGCATGGATAATAAACACCCCCGTGCATCCCAACAGGCTGCAATACCACATAAGAGCTGGCACGCAGAGAGCCAGTACCGCCAGCAGTTTCCCGTCACCCCAGCCGAATCTACCGGGACAGATACGCGCACAGGCATATGTGAACCATAGAATTCCTGCAGCCAGGATAATCCCTGTGAGCATATCCATGGGTGTACGCTGAAAAGCATACATTAATCCGGGAAAAATGAACAGGAGCGTACATGCGTCCGAGATCATACGCCGTTTAACATCCCCGGCAGCGCATACAACGAGGAGAAGAATGAGAATAGAAAATTCCAGCCCGGCATCCATACAATATACACCGGCGGAATCGCCTTCCTGCTGGAAAATCCGGTAAATTGAACGTGTTAGATAATGCCCCAAAGAGTGTGGAAACTGCCTTGGCTGCCCCCGGCCTGTACCTTCGGATTGCCCATCCGGGGGTGCAGTTTGCCCGCCAATGGCAAGGCAGTTAGCCCGGCAACGGCAAGGCAGCATCCATATGCGAACAATGTGCACAATCCAAAAAAACAAAAAAAGGCAGCCCGAACCATGCATTTTGGGGATGCATGAAACGAACTGCCAACATCAAGGGGTGTGCACACCGGGTGCAGACCAACGGTCGTGCAGCATACCAATCAAGCCTTCAAATTGGGGATTATCCGGCTTTCCAGCCCCTCAAGCGAAGTGGTAAACATATCCGACTCCCGTACCCCTGGGGGCAGGGAATCTATGGGGATGGATATATCCTGCTTTTCAGAGCTTCTATTAATAAGCCCCAGCGCACACGTGTCCACAGTATAACGCGCAATAACCAGGATGTGTATATCTGAGTGGAGAATTTTGAAAATTCCATGCTTCAGAGCATCATTGGAACGGCGCAGCTGAATCAGTTTGCGGTAAAAAGAGAGGGTTTGTGAATCCCAGCTTTCACGGTCCCAGTTCATGGGATACCTTGCCCCTTCATGGGAGTTCACATGACCCGGCAGCCCGATTTCATCGCCGTAGTAGACTACCGGTGCGCCGGGGAGCATGAATTGGATGGTTACTGCGGCACGGATATTCGCCTGGCTGTTATGGTTTTCATTGGTGTGCAGCCGGCTGATATCGTGACTGTCCAAGAGGTTGAACTGGCTTTCACGGAACTGACCGGGTACCGCTCTATGTGCTTCGCTGAGGATGCGGGCAAGCTGGCGGTTGTCCGTGGGTGTGCTGCGTTCGGGGGGATATTCCTCTTTGCTCAAATACCGGTCCCGTTCGCCAAGCCATGCTCTCACCGGCCGGGATACGCCGAAGTAGTTCATGCTGCCGTCCCACTGATCTCCCTGCAGCCATGGGGACGGATCATCCCAGTGCTCCGCCAGAATATACGCCTGGGGATTTTCCTCTTTGATGGCCTTGCGGGTTTCCCGCCAGATTTCATCGGCAAAATCGTGATAGCGGTTTTTGCCTGTCTGGGCCGCCACATCGAAGCGCCAACCATCGATGGAGTATGGGGGGCGGAGAAATTTTCTCAGAACCGAGTCTTTCCCTGCCCAGATCTGATTTCGGAGTTTTTCGCTTGAATAATTCAGCTGGGGAAGTGTGGGAACGTCATACCATGCAAGGTAGGAACCGTCATCATTAAAATAGTAGTATTCGGCCGATTCGGGGAGTTCTTCTCCGGATACACCTGATTCCAACGCTTTTTGTGCCTCGGTGAACCAAGGATGACCGCTGCCGGTGTGATTGATGGAGATATCGAGGACCAGCCGGATCCCAGCTTCATGAAGGTCCCTGCTCAGATCCTCCAGAGCCTTGTCTCCTCCCAAATGTGGGTCCACATGGAAGAAGTCAACTGCATCATACTTGTGATGGGTGCGGGAGTGAAATATGGGGTTCAGATAAAGCGCCGTTATCCCCAGTTCCTGAAAATAGGGAATGGACTGTCTGATCCCTTCCAGATCGCCGTTATAAAAGTCCACGCAGCGGCCTTCATCCCATTCAAGGGGAACCGAATCCCAGGCAACTTCCTGACTGGTTCCGCCGTCAAAACTGTACTCCCCGTTCCGGACACCCACATCAGGATTGCCGTTTTTAAATCTGTCAGGGAATATCTGATAAAATACCGATTCCCCCACCCATTCTGCGGGTTGGTAATCCATGAAGAGCTGGAAGCTTTTGCGGTCGTCCGGTGGAGAGAGGCGTTGCCCGTCCGCCGCAAAATACAGGTCTTGGTCTCCCAGCCGGAAGGCAAAGTGGAATCGCATATGCAGCTCGGGATAGTTGATGCTGCAACTGTAGCGCTGCCAGCCCCGGGATGGATTCCCCCGGGGAATCATATCAATATTTCGCATACTGCCCTGGATCATCATCTGAAGTTTGAACTCACTCACACCCTCTGCGGCAAAGGCGGTGATTTCAAACTCCTCATGTCTGGCCGGATACAATGGCGATACGAAACCCCGGTGGGTATCGAAAATGACTTTGGGTGAAACATGTTCAGTGCTCATCTGAGTAGCTCCTGATATTTTGATTTGTGTTTTCGGATTGTGACTCCATTATGGAGTTCACCAGTAATTTTTCAGGTATACTGTCCAGCCCGTGGGATTGCCGAAGACCCAACAGGTAAATATCCAGGTGGATGTGTTCGGCGATTACAGAGGTGAGCAGGGGGTTCTCACTGAAGGTTGCAGTAAATTCCCCCTGGGATCGTCCTCCCAGAAGGCAGTGCACCATATCTGATGTGAGCATAAGACGGGAGCTTCCCTCACAGTAGCTGTGACCGGGCTCGGGATTCCGTGCTGCGTTGAAGAAGCGGATGGGAAGGTCTCCCGGGTTCTGAGGAAAAAAGGAGAACATGGTGACCTGCACGCCTCTGCCGCAGGCATCCCTCAGTTCAGGATTGAACTCCGCTACAGGAATATCCGTATTAATGAGAATTTCTTTCCTGGTTCGGGAAATGATGGAGCGTGCCTTGCTGAGCACCTGCCGGGTTCCCCGGATATTGAAGAATTGTTCCCTGTCTGCATCTCCGGTGAGAGATTCAAGTTCCCTGCTCAGTCTGTCAGCGGTTCCGGTGTACCGGTCTTTCAGTTCGCCGATGAACTCCTTGGGGCTTTTTGCCGTGTACTCCCGGCTATCACCGGGGATCAGGTATACCGCACCCTGTTTATACAGTGACTGCAGGACATTATAGACGCCCGAGCGGCTGATTCCCAGATCCTTGG
Source organism: Salinispira sp. (assembly GCF_059431795.1). NCBI lineage: Bacteria > Pseudomonadati > Spirochaetota > Spirochaetia > Spirochaetales > Spirochaetaceae > Salinispira > Salinispira sp. The sequence continues at coordinate 218,494 of NZ_JBXWXS010000003.1, forward strand.
CGATCTGGTAGCCGGTCATCTGGCCGCCTCTGAGCAGACTGAGATACACCTGCGCCTCGGGCCGGCTCAACCCGAGTATTTCAAGCTGTTCATAGAGCTGGGTCATGGTTCCTCGCTGTCATTGAATAGTAGTACATTATGTACTACTATTCAATAGATGGGGTTTGTATTCCCTGTGAATTATAGAGCTGGAAAATTAAGGAGGCAGATATGAAAATGAAGAAACCCGGACGTTTCGATGAGGAAGTCAGCGCAATTGGTTTCGGTTCATGGGGGATCAGCGGTGCCTGGGGGGAAATGGATGAGCAAGCGTACATCCGCACCGTACATGCCGCCGTGGATAATGGAATTACTTTTTTCGATACCGCTCCCATTTACGGAATGGGCGTCTCGGAGGAAATTCTCGGTAAGGCCATAGAGGGACGGCGGGATAAGCTATTCATCGCCAGTAAATGCGGTCTGGTGTGGAACAAGAAAAAGAGGGTTCGAAAAGATCTAACTCCTGCCAGTCTAAGAAGAGAGATAGATGAATCACTGCAAAGACTGAGAACCGATCATCTTGATCTCTGGCAAATACACTGGCCCGATGAAAATTCCGACCATGATGCAGCTTTTAAAACGTTGGCTGAAATCAGGGACAGTGGCAAGGTTCGTTTTCTGGGGTTGAGCAATTTTTCCGCCGCCGATTTGGAACGGGCACACAAGATGGTGGGCATAGACTCGTACCAGGGGCTCTTCAATATGTTTGAGCAGAATGGGGAAAAATATCACGGCATAGATCTTGACTACCGGGTAAAAAAAGAAATCCTTCCAATTCTTCGGAGAGAAGGGATGGCTCTGCTTCCCTACAGCCCGCTAATGCAGGGAATGCTGGCTGGCGGTATCAGCCGGGATACATCGTTTGCCAAAGGCGATGTGCGGGCTCACAATGGAAAGCTTTCAGCGGAAAACCGGGGTAAGTATCTGGAAATTCTGGACAAACTGAAGCCAGTGGCCGGAGATCACAATCTGAGCCTGGCACAGCTTGCTCTGGTATGGACTCTGAATGTTGATGCGGTGGGGTCGGTGATAGCCGGAGCGCGGTCTGAAAAGCATGTGCTGTCAAATGCACAGGCTGCAGATGCTCCTGGACAGGAACAGATAGTGGCTGAGGTGGAAGCGGTGCTTTCTGAATATCGGACACTTATTGAATAGCCTCCCGGCGAACCGGCAGAAATTCTTTAAAATCTTCCGGAGAAGGTATTGCAAACTTTTTGTGAATTGACAATTATATCTCTAATAGTATGAATACACATGCAAACAGCTACATCCAGTATATCTCCTCTCAGCCGGTGAACGTCGCTGTCACCATTGTCGGGGGTGGACTGTAGCATAGCTTTACCATGTCTACGAAAGCCCGCGGCTTCTATGCTGCGGGCTTTTTTTATATCTATGCATCCGGTATGCATCGGGAATGGTGTGGAAAAGAGGGTGCCAGGGAGGCTTACATGGCAGTGGAAGTGCGAAATCTTGAGAAGACATTCAGAATGCGTCGGCGCGGGCGGGGGGTGAGAGGGTACTTCTCTCCCGGAACCCAGGAGCTGCGGGCGGTACGGAATCTCAGTCTGAACATTGACGACGGGGAGCTTCTCGCATTTATCGGGCCCAACGGAGCAGGAAAGTCCACAACCATCAAACTGATCACCGGTATTCTGTACCCCGACAGGGGAGATATATCGGTGCTTGGAATGGATCCCCACCGGCAGCGCAGGGATCTGGCTGGCCGGATTGGCACTGTGTTCGGACAGAAAAGCCAGCTCTGGTATCATCTGCCGCCCCTGGACAGTCTTCGGCTATTGGGGGCCATTTACGGGATGAAGCGTCAGGTGGTTGATGATCGGATCGAGGAGCTGAGTCAGGTTCTGGATATTGGTGAATTTCTCCAACAGCCGGTGCGAAAGCTGAGTCTGGGGCAAAGGATCCGCTGTGAAATTGCCGGGAGTCTAATTCATTCCCCGGAAATCCTCTTTCTGGATGAGCCCAGCATCGGCCTGGATCTGGTGGCCAAGCAGCGGCTGCGGCAGTTTATCAGGAAAATCAACAGGGAGCAGAATGTGACCATCTTTCTCACCAGCCATGATGTGGGTGATATTGAAAAAATATGCCGACGGGTGGTCATCATTAATGAGGGAACCCTGGTCTGGGACGGGAAAACCACAGATTTGAAGTACAAGCTCATGGATAAAAGGGTGATGAGCCTGAAATGCGGGGAAGATGTGGATATTGATCTGCCCGGCGTCCAGGTGCTGAAACGGCGTAACGGTGCCCTGAAACTTGAAGTTCAGTTGGGGACAATAGCTGTCAAGGATGTACTTTTATACGTGATGGAGCGCACAGAAGTTCAAGATGTGGGGGTGAGTTCCATTCCTATGGAAGAGGTAATAGCGGAGATTTATGCCGGAAGAATGACACAGGAGGGAACATGCGTGCCATGAGCTATGCCTTGGTGGGAGGGATTGCCGTCCGCCATCAGTTTCAGTACATGGGAAATATCATCTTTAAGAATATTTTTCTGGTGATAGTGCTGTTTATTTTCGCATCCATATGGCGGGTTGTGTTTGCAAACCAGGCGATAATTGCGGGATTTACCATGGTGCAGACTCTCTGGTATCTGAGTTTCACCGAAATCCCGGAAATGGGGAAAAGTAGAATGATGACCCCGATTCAGGAAGAGATTAAAAGCGGCAGCATAGCCTATACATTGATAAGGCCCTATAACTATGTGCTTTTTTATCTATCCAGGGGGCTGGGGGAGAGCCTGGTCAATGCTCTTCCCATGCTGATAATCGGGTTTGGTGTTTCCACCCTTATGGTGGGTCTGCTCCCCGGGTACTTCAGCGCAATACTGCCCGGGTTAGTGTTGATTGCAGGAGGGCTGATGCTGAATTTGCTCCTTCAGATCATTATCGGGCTTTTAGCGTTCTGGATGGAGGAGTCCACCCCTGTGTACTGGATTATTCAGAAGGCGGTGTTCATTCTTGGGGGGCTGTTTTTCCCCATCGATTTTTTTCCTCCCTGGCTGGCTGGGATCAGCAAAGCGTTGCCCTTTGCGTATATCACCTACTGGCCGGCCCGGGTGATAGTTGATTTTGATTTTCAGATCTGGTTCAAAGTTTTGGGAGGGCAGCTGATGTACGGGCTGTTGTTTTTTGCCGCTGCTTCTTTTCTCTTCCGCAGCGGGATGAAGAGGCTGGAATCCAACGGAGGTTGATATGCTGATATTCGAGTACATAAAAACCAACATGCGGGCTGCCATGGAATATCGAAGCGCATTTCTGGTCCAGGTATTCGGAATGGTTCTGAACAATTCCGCTTTTATTTTTTTCTGGTATTTCCTTCTCCAGCGTATTGGAGGTGACCTGAACGGCTATGCATTCAGAGATGTCATGTATTTGTGGTCTCTCACCTCCCTTGGCTTTGGTTTATCGGTTACATTTTTCGGAAATGCTTCCCGCTTGAGTCAGCTGATTGCCAATGGCGAGCTAGATGTGTACCTTCTCCAGCCGGCTCCCCTGCTGCCCAATATTCTTGCAAGCAGGATGAATGTTTCGGGTATCGGAGATGTGATCTACGGAATCCTGTTGTTCGCCTTTACCCAATCCGCAGGATTGGCCGATTGGGCGCTATTTGCAGTTTCAGCGGTTCTCAGCATGCTGATGTTTACAGCTGTGAGCGTTCTGTATCATTCTCTGACGTTTTTCATCGGGAACGGTCAGGAGAGTGCAGGACTGGCGTTTGAGGGTTTTTTGAGTTTCAGCATATATCCGGGATCCATCTTCAAGGGACCCCTGCGCTGGATCCTCCACAGTTTCCTGCCTGTGGCCTGGGCGGCATGGATTCCGGCAGAGCTGGCATCGGGACTTGGGAACGGGGAAGGGTTGAACTGGGATTTGATTCCGCCTCTGCTTGCTGGTGACGGATTGTTCATTGCTACCGCTGCGGCGGTGTTTCATCTGGGAGTCCGGAAATATGAATCGGGAAATAAAGTGGGTGCCAGACTGTAATGCGCTGATAAAAGGTGGGCGCCAGACTGTGATGCGCCGATAATTGCGACTGCAATGCGACTGGCAGGAACCATATTGCGCCGGACTGAGACTGGATCAGGCTGATATGGCATCAGGCTGAAAAGGGGCTGGAGTTTAACGGGCCGGACTGTATGGGAGAACGAGAACCATGACTGAACTGACAGGACGGATTATTGAAGAAATACGGGCGGTTCCCCCGGGAAGGGTTGCCTCCTACGGGGAAATAGCCAGGCGGGCCGGCAGTCCCCGGGGGGCACGGCAAGTTGTCCGGGTGCTGCACAGCTATTCGGCATCCCGCAATCTGCCCTGGCACCGGATACTTGGCAAGGACGGGAAAATTCGCCTTCCCCCGGGAGGCGGTCTGGAGGATCAGGCCGCCCTGCTGTCCGGGGAAGGTATTGAGCTGAAGGTATCGCGAAACGGTGAAGAGATCAGTGTGGATATGGGACGGTATGGCAGAATTACTCCTTGAGAGAATATTCCTGATTGATCATTCTCCGGAATTCCGGATCCAGAAGTGCGGGAATAAAACCCAGCCCCACCAGCAGCCCGCTTACCAGTTGAATGACGGGAATGGAAATGTACTCTGCAAGAATTCCACCCAGTGCCATTCCCAAGGGAGTGAGGCCTCCGGACATGGCTCCCAGAAATCCGAACACCTTGCCTCTGAGATGATTCGGCACCATCAGTTGACCGGCTGCGGCGATCAGGCTGTTCAACTGACTCACCGCAAACCCGAACACTGCAAACTGAACACAGATAATCAACAGAGAATCGAAACTGAATAAAGATGTCCGGCCGATTACGAACAGCAGGGTATGAACTGCAAACCATGCGAAATGCATCCCTTTGGGAAGTTTCCAGCTCATCAGAAGAAGAAACCCGATCAGCGAAGAAGCCGATAAAATGGACATGGCCAGACCGAAGGTCTCAGGTCCCAGGTCGGTTCTCTGCTCAAAATACGGCAGGAATAGCACTCCGCTGAGAGAGAGGAGGAAGTTGAGACTGAACACCGAGATGAGCAAAACCACCATCCCCCGGTGGTCCCGGATGAAAGTAAAACCCTCCTTCATATCGGTGAAGAAGTGAAATTCGCCGGGCTCCTGCTCTACCGGGGGAACAGATATAAAGAGTTCGCTGAAGGCTGATATCAGATAACTGACGCCATTGAACAGGAAAAGAAGAGGTGCGCCCAGGGCTGCGAAAAGAACTCCCCCCAAGGCATTCCCCACTATGCCCGCTCCTGTCTGATTCACGGCGAACAGGGAGTTCACCTGCACCAGATGTTCTTTGGAGCTGATGCTGGGGATGGTGCTGCTGACCGTGGGGTGAAAAAAGGCCGCACATAGGCCAATTACAATTGCAGCGGTAATAATCACCGGTATGGTCAGCCAGCCTCCGAACGCGGCTACGGTTACCACCACCACGGCAATTCCCCGGATAAAATCCATCATTACCAGCAGCCATTTTCGGTTCATACGATCCACAAGGACACCGGCAAAGGGAGAAATGAGACTCCGGGGAATAAAACCCGCAGCCATTACAATTCCCATTACTGCGGTGGATCCGGTGTAGCCCAGAACCCAGAATCCCAGAGCCACCTGATACACCATATCTCCAACTGCCGAGACCAGCTGTCCCTGCCAGAGAAGCACAACATTTCGATTCCACATATGGAAACTATATGCGAAGCCGGGTTTTTGAGCTATAGTTGATCTTCGTTCTTTTGACCCTTTCAGTGCTCTGCATGCCTCAGGGTCAGAATATTTCCGCTCACAATTTCATCCTATTAGTAGGAGTCCCCATGTCTCATGCAATTCTCAAATTCCGGATTCTCTTCGGGCATTTTCTTTTTGCTCTTGTTGTGAATACCCATCAGCCAATGCTTCCAGTGCTCCAGCGAAATCTGGGCATCAGTATAGGACAAAGCAGCTTTATTCCCGCCACCATCACCATGATGGTATTGGTGGCAAACCTTATTGTCGGGGTGTTAATCGCGCGCCTGGGGCAAAAAACGGTGTTTGTTACGGCGGTTGCCCTGGGCATCGCTGGAGCACTCCTTGTTTCTACAGCATCCAGTTTTCCTTTGATTATTCTTGCTTTTGCCATGATAGGTCTGGCCACCGGTTCGGCATTTACCAGCCTTACCACCATGTACGCAGGGCTTCCGGAAAAGATGCAGAATTTCGGCCTGTACCATGCGTTTTTCGGGCTGGGGGGAATGGTTGCCCCCCTACTCCTGGGAACCTGGATACGGCTGGAATGGTCGTATGAGTTCCTGTTTGTATTCTATGCCGGCCTCTATGCTCTTCTGCTTTTCATGAGTCTACTCTCGAAAAGCATGCAGAATACCAAGTTTCGAGATTTTAAGCTGGCGGATGTGGGGCAGGTGTTCCGGACTCCTGTGGTGCTTCTGGGAGCTTCCGCCCTGGGGCTGTATGCTGCGGTTGAAATCGGCAGCACAACCTGGAGCAGCAATATGTCCATAGACGGATACGGACTGGACCCGGCGGATGCAAGCTTCATTCTCAGCGGATTCTGGCTGATGTTCACACTGGTTCGGCTTTTTGCCGACCGGGCTGCCAGAAAATTCGGTCCAATTCATGTGGTCTCGGCCCTCACCGCCCTGGCCGGACTGGTGGTTCTGGCATGGGTGCTGGGTGCCTCGCCCTATATTTTCATCCTGCTGGGTGCTCTCTATGGTCCGGTATTTCCCATCATTCAGAAGTACGTGAACAATCATCTTCCGGCCCGGCAGAAGGGCCTGTTCAACGGTATATCCTATGCGGCCACCAGTCTGATCACCACCGGAATTCTCCCGGTGATGGGTTTTATCGGCGATTACCGTATGTCACTGGCGTTTATTCCCACCCTTGTGTGCATTGTCATGCTGATGGCAGTCGCCAGGGCTCTGCGGAAAAAGGCGGGGGTCTAGTCCCGGCTCATACCGGCGGATCGCCGCATTCGGCTGAAAACAGCAGTACATCATCACGCTGCTGCCAGCCGATGTGGCGGTAAAAATTCCGGGCGTCAATGTTGCTGTCCAAAACAAAAAGATGGGTCTTGCGTACCGACCGTTCGGCACCAAGCCGGAGAATGCGCTGAAGAATTGCCCTGGCTGTTCCCAATCTCCTGAATCCCGGGTGAACCCCCAGATGATGCACGTAGAAGCGCCGTCCGTCCCATCCGGTGATTGCCGCTGCAATCACGGCATCTTCGCCTGCATCCGCAGCCCCGTCGAGGCGGGCCGTGAGACACAACCCCGGATTACGCTCCAGAAAATAGGTCAGTTCTTCACGGCTGTCCTCTCCATCTTCATAGAGAACGATCCCTTCACAGCGTTTCCACAGGCGAACTACTTCGGGAATATCCGCGGGCTTCATGGTGTGGAGGCTCCAGTCCGGCTTCCACTGCATAATCAGATCGCCACTGCGCTTTTCATGAATCCGGAACCCTGCAGATTCATACAGCGAACGGGCAACATGATTTTCCGCTTCAACGCTCAGGCTGATTGACGCAGCAGGTCCGAAATCTTTCCTGCTCCCGCTCCCGCCTTCTGCTGCCTCCTCTGAGGATACCAGGTTCCCCGCCAGGGCAAGTTCAATCATATGCTGCTGCGCCATCCTTAAGAGCATGCGCCCCAGCCCCAGACCCCGGTAACCCGGTGCCACGGCTATGCCCAGTTCCGGGATATACGGTGAAATATACCCGTAAGAATGAAACTCTTCCCGCCAGTAGCGAAGCCAGAAAAGCCCCATGAGCGTACCTTCCGCTCTGTTCACGGCCATCATTCCATAGTCTCCCGCCCGGTCCATCCAGTCGTCTACGATGTAAAGCAGATCCCCAGGCGGTTCCTCAATGGGATTTGAAGACCTCCAGTCCGCTGCCCAGGCCAGCCCCCGGAGCAGGGATGCGCGGTTTTCCGTTCCGATTTCCTTGAATTCTGTATTTTCCATTTGACCTCTGAAAATAATGGTTCTATGATAACAAACTGAAATTATATTATGGGGGTAATATATGCGTAAATGGGCTATCGTCCTTAGCGGACTCATGAGCCTGTTGCTGGTACTTGCATCCTGTGCCACTGGAAACGTTTCCGGGGGACTGCAGGCTGAGCCAGGAACAATTGAAGTAAAAGGGCATCCCGCAATGCCCAAAGTGGCTGCGGCGGCTGATGAAGTCGATCCCGCAGATGATGAAATCGTAATCTACTATTACCGGGCAGATGAAAACTACGAACCATGGGCCTTTTGGGTCTGGGCTCCCGGTGACGGTGACGGAAGTGTAAATTTCGATTATACACAGAATATTCAGGTAACCAACGGTGTGGGGTATCTTAAATTCAAAGCCGACGGTTCTGATATCGGCCAGTCTCCGGTGAATGCATTGGGAGAGCTCGGTTTTATCCGCCGCCCCGATTCGGGCTGGGACGGACAAACCCGTGACTTTGTCTGGCCGGTAGATACCAAGGGCAACGAGGTGGTGCTTTTTGAAGATACGCTTGAACCCACAACTCTCGGCGATTACGTTCCCGAGTTTAAAGTCGTGGTTGCAGAAGAGGCTGACCTGCTGAAAGCAGCCCTTTCAGGAAGGCATGCTCTCACTCCCGAACCATCGGACAATGGTTTTGTGGTCAAAGATAATGAGGGCAATGTGGTTCCTATCACCGATGTGGTGAACATGCGTGCAATCAATGACCGCAGCAAAAACTACACATCAAGTATTTACATCCGCCTCGGCGAAGAGCTGACTCCGGATACGTCATACACCATAGAGCATCCCGAATACATCGCTCCTGAACCCGTTGATATTTCCGAAATGGTTCTGGCGAAAATTGATGAAAACACACCCGCAGAAGACTATGAATTGGGAGCTCTCTACAACGCAGCGGCTTCAAGTGTGGAATTCCGTCTGTGGGCTCCTCTGGCGAAGAATGTAACTGCGCTGCTCTACAATGTAAGCATTGCGGAAGATGCTTCGGCAGCACCTGTTGCTGAACTTCCCATGACCCAAAATGCTGACACCGGCGTGTGGACTGCCGTATATGATGAACAGGACCCTGACGGATTTTTCTATGTGTACCGTGTGGAACATGGCAACGGTCTGGTACGTGATGTGCTGGATCCCTATGCCAAGAGCATGGATGCATACATGAATGAAGGCGGAAACGGTCGGGCAGCAATCGTTGACCTTGCTCAAGCAGGACCCGACGGCGGTTGGGAAGGCCTGGAATCCGCCCAGGACGGCGGCTATTACCAGAGCCGTGAAGATGCGGTGATTTATGAAGTGAGTGTTCGGGACTTTACCATCAGCCCCGATGCGAACGTGAATGCCGAACCCGGAACCTACGAAGCGTTTATTGAGAAGATTCCCTATCTTGTGGATATGGGGGTAACTCATATTCAGCTTATGCCTACGCTGAACTTCTACTACACAGACGAGACAGACAAGTCCTACGACGGTTCGGGCAGCACCACCAACAGCAACTATAACTGGGGCTACGATCCCCACAGCTATTTCACTCCGGAAGGATGGCATTCATCGGATCCTGCGGATCCGTACGCACGAATGGTAGAGCTGAAAAATCTGGTTAAGGCAGCCCACGAGAATGGTCTTCGGGTCCTTCTGGACGTTGTGTACAACCATATGGGCAGCACCAACTTTCTGGAGCACATCCTTCCCGGTTACTTTTTCCGCATGAATGCCAACGGTGGATTCACTTCTTCATCCGGTGTGGGCAATGACTTTGCCTCAACCCGGAAAATGGCCCGGAAGCTCATTGTGGACTCAGTACGCTATCTTGTGGATGAATACAAGATTGACGGTTTCCGTTTCGACCTTATGGGTCTCACCGACACCGAAACAATGGAGCAGGCATATGCCGAAGCGGCAGAAATCAAGACGGATGTCCTGTTCGAAGGTGAAGGCTGGAAGATGTACAACGGACCCGGGGGTACCATAGGTACCGATCAGGACTACATGACCAGCACCGATAATATCAGCGTATTCAACGACGAGATCCGGGACATGCTGAAGGGCGGAGGCTTTAACGAAGAGGCTCAGGCATTTATTACCACAGGTAATAAGGCCGCAGAACCCATTTTCAGGAACCTGATCGGTCAGCCCCAGGGCAATTATACTGCGGACGACCCCGGTGACAGCATGCTCTACATTGCCGCCCACGACGGACTGACCCTTGCGGACAGCATCGCCCACAATGTGGGTCTGAGTAACAGAAGTGCAGAAGGCCGCGCAGAGATCGCCCAGCGGGCCAAGCTTGGAAACTTCATGATTCTCACCGGTCAGGGAATCCCCTTTATCCATGCTGGACAGGAGAGCGGACGAACTAAACCCAATGTGAATAACTCACGGAGTGAGACCATCGGCCGGTTTGTACGGAACAGCTATGATTCAGCGGACAACATTAACCAGTTTGTCTGGGAACTTCCCGCCGAGTACGAAGAACTGCGTCAGTTCACCTTCGGTCTGGTGGATATCCGCCGGGCAAACCCTGTGTTCCGTCTGGAAACCATGGAGCAGGTGAACGAAGCAGCACAGTTCCTTCCCCAGTCGGGAGAATTCAAGCTGGCCTACAAGCTCAGCGATGGAACCCGTGACTACTATCTTCTGGTTAATGCCGCAGAGCAGGCACAGGAGTTCGTTCTTGATGGGGATATCAGCGGTGGACAGGTTCTCGTGGACCGGGTTGCTGCTCAAAGTGAAGGAATCAGCAATGTTCAGGGAGTTGAGATTAACGGCGACAGCGTTACACTGGACGCACTGACTCCCGCGTTGATTGTAGTCGAATAATTCATTCCTCGATGATGAACTGATTCGAAAAAAGACTTCAATGACCATGCTCCGGGCCCTCCGGAGCATGGTTTTTTTTTATCTCTGTTGTATGCTATGAGCATGGCAACTTCCGGGAATCCCATCATGGAACCAAAAAATAAAACGTTTATATTGCAACTGGTACTCGCCTTCGGAGCCTTCGGAGGGGTGGTTATCGCGCTTCTGAAATTGCTGCAGGGAGATATCATTATAATGGTGATCATACCGCTCATCTGGGCGGTTCTTTCGGTCATTTTCCTCTTTATTCACCGGCATATCCGTAATGAAAACTGGATACGCGCCCTTACGGTTGTTCTCTATAATTTTTTGCTTTTCCCTGCGCTTTGGTTTGCCGGTCATGGTATTTACGGACCGCTGCCCATGTATTTTCTCGTTTTCCTGGTGATATCCGTCCTGTTGATACGGAGAACAGATTTGATGGTGCTGTCAGTGTTAAGTTTTACCGGGGTAACCATGGCTCTCATGCTCATGGAGCCCGGGGGAGCTTCTATTGGACGCGAGTACAGCAGTGTATATGAGCGGCGCTTCGATCTGGTCTTTAATCTTGTATTTGCGGGTATTATTGTCAGCGTGTTCCTTCGCTATCTGTATCAGAGAATTGAACGTCTTTCCCATGAACTGGAGCTGACAAAGACTTTGGATGAGCTCACCGGCTTATTGAACCGTAAGCGGACGTTGGAAATTCTGAAAACTGAATTACTGCGCAGCTCCAGGGAAAACAGGGCCCTGTCAATTGTGGTGCTGGGTATAGGCGGCTTGCCGCGAATCAGTAAAGACCTGGGGCACCATTCCACTGAAGTTTTTCTCAAACGTTCCTCCCATATTATCAGAAGCAACAGCCGAATGTACGATTTTATCGGACGGATCAATTTTTCATGCTTCCTCTGTGTTCTGCCCGGCTCCAGCCGGAGCGAAGCGGAAGAATACCTTAGACGGATTCAGGATGCCTTCGGGGAACAGGAAGAGGTCTATCTGAATAAAAGCGGCTCGGTACAGGGTATTATTCATTCTGTAACCGGTCTCAGTTATGATCAGACCGTGCAGAAAATTGAAGCCGGGGTGCGGGAGCTGTTATAGATTATTCAGTCCGTAGTCCCTGATTTTTTGAATCAATGTCTTCCTGCTGATTCCCAGCTGATCGGCAGAGCGGGTTCTGTTCCCGCCAGTCTGCTCCAGGGAGCGTTGAATCGCCCATTTTTCCGCATCTTTTAGAGTCCATGGTGACCGTTCGCTTCTGGTTCCCGCCGGGCTTACCGGGGCGTTTGGTGCTGCATTATCCGGGTGTCGGGGCTTCGTTTTTAGATCAGGGAGCTGTGCTTTCTGAATCTGATCCTGTTCAGATAAAATTACCGCCCGTTCAAGAATGTTTTCCAGTTCCCGGATATTACCCGGGAAACTATATGTGTTAAGGGTATCCAGCGCTTCGGGAGAGATGCCTATCTGCTCGCTTCCAAGCCGTCGGCATACTTTTCGAAGCAGGAAACCGGTCAACTCAGGAATATCCTCTTTCCGCTGCCTCAGAGGCGGAAGATGGACGGGCAGCACATTCAGGCGGAAAAACAGATCTTCCCGAAAACCTCCCTGGGCAACCATCGTTTCAAGGTTTCGGTTGGTGGCTGCAAGAATTCGGATGTTTACCGGCAGCTCATGGGGACTTCCCACCCGGCGAATTTTCTTTTCCTGTACAACCCGCAGAAGCTTGGCTTGTAACGTCGGGCTCAGTTCGCCGATTTCATCCAGAAACACGGTTCCTCCGGATGCCGCCTCAAAAATGCCCGGTGTTCTTTCGTCTGCACCGGTGAAAGCCCCTTTTTCATAACCGAAAAGTTCGCTTTCCAGCAGATGGTGGGAAATACCTGCCACATTCACCGGTACGAAGGGCATATCCCTTCGGGGAGACAGGTTGTGGATAAAGCGTGCTGCAACCTCTTTCCCGGTTCCGCTTTCACCGGTTATCAATACCGTCGACTGGGTGGGCGCTGCTTTTCTCATCAGTTCCAGTGCAGGGCGAAAACTGCCATGGCCGGAAATGTACATATCGTCACTGTTCTGCAGCTTAAGCATCCCGGACTCCATGTGCCGCTGGGTGGTGTAGGATGCAATGACTCTGCCTATGCGCAGTAAAAGTTCATCGTTGTTAAAGGGTTTTGTAAGATAATCTACCGCGCCTTGCTTAAGGGCTTCCACGGCATCCTCAATTTCCCCGTGAGCGGAGATCATTATTGCCGGCGTCCTGATCCCCCGTTCCTTGATCCACTGCAGAAGTTGAAGACCGTCCATTCCCGGCATTTTTACGTCAATAATCAGCAGTTCATATTCATTCACCATCAGAAGCTCAATAGCTTCCCTGGCATCTCCTGCGCATTCGGCACCATAGTTTTCAAGTTCAAGCAGCCGTTTAAGGGAACCACGGATGTTCATTTCATCGTCAACTATCAGCAAACTCATATCTGCTCCTCTTCGGACTGAGAGATGAGGGGGAGCGATATGGTGAAAATCGATCCCCGGCTCTGAGAATAGCCATATTCCAGTGTTCCTCCGGCGGCACGGATAAAGTTCTGGGCAATGCTCAATCCTATACCCGTACCCTGGGTCTTGGTGGTGAAGAAAGGATCATACACCTTTGTTCTGATTTTATCGGGTATGCCCGTGCCTCTGTCTTTCACTTCTATACGACACTGGGTTTTTTCCCGGCTCAATACCACATCGATCTGCTGACCGTCACTTGCCTGATGGGCGTTCACGATAAGATTCTCCAGTACCGACCGCAAGTGTTCTGGATCCATCCAAATGCGCAGCGTAGGAGCACCCTCTGATTCGGGCGGATGAAATTTCACGTTTTGGGGCAGCCTGGAGATGAGTGAGTCGATAAACTCTTCGGCATCAATTACCATTTCCACTCCCCGGGGATTTTGCAGAAAAACACGGACCCGGTTACTGAGTTCTTTCAAGCGTTTGACTTCATCCTTGATTACATTGATATCTTCTCCAGATACTTCTCCCGAAGTTTTCTCCAGGATGCTCAGACGCAGAGCGATTGCGCTCAGGGGATTGCGTATTTCATGGGTGAGGGTACGTGCGGCGTTGCCCAGGGTCACCAGACGTTCTTGGCTCTCTAGTTGTTCACGGTAATTTCGGCTTTTCCGTAAACTTCGGGCAGTTATCATGAGGAGGGCTGCAAAGCCAAGTTCGATCCCTGCATAGATCAACCAGATATCCGTTGCTTGGATCCAACGCTCTGTAAGCCGGGCAGAAATGTAGAGAAGAGCTGGATTCCCCGAAAAACCCGAAGCTCTTTCAGGTTCATCCGGTTCTGTCGCAGGAAAAGCACCAGTGCTCTCCCCAGAACCCGGTGGAGGAGGGATGTTACGGAGTCTCATAGGCGGCTTTATGGACCGTATGTATATAATGCGGTCCCCTCCCGCTTCCATGCTGATAACATCATTGTCCGGCGGATGAGTATCTGGAAACACCTGGCTGAGAATCAGTTGATGGGGAACATCTCCTTTGGAGATTAATGCGGTACCGGAGTCACTGAAAATCTCGATACCGGTGATTGCCAGTGAATCCTCCTTCGCCAGATCTGTTAAATCAAAATCATCGGAGAAGATGGGTGCCATTCGGGAGAATGCCATAAGTTCCGCAAATTCTTTTTCCAGTTCCAATTGATTTAATAGAGTGTTTCGCTGGACTATTCCCGTGAACAATAGAAAGAGCAGAACTGTTCCCAGTACGAATACCGCTGCCAACCAGATTGACTGAGCGATTTCCCCTGACCGGAGTTTCTCTCCGTTTTCCTGTATCTTCCGACGGATTCTTGCCATATTATTCATAGTTTAACGCAACTATCGGATCCAGTGTACTGGCTCTGTGTGCGGGGTAGTACCCGAAGAACACTCCAATTCCTACGGAAAACAGTATGGCGGTGATAACCGATCCCACACTGGGTATAAACTGCCAGTCGAAAATACGGACAGCAAACAGGGATATTCCCAGCCCAAGTAGTAAACCGATTATCCCTCCTACCATTGTCAGAGCCGAAGATTCAACCAGAAACTGACTGCGGATGTACGCGGGACGGGCACCCAGGGCTTTGCGTACGCCGATTTCACGGGTTCGTTCTGCAACAGCCACAAGCATGATATTCATGATTCCGATACCCCCCACCAATAACGATATGGCCGCTATTCCGGAAAGCACCACATTCAGTGTAGCTGTAATCGAACTTGCGGCTTCAGCAATGGTTGCAGGACTCATAATGAAGAAATTTCCCTCTCCCAGCCGCAGGTTCAGAAAGTTTTCAAGTCGTTCGGCAATTTCAAGAACATCCTCACCCTCCCGGGTTGCTATGGCATAGGAGTCCACCACCTCGCTGGAGCTAAAACGCTGAACGTAGGTGTTAAACGGAATGTAGACAGAAGTATCGAAGCTTTGTCCGAAACTGTCTGATCGGCTGGTCATAACTCCGGTAATTCGAAAGCTTCGGCTGCTGCTGCCAATGAATACCCGTACATAGCTGCCGAGCGCCCCTCCGTCGGGAAACAGCTCTTCTGCAGCATCCTGCCCCAGCACCATTACCATTTCGCTGTTCGCGTTCTGTTCGCTATTCAGGTATTCCCCCTCCGCGGCTTCATAGTCGAACACCTCCGCGTATTCCGGAGGGGTGGCGGTAATGGTGGCAGTGTACTCATTTGATCCAGAGCGCATCCATGCCTGGGATGTATTAACCGGAAGGGCGAATTCTATTCCGGGAATTTTCTCCGCGATTACCTCAGCCAGACCAGTGGTGAAGTTATTGGCAATTTCCCTACTGCTGCCTCTGCTGCGCACGGTAATGGATTCCAAGCCCGTTGCAGCGATGTCTCTCCGTATACTCTCGCTGGCGGAGTTGCCCAGGGTGGTAATGGCGATTACCGATGCCACGCCGATAACGATACCCAGCATGGAAAGCAGGGTACGCATTTTGTTGGTGGAAAAGCTTTGAAATGCAAGCCTGAGATTCTCAAAAAACACTAGTCTTTCTCCTCGATTCTGCCGTCCCGAAGGCGAATGCTTCTGGCACATTCAGCGCTTACTTCAGGATCGTGGGTCACCACCATGAACGTATTTCCCTCATCATGCAGCCTGTGGAAAAGATCGATGATTTGATTTCCGGTTTTACTGTCCAGTGCTCCCGTGGGTTCGTCTGCAAGGATGAGGCTGGGTTCTGTTACAAGAGCCCTGGCAATGGCGGCCCGCTGACGTTGACCTCCGGAAAGCTCATTGGGTTTATGATACATCCTCTCTTTGAGTCCGACCCGCTCCAGGGCGTGTGCAGCATAGGCGTGACGCTCCGATGCAGAAACCTTTGCGTACATTAAAGGTGTGGCTACATTATCCAGGATGCTTGTCCTGGCCAGCAAGTTGAATTGCTGGAAGACAAATCCGATTTTTTTGTTTCGGATATCCGCAAGCTGGTTTTGCGTCATATTGCTGATATCTTCCTCGTCTATGTACACATTCCCTGAGCTGGGACTATCCAAACATCCCACCAGATGCATGAGAGTGGTTTTTCCCGACCCCGAGGGACCCATTACCGCAACCATTTCAGCTTTGAGAATTTCTATATTCACACCGTCGAGCGCCCTTACGGTATTGTCACCCATCGAATAGTGACGATGGAGCTCAACTGTCCGGATAACAGCCATCATGACCCCCCGCGTCCCGGTCCGGCAGGTCGCCCCCCTGCTCCGGGAACTCTGATCATGGCACCGCCTGAAGTACCCTCATTGCTGCCCATAAGCTGTGAAGGAGATACGAATTTATCTCCCGCTTCCGCCCCGGAAAGAATTCGGTAATTGTTCTCATCGAATTCCTGGATCCCAAGGCGTACAGGCTGTGGATCCTCATTGTCAGCTGTGATCCGCAGCCCCATTCCGTTACCCTCATTTTGACTGAGCACCGCTTCCTTAGGCAGGATTAAAATATCCCGGACCTCACTTACTATTATCCTGGCGGTAAATGTAAAGGAAGGCTTAATTTTTTCATCTGGATCAGTAAGGATTACCTCCACATCCAGGACTGCAATGCCGTTGTTATTAATTCTCCCCTCCATGGGAATGGATGAAACCAGGCCTGTATAGATCTCATCCGGATAGGCATCAAAATAGAATTCCACGCTTTGGCCTTCTCTGAGTTTGGGGACATCAATTTCGTCTATGGGAATGCTTGCCTTCATGTTCCTGGTATCGATAATCCGTAAAACGCTTTGTTCCGGGCCTGCGGAATCACCCTCATCCAGATGAACGGCACTTACCCTGCCGTCTATTCCGGCTCGAAGCTGAGTATCCCGCAGATCTGCCTCCAGGAGATCTTTCTGTATTCTCAATAGTTCCAACGTTCTCTGACTGCCGTTGTTCTGTTCCTGATCAATTTCATACTCCAACTTCGCCAGGTCGTATTCAAGAGAGTCGGTGTCAAGTTCGGCAAGGAGCTGGTTTTCAACCACCGATTCACCCCTTGATACATGAATTTCCCGAATCCTGCCGCTCACCGGAAACGTGGCGTCCTGGGCCTCTACTGCAGAAATGTTTCCGCTGGTTTCTATGCTTTCCGCTTTCGACGCATAGCTTACTTCAAATTGTTCGCCGGATATGCCGCCATCTCCCGCTTCTCCCTGCTGTGTGAATAGCAACAGCATTGCCACCCCTCCAATTATAAGGGCTCCAGTAAGGATACTTCCCGTAATGAGTCTCTTTTTATTCATTGTGCTGCTCCCGATTTCATGGCTCTGATTTCCAGAGCTTTTTGGTAAATTGATATTCGTGTGGATAGAATCGATGACTCAAGTTGTATGGCCTGGTGTTTGAGGTCTTGCAGCTCATCTGAATCGTTAATTCCTTTCTCAACACCCTGTTCGCTCTCCCGGATCTCCTGATTCTTTACACTGAGTTCCCGGATCCCGTTTTGTAATTCATTTTTAAGTTGGAGAATTTCCGCTTCCAGACCGTGTAGATTCTGCCTTTGCTGAACAATTGTTCTTTGACTAATTAGCTCTTCACGGCGCAGCTGGTTTTCAAGTTGTTGAACCTCTAATTGATTTCGGGTTCTTTGAGGATCAGAACTGTAGGAGAGGCTGAAAGATAGGGTGCTTGAATTGTTTTGACCATCATAGGTGAAATCCAGACCGCTGCTTAGTTCCCCGGAAATATCCATCTGAACTCCCGCACTGGCTCCGGTGGAAACCGAACCATCCTGCGTATTGATCCTTGGTGATACTGCTGCGCTGAGATTGATGTTTGCCGGATCTTTTTCACGGCTGTTTTGAAGCTCAAGTTGTGCAGCACGTTCGTTCAATGACTGGAAACGGATTGCAGCAAGATCCTCCAGTTCAGGCAGGGTAATTATTGATGAATCGATTTGTCCGAACTCCTGAAAAATTGCATTGAGAACTGTTCTGTCTATCGTTTTTTTCAGGATGTCTTCCAGGAATTGTGCTGCATGTTCGAGTTTTCCTTGAACGGCGGAAATTTCGCCCTGAATTTGCTCTATATTCAGGTCGATTTTTGCCACCTCAGAACTATCTTCCCGGTAGCCCTGGACCTGGATTAGGTTTCTTCTGGACTCTTCCCTGTTTTCCATCGTATGGAGCAGATCATCCATTTGGCTGTAGAGGCTGTATATTCCATCAATCTCATCCAGAAAGCGTATCTCGGAGTTCAAAATTTCGTCCTGGAAATTCTTTAATGCCTGTTCAAGAGATATAGCTATCCGAAAAGATTCGGGGTCCGTGGTATCATGGGAGAGAATGTCCTCAAGGAGGTGTTGGAACGAGAGGGAGGCTGCGATGCTTGAGCCTGTCTCCTCCTGTCTTCCGTCCACATTAACCGTTTCATCCGAGTTATCTGCACTGTCACCATTTACCAGTGTTCCCTGAAGGTCAAGCTGGATAGTAGATGAGTTATTTTCACCGAAACTGTAGCCCATATACGGCGTAAAGCTCACCTGTGAAGGTTCGCCGTTTTCTCCCAGCATGATACTGAAGCCTGAAGATCCGGCCCCCTGGCCTAAACCTGTGCGGAAAACTGAATCGATCTCCTGGTTGTGGAATTGTTCTTTCAGAATTTCAAGCTCATAGGCCTGCCGGGATAGCGACAATTCGGTATCCTGTTGAAGCCAGGCTTCCAAATATTCCTGATACACGCTTTCAGAATGTATTGGGGCGGAGAATAGGAATAGCATCGACAGAAACCCTGTCACTGCAATCTTTCTGTTCCGAAGATATTCCATACAAGTGGTTTTTCCATGTTTCCATTTCATATGGAAAAGAGAGCAGTTTCTGTGCCAAGAAACCTGTTTCTACCCACAAATATTGAATAAAAGGATCTCGGGAGGATATAGGCGGCTGTGTTTCCCAGGTCATGTCTACAGGGGCTCCAGTGAAACAAACTGCAATGGTTGAAGCTGTTACAATATGTTACATCTGCACCTTGCTGTGAAAAAAGGTTACGCTCTTTGCCGGGGCTGTCTCTGTAACAAAAAGCTGAGTCTTACTATAATCCTGATATATGAAAAGTATAATTTCCGACATGGACGGGGTGATATACCGGGGAAAATCCCTCATTCCCGGAGCCAATGAGTTTATTCAGCGCCTTCGAAGCGAGGGCATTCAGTTTCTATTTCTCACTAATAATTCAGGGGATGCGCCCGGTGACCTGAAAGATAAGTTGGAGCAGAAAGGTGTTCACGGGCTGAATGAAGAGGATTTCATTACTGCCGCCATGGCAACCGCCCTCTTCCTAAAAAGCCAGCGTCCACAGGCCCGGGTGTACGCCATCGGCGGCAGCGGTCTGACCCGGGAACTCTATGATGCGGGCTTTGTAATCAGCGAAAACCGTCCGGACTATGTGGTGGTGGGAAAAACCGCCGATTTCAGCTTTGACCAGATGCGCAAAGCCGCACGCTTCATCCGAAACGGCGCACGCTTCATCGGCACCAATCCGGATATTATCGATCCCACAGAAGAGGGCTTTGAGCCGGCCTGCGGCAGCATACTGGCTTCCATTGAGGCGGCCAGTGGGAAGAAACCCTATATTATCGGTAAGCCCAACAGCCTCATGATGACCATCGCCACCAGGAAGCTGGGGGTTCACCCCGATGACACTGCGGTAATCGGCGACAGGATGGACACAGACATCGTGGGCGGCCTGGAGGCGGGGATGACCACCTGTCTGGTGCTCTCAGGGGTTACCGCAGAAGCGGATGTTGATGCCTTTCCCTATAGGCCGGACCATATTTTTCCCTCGGTTGCGGAGATTAACCCCAGAGAGCTGTAGCGCCCTTCATAAGCAGAATGGATATTCCCTTATACGGTAATCAGCGAAGCTTCCAGCGGATGCCCAGAAGAACTGGGATTTCTAAGCTTGGTTGATCAACTGCCCCGTCGGCATCTTCCCAGGCAAAGTCGTTTCTCGGGTTGTCATCAACACCGTCAGGAGAGTACAGGTATTTTCCGTGACCCTGCAGTGTTGCAGGAAAGAAGTAACTGAGCCCTGCAGATAAAGTCAAATCCAGTCTTTCGTGTACCGGGAGGACACCCTGAAAACCCAGCTCCAGACCGGCCTGATTGGAACTGATATCGAATTCTTCATTATCGCCGATAAACGCATAATGCCCCTTGTAGAAACTGCCCCGGGGGCCTCCGTAGAGTCGTAGTTCAATATCATTCTGCTGCAATAGCTGTATTCTGATGTCGGCACCGATACGAACGGCCTGCCCGTGCTTTTCAATAGTTCCTCCGGTGGCGTCATTGATGAAGATTCGCCGGGCGTCCTCGGCGTTTCCCGAATCAAACTGGTAACTATAGCCCCCATGAAAGCCAAAGCTCACTCCCAATTGGGGATTTAGATTTTCAAAGTCCAGGGTCATATTCATCCCCGCATCGCCGTAATAGCCCAGTTGTAAACCCTGGTGTAGGTTTTGAGCTTCTAATACTGCGATGGGTAACCAAACGGCTGTAAAAATTAATATCAATCGTACAAAAACCGAATTTATACGCAACATCCATTCCTCCTTCCAATAATACCGTAATTTATCGTAAAATTTGGAAAAATCAAGTGTATTTTGAAAAACATTTGTTTTTACCGAGATTCCTATGTGTCGAATGTTGGCGTCCGGGGCAGGCGTCTGAGTGCAGGTGTCCGAGGGCAGGCGGGACCAAAAAAAAGCAGCGCCCCACAAGGCGCTGCAGCATATACGTAAGGGACCGCGAAGGATTTCAGCCTTTGCGGTCCGCGTTTTGTTATTTCACTTCAATCAGCTCAATTTCAAAGTAAAGGTATGCATTGGGTGGAATAACCCCTCCGCCGGCACCCTGTTCGCCGTAGGCCAAATTCGGTGGAAGAACCACGCTCCGCTGTTCCCCTTCCTTCATAAGGAGGACAATTTCATCCCAGCCGGGAATGAGGCGGCCCACACCGATTTCCACTTCCAGCGGGCCCCGGCCCTGAGAGCTGTCGAAGACCTGTCCGTTAAGAAAGGCACCGGTGTAGTTTATTACCACGGTATCTCCTGCTTCAGGACTTTTTCCCGTACCCTGCTGGGTAATCTTGTAAAAAATACCGCTGTCGGTTTTTTCCGCATCGGGGATAATGGATTCAGCCCGCTGCTCGTCAGCCTGCTGTTTGTTCTTTTCGAACTGTTCCTGATGCTCTTCGATTCCCTCCAGGGCGGCGTCGAATGCATCCTGATCGGCAGAAAAATTTTCTGCATCGCTGCCTTTACGGATGATACTCAGCTTTTCTATGCTGTCGCCCTGTTCGATGCTGTTCACCACATCCATTCCTTCAACAACTCTGCCGAACACCGCATGTTTGTAATCAAGCCATGGGGTTTCCTTGTGGGTTATGAAAAACTGGCTTCCGTTGGTGTTGGGGCCGGCATTTGCCATGGAGAGAACCCCCGGTTCATCATGTACCAGATCCATGTGGAACTCATCGGGAAAACGGTAGCCCGGACCCCCGGTACCCTTACCCTCAGGATCGCCTCCCTGAACCATAAAATCGTCAATTACCCGGTGAAAGATCAGTCCGTCGTAAAACCGCTCTCCCTCTCCCTCGGAATGTTTGATGGTTCCCTCAGCAAGGCCGACGAAATTGATCACTGTCAAAGGTACTTTCTTATATTCAAGTTCAAGAAGAATTGAACCCTTCGATGTGTCCATTTGGGCGTAAAGCCCGTCAGAATGATTGTCCATATTGAATACTCCTGATTCTGATGACTGTGCAGATACGCTGCCAGGGGCGGCGAAAAGCAAGATCATCGCCGAAATGACCGTGGCTGTATATTTTTGCATAGATATTCCTGCTCCTTGTAAGCGGGTGCAATTCTACCATATTCCCCGCATGAAAAAAAGGGAAGGAGACGAATGCTCCTTCCCGTAATCGCTTGACCCTGGGCGAACCGGTTATTTCCGGATCACCCGTGCCTTAATCACCCCTTCGATTGATTCCAGGCGTTTTACGCCATTGTCCGAGATGTCGCCGTCCACATCGATGATGGTTACCGCCACTTCATCCCGATGTTTATTAATCATGTCTGAAATATTGATTTTTTCATCCGCCAGCACGCTGGTGATCTGTCCCACCATGGAGGGTACGTTACGGTTGAGAATGACCAGACGGATATCGGTGGAAAACTCCATCTCAACCGAGGGGAAGTTCACGGAGTTTTTGATGTTGCCCGAACTGAGATAGTCTGCGAGCTGTCGGCTGGCCATTACCGCACAATTTTCTTCAGCCTCAGGTGTGGAGGCACCCAGGTGGGGAATTGGCAGGACATTTTCCTGGTTGAGAAGTTCAGCGTTGGGGAAGTCTGTAATATACTTTGCAACCTTGCCGCTTTCCAGCGCAGCAATGATATCCCCATCGTTTACCAGGGGTCCCCGGGCGAAATTCAGAATGCGTACCCCGTCTTTCATCCGGGAAATCAGTTTGCTGTCCACCATCCCTGTGGTGCTTTCCAGAAGGGGTACGTGAATGGAAATAAAATCGCACTCCGCCACTGCCGCTTCCAGGCTTTTCGCTCTTCGCACTCCGGCGCTGAGGCCCCAGGCACTGTCCACGGAAATGTAGGGGTCAAAGCCCAGAACATTCATTCCCAGGTCGGCGGCGGCGTTGGCTACCATTACTCCAATGGCACCAAGGCCGATAACCCCCAGGGTTTTGCCCATTATTTCCGGTCCGGCATAGTCTTTCTTGCCTTTTTCCACGGTCTTTTCAACATCCGACTCGCCTTTCAGTTCCCGTGCCCAGCTTACGCCTTCCACGATTTTTCTGCTGGAAAGGAGCATACCGCTGATTACCAGTTCCTTCACCGAGTTGGCGTTGGCACCGGGGGTATTGAAGACCACGATTCCCTTGTCTGTGCAGGATTCTAAGGGGATGTTGTTGACCCCGGCTCCTGCCCGTGCAACCGCAAGCAGACTCTCCGGGAGAGTCATGTCATGCATCTTGTGAGACCGGAGAATGATGCCTTCGGGCTGAGCCGCATCATCCTTGACGGTGAATCGTTCGGGGTCGAGAAGACCAAGACCCGTTTCCGATATCTTGTTGAGCGTCTGTATGGTGAACATGTTGCCTCCTATGTCTGCCGATTATCGCGGGAGATAATGGTTGCCGGATTGAGGGGTTGGATTTAACCTGGCACGCAGCGACAGATCCTTCCCGGGAGTTTATTCCCGATCAGGGAGTTTGAGTTCAAGTCCAAGTTCCTTCAACTGATCCGGATCTACCGGCGAAGGAGAGTCGTCCATGGGGTTGATCCCCTGGGTGTTTTTGGGGAACGCTATAACTTCGCGGATTGTGGATTCTCCGGACATGAGCATTATTAGTCTGTCCAGTCCAGGAGCGATACCTCCGTGGGGGGGGGCTCCGTAGCGGAATGCGTTCATAAGAAATCCGAATCTCTGTTCCGCTTCATCTTTGTCAAAACCCACTATGTCGAATATCCGCTGTTGCAGTTCGGGATCGTGAATACGGATGGAGCCCGAGGCCAGCTCGATGCCGTTGCATACCAAGTCGTACAGGGCGCCTTTTACCGCACCGGGATCGTTCTCCATGGAGTCCAGGTACTTCGCCTGGGGCATGGTGAACATGTGGTGGGCAGCCTCCCATTTTTTACCTTCCTCGTCGTACTCAAAGAGGGGGAAGTCCACCACCCACGCAAATGCAAAGTTTGAAGGTGTAGTGCCGCCCTTCTCTACCAATTCAAGGTCGCTGCCCAGACGTTTGCGCACCGCACCCAGGGCGGTACAGCTTACCTTCCAGCTATCGGCCACAAATAACAGAAGGTCCCCTGCTGATGCGGAGAGCTGCTTGAGAATGCTGTCACTGGAATCGGCAAAAAACTTCCCGATACCCCCTTCAAGCTGTCCTTCTTCAGTTACCTTGGTCCAGGCAAGGCCTTTGGCACCGTAGGTTTTTGCCGTGTCTTCAAGATCGGTGATCTGTTTCCTGCTGTAGCCTGCGGCACCGGGGACAACCAGAACTTTCACCGTGCCGCCGTTTTCAACAACAGATTCGAATACACCGAAACCGCTGCCGGGCACATGTGAATTGAAATCCTGCATTTGCATGTCGAAGCGGAGATCCGGTTTATCCGACCCGTAGAGGTTCATGGCCTCATCGTAACTGATGCGGGGAAAGGGCGTTTGAAGATTAATATTCAGAGTGCTCTTGAAGATATGCGTCATCATTCCTTCAATGAGCCGGAAGATATCATCCTGGTCCACAAAACTCATTTCAATATCCACCTGGGTGTGCTCAGGTTGGCGGTCGCCCCGCAGGTCTTCGTCACGGAAACAGTGGGCAAGCTGAAAGTATTTATCAAACCCGGAAACCATGAGAATCTGCTTAAAAAGCTGGGGGCTCTGGGGCATGGCATAGAAGCTGCCGGGGTTCAGACGGCACGGAATAAGGAAGACCCGGGCGCCTTCGGGGGTGGACCGCATCATTGTGGGAGTTTCTATTTCCAGAAAGCCCTCTCTGCCCAGATATTCCCGTACCCTGTAGCTGACATCGGCTCTGAGTTTGATCTTTCGCTGCATGGAAAACGAACGAAGGTCAAGATAGCGGTATTTGAGTCTGAGGTCCTCATTGGTATCACTGCGCTCATCGATCATGAATGGAAGGGTCTCACATCTGGTGAGAACCACAATGGTGTCGGCCTGAATTTCCACCTCACCGGTGGTCATATCGCTATTTACCATGGAGTCAGGTCTTCGACGAACGATTCCCTCCACCGCTATACAGTATTCGTATTTCAGAGATTCTGCAGTATTCCGGAGATCGTCAGATGCATCTTCATCTATCACAACCTGGGTGATACCGTAGCGGTCCCGAAGATTAATAAAATGAACACCGCCGTGATTACGGTTTCTATGAACCCATCCATTGAGGGTTACACGTTCGCCTGCCTGAGCGGCGGTGAGCTCTCCGCAGCTGTGACTTCTTTTGTATTGTTCCATGAACAAGAGAGTAGCATTATACCGATTATGCGTTCAAGATAATTCCGCTTACGATTCCCGCCTGGGCAAGGATATAACTGATCATAATTAGCAGTTGATCTCCCCTGAAGCGCTTTTTGAAGTAGCTGTAACCCAGCATGGTATCGCTGAAGATAAACAGAAGAGATCCCGCTGCAACCAGAATTCCGCTTATTCCTCCCACAAACTCAAGTCTTGCAAAGGCGGCGATGCCCAAAGCGGCCAAAGCGGAGGAATACAGAACTAGCCCAAACTGATAGTCCCGCTCCGCAGGCCAAATGGTGCTGAGAATGAACCAGGCCAGTGCGGCGAAACCCAGGATGGCGGTGAGCACCAGGGGAGTCATTGCCGGCTGGGAGATATCCAGAATAAATGTGAGAATGTAAAAAATATGTCCGATGAGAAAACTGCTAAGGCCCAGAAAAAAGGCGGATTTCTTTCTGCTGAGAAGAATCACATCCCCGGCCCAGCCGGCGATGAGCCCGCCTAAAATGAACCACCTGGGTGTAATGGCAAGGGATAAATAGATAAACACCAACAGGGGC
Source organism: Salinispira sp. (assembly GCF_059431795.1). Classification (NCBI taxonomy): domain Bacteria; kingdom Pseudomonadati; phylum Spirochaetota; class Spirochaetia; order Spirochaetales; family Spirochaetaceae; genus Salinispira; species Salinispira sp. Next base: position 244,476 of record NZ_JBXWXS010000003.1, read on the forward strand.
ATGAGAACGGGTTTGGTGAATACTCTGAATCTGCTCCGGTCGCTGCTAATAAGAAGAATATCGCCGGCGGATGCAACGATCAGCAGCACGATTGGAATAAGAACATATTCGCTCATACCTCAAGTGTAGTATTATTCGGCAGTTCCGGCAAATTTGCCGGTTTACGGCCACGGGTGGATAGGCTGACAGACTGCTCGGGTTGGCCGTTTAGTGTGTCCGCTCGGCTCGGGGCTCTTCTTTAACGTACCCGTTTACATTCGGTGCAGCCCACCACATGGACGTGATCTTTTCTGCCTGCCTTTCTGTATGTTCTGGCAACAAGATAGCCGTCTTTGCTCAGGGTTTTGCCGCATACCGGGCATGTTCTGGGATGCTGGGAGTTATCCGGCCAGCAGTGGGGGCAGCCGTAAATATTGGTGAAAATTTCCTCCACCTTCAGGTTCTCATGCCTGCCGGCGCTCCGGTAGTACACGCTGTGGACGGTTTGGCCCTTTTTCAGCATGCTTCCGCATACCGGACAGGGTTTCAATACCTCAAGACGATTGCGGTCTTCACCGGCCATTTTCAGGGCCAGCTGCTGAAAATCCCCTTTGCTTAATTTTATGAGGCTGATAATCAGCAGGATGATAATTATGCCCAGAATGGACATCACCAGATAGGAACTCAGCACGCTACTCTCCACAGATCATGATTGGGTCTGATACAATGGTCGGCAGCAACGGGAAGAATTCCAAGCAAAACAGAACGCGAATGCAGCAGAGACTGCCGCTTCGCCCGGGAGGAACGAATGGCGGTGTTATATGTTGTGGGTACGCCAATAGGAAATTTGAAGGATATTACCCTTAGGGCTCTGGAAACTTTGAATGAAGTTGAGGTGATAGCCTGTGAAGATACCCGTCATAGCATGCGGCTTTTAAACGCCCACGGCATCCGCAAGCGTCTTATCCCCTGCCATGCCCGCAACGAAGCCAAATCCGCCCCGGGCATAGTGGCGCTCCTGAACGATGGAAAGGATGTGGCCTACATCAGCGACGCCGGTACGCCGGGAATCAGCGATCCGGGTTCCCAACTGGTAAGGGCGGTACGGGATGCCGGGCATGCGACTGTACCCATTCCCGGCGCTTCTGCCATGACGGCCATTATGAGCGTTGCGGCGTTTCCGGGCAAACGGGTGATTTTTGAGGGGTTTCTCAGTCCAAAGGGTGGAAGAAGAAAAAATCAGCTTAAGAATTTAATGGAAACCGGCGATGCTTTTATTATCTACGAATCACCCTTTCGAATTGTGAAGATGCTGCAGGATCTGGAAGATCTTTGCACTGAAATGGAAGATGACCGCCCCATACTCTGCGGCAGGGAATTGACCAAGGCTCACGAGGAGATTTTGGAAGGAAAACCGGGGGAAATCCGCTTCGACCTGGAAAACCGGCCTTCTGTCAAGGGGGAATTCGCAGTACTTGTGGCTGCAAAGGCAAAAAGGCCTTAACATTTAAGGTAAAATGACCGATACTGTTAATGAAAGGAAGGATTATTATGAGTATCGAACGACTTGGTCCATTAGATCCTATATCGACCTATAATAAAAATCAGAAAGCTAATAAGGTCGAGTCCAAGCCCGCTCGGGATTCCATCTCAGTATCGAATGAAGCGAAGACCAAAGCGGAAATGCTGAAACTCAATGAAGAAGTTCAATCTTCTTCGGATGTGCGGGAAGAGCGTATTGCCGAAGTGAGAGAGAAACTGAAAGATCCTTCCTATATAAACGATGCGGTACTTAATAATGTAGCCGATAAGCTCATGGATTTATTCGGCCTCTAATATATCCAGACCCCCGGGTCTGATCTGCCGGTTCACCCCGGCCAAACCGGAGTTGCTGTTCCACAGCGATTCCGGTTTTTTTGTAACCCCATGCCTGAACCAGGGGTTACTGAAATGGTAGGCAATTTCAAGATTTCTGTTTGAAAGACCCGTACGAACGAGAATTTTCCCATGGAGATATCAAGTTGAATATTCAGTCGCCATCCTCTATGCTTTTAGAAGAAAATGAGTACACAGTTCGACAACATGTTGTTGATTCCAGGATTGCAATGGGTGAATTAGAACTCCATGGAATAGAACACCTGCGTTTCGGTGTGGATTCCATACAGCACATTATCGATACGGTCAAACCCCTGGGAAATCGTGTTCTTCTTGTAACCGAGCGAAGCGGCGGGGATCAGGATAATGTGAACCGACTTCAGGGTTTTTTGCGGGCCGGCGGCATTGATCCGGTGGTATTTGATGATATCCGGCCGGGTATTAAAACCTCGGTAATCCAGACCATTGCAGATATCGGTGCTGCCGGACAGGTCCAGGTGGTTATCGGTTTCGGTGGTATGAGGGTTCTCTCTCTGGCCCGGGCGGCCACGGTGCTCATCGGCAGCGATATGAGCCTGAATGATATGCTTCGGGACCATTATCCTGACTCCGTTCGCTGCAGCTATGTGGAAATTCCCAATTCATGCCGGAATCACTTCATGATGAAATCCGATGTGGTGGTTAGCGATTCTGTGAGCGAACGGGCAAGGCGGATCCGTTTGCCTGCGGGTCTTACAAAGGCGTTGATTATCGACCCTCAGTTGACTCTGGGGCTCAGCATGAAATATCAGCTTGTGGCCATTTTGGATACATTGCTGGCCTCCATCGAAGGGTATCTCTCAAAAAGACGGAACTTTTTATCTGATATTCAGCTTCTGGAAGCCATGCAGCGGCTCCACCGTTCCCTTTTCCAGACCATGCGCCGTCCTGATGATATTCAGGTGCGGGTTTTGGCAAGTCAGGGCGGACTACTCTCCGGTATGGGGCTGGCCACATCCAGCCAGGGAATCGGAGGTACTCTGGCATACATGATCAATGCGGCTTTCAAGGTCCCCAAGAGCTGGATTGCCATGGTTATGCTTCCCCATATCCTGGACATGTACGTGGAGCGGCAACCTGAACGGCTTGCCAGAATTGCCGATGCGTTAGGGGAGGACGTAAGCGATCTCCCCAGTGAAAAGGCTGCCCCAATGGCTGCGGCCGCAGCGCGGCGCTTTCTCGCCCGCCTGGAACTGCCCACCCGGTTGCGCGATTTCAATCTCAGCCTTGATGAACTCTATACTGTCTGCGAAGCATCCGCAGGATTTTATTTGAATGAAGTATGCGGACTTGAGCTCAGTTCCCAGGAAGTGTGCAGTCTGATTAAGCGGGCATTTTGAGCCTATGATTACGCTGAGAAAATTTCTCCAACTCAAACCCGGTACGCAGAAACGAAAGCTGGTGAGGATAATCGGAGACTATGAGCAGTTTCTTGCGGGGAAACTCCAGGGAAATAGGACGTCGTTTATCCGGTTTTTCGAGGATCTTGAGCGGGAACTGCCCCCGGGCCTGGTGGATCCGGTGGAATGGCATAAATTCGTCAGGGCTGCCGGCAGCATTCACGCCGGTTTTGCGGCCAACCGCCTGCGTCATCTGCTGATGGATGAGATCGGCGCGGTGGCTGCGGACTGGGATGAATACTCCAGCCTTTCACCCGCTGCGGGCCCCGGGGATCAGTATTTGCGTTCCGGGAAAAGGTTCGCGCCGGGAACGGAATACCGGGATCCGGAAGAGATGAGACTCGATCTGGGTGATCCTCCCTGCCTTCCGCCCTTGCCGCCGGGTGGAAGGGGGATTTATTTGGATGACCTGCGCTCACCATTCAATGTGGGTGCTGTATTCCGCAGCGCAGCGTTTTTCGGTATTTCACCCGTTATTTTATCTCCGGATACCCCCAAACCCGGTACTCCCAGGCTGGATAAGACTTCCATGGGAATGTCGTTTCAGACCCAGTGGGGGGTACTGCCTCGGGAAGATTTCATTACATCCTTTCCAGCCTCCGTCGTAGGGGGGGCGGGAGCAGCTGTCTCTCCTTTCCTGTATCTTCTGGAGACCGGAGGAGAACCCATTGGTGCTGCTAATATGCAGTCCGGAAGTTGGCTTATTCTCGGAAATGAGGAGCTGGGATTGCATCCTGACCTTCTTGAAATGAGCAGAGAGCTTTCCCGGGGCTCGGGGAGCGACAGCCCGAAGGAAATACCCCAAAGCCGGGTGATCAGCATACCCGGCTCTGGAAAAAAGGCGTCGTTGAATGTATCGGTGGCCTTCGGCATTGCCGCCGCGTTCTGGTGCAACCCGGAGGGATAACCTCCTGCCAACAGCTTCAATTTCCAACATTATTGGCCGCAGCCGCACAGATAAGAGAATTACATCTCTTCTCCCTGCTTACCCTCAGCCGTCTTGCTTCCGTTTAACTGGAGCTCAAAACTGATATCCGCCGTATGTTTCAACGTTGCTGAAACACCACAGTAGTCATTCAGCGACAGATCTATTGCCCGGAGGATTTTCTTCTGATCCAGGGAATTTTTATCACCAGTAAATGCATAGGTGATGTGGATATTGGTGAAAACTTTGGGGTGGGAGTCGGATGTCTCCCCATCAATAGCTATATTGAATTTCTCGAACGGAACCTTCATCTTGCCCAGAATGGAGGTCACATCCATGCCGGTGCATCCCGCCAGGGCTGAAAGCATGAGACCCTTGGGCTGAGGTCCGTAGTCCTTTCCCCCCACTTTTTCAACTGCATCCACGGGAATGGTTCTCCCTTGAAGATCCAGGTCAAATGCCATGCCGCCTTTCCAGCTTGCCGTGCTCTTTGCCATACTGTTTCCTCCTATTTTTGGGCTAACGCTGCCTATCCTGCGAAAGCAGGTTCCTGCTGCTGCAAAGTCTGTTGGGAGCTGATCAGCGTTTCAGCGCCCGTTCAATTTTATCCCGGTCAAATCCCACAATCACCTTTCCGTGAACGTCTACAACCGGTACTCCCATCTGTCCGGATTTCCGTACCATTTCATCGGCTTTTCGTTGATCCCTGGATACATCAAATTCTTTGAAGGTAATTCTGTTCTCCCGCATCCACTGTTTGGCTTTTACGCAGAAACTGCAACTGGGAGTTGTGTAAATGGAAACTGCCATCATATACTCCTTATATCTAAATGCTTATGTTTGAATATAAGGAAAATAATATATTGAGTGGTGCTCTGTCAAATGTTTTCCTGCATATTCGGGAACCTGCATCACCTGCAGACTCGCCCGAACGGCGGCAGGAGCTTACATGCTTCGTTCTTCCTCAAATTTCTGGGAGAGCTTTGCATGGATGCGCATGAGATGGTCCATTGTAGGAATGTTGAACCGACCGATCACTGTCGGATCTATTTGTTCGTACCCGTTGGTTTTTTCATCGATATTCGCAAGTGAATTGGCCAGGTACACGGTATCAACAATCATCCGGTAATTCTTGTCCGCACTGTGCGGGTCGTGATGAAAGCGGATGGCGTCTACAAGAATTTCCGGGAAGTTCCACTTTTCGGCAATCATTGCACCTATTTCAGCATGATTCAGTCCGGCTGAGAAATCTTCAAAGAGATGGGCGGGAATTCCTTTTTGCTTGGTGAAGTTGGCAATGTTTGAAATCAGATCTGGATGTACCGAACTGAAAACAATTTTTCCCATATCGTGAAGAATACCCCCGACGTATACGTCATCAAGGATTTCCTTCTTTTTTAATATACTTCTGGCGATGGTATAGGCATAAAAGGCAGTTCTGTATGAATGCATCCAGAGACCCTTGGTTTCCTCATTTCCCTCTCCCAGGGTTTTCTGGGCACCGTATGAGTACAGGAGATTCCGGAGCCGGCGAAGCCCCACAAGCTTAACCGCTTCGCTGATGTTGTCCACCCGCTTGGGCAGCATGAAAGCGGCGGAGTTCACCAGTTTGAGAAGGTCTGCGGTAAGTGAAGGGTCGGTGGCGATTTTCCTGGCAATATCGCTGAGCTCCACGTCGGGGTCATTAATTTCCGCCTGAAGGGCTGCGATGTTCTCGGGGAACTTGGGCAGGCTGTCGATATGCTCAATCAGCTTTGCAGATACCTCGCTGATCTGTTCAAGTCTCAGCTCGCTCATTGGAATGGTGATCCGGGCGATGGTCTCCCCGTCTTCTGTATCGATGTCAAATGCATCCTCATCCAGACCCAGCTTTTTCAGCATGAGCACCAGAATGACAATTCCCAATCCCGCTCCCTCGCTGTCATCCAGCACTGTGGCAAGGGCTTCTTCCATACTGTTGAACGCCCGGCTTCGGGCAATTCTGTCGTATACACGCATTTGTTCTTTCCGGGTCATTTCGGTATTGTTGATCACATAAATGTGGAGCTTGTCTGCTTTCGAATGGAAAATAATCTTGACATACAAACCCCGGTCTTTCTGAAGCTTTAAGTAATGCTGAATATTGTCCAGGGTGGTTTGTTTGAAGTTCTCCATCCCGCTCACATAGTCATCTTCGCTGCTAATATCAAGTTCGAGTTCCTGAAAATAGACCCGTTTGGTATTGGCCTTTTTGGCATTCACCGCCAGTTCCCGCAGACAATAGAACAGGGAGTCCTTCAGTGACTCCTGTCCCATTTCCAAAAGAAATACTTCAAGAATTTCCTCAAGCTGCAGCTCGGTTTCGTTGGGAAGGGTAAACGTCTTAACGGTAAGGGGTACGGAGCTGCGGGCCGCTTTCCGGACTTTTTCAGCATCGATCTTCATAGTATATGTCCCGTAATTCAAACTTTTATGTATCGTATCCGTGATGATAATCCAGGATACGGCTTCATGAAACTTACCAAACCCTCATGTAAGGGCAGGTGTATATCTACTATTATAATTCCTATCTTATCATATGCAATTCTCTATTTATATTCAATATTTATAATTTATACACAAAGGGGGGAATCTTGCTGATTTCTTCAGTATACCCGGGGTCAACAGTATATCCGGAGGCTGTAGATTACCCATTGCGCGGTTTTTCCCGTTCCTCGTCATCAGTATCGTCGGAGTTTTCCCCATGGTCCTTCATAATCTCCGCCATTTCCTTGAGCCGTTGCTCAACCCGGAAGTTGAGGCTGCTTTCCGGAAACCTGCCGTTTTCTGCGCGTTCCCCGGCTGTCATCCCGCTGAGAATTTCCATTCCCTCATCTATGGTGCTTGTGGCCCAGATATGAAACATTCCCTGTTCTATTGCCCGGCTCACATCCCGGTTGAGGACCAGACTCTCAGTGTTCTGTATTGGGATAATTACCCCTTGTTTACCGCTGAGTCCAATTTGCCGGCATACTTCGAAGAAACCTTCGATTTTCTCAATAACACCTCCTACGGGCTGAATCTCACCCATCTGATTTACTGATCCGGTGACAGCAACATCTTGGCGAAGGGGAATATCTCCTATAGCGGATAGAAGGGCGAATATCTCGCTGGAGCTCGCACTGTCTCCCTCAACCTCTACGTAGCTCTGCTCGAAGGCAATCCGTGCGGTTATGGAGAGAGGAAAGTTCCTTGCGTAGCGGGCGTGTACATAGGATTCCACAATATATGAACCCTTGTCGTGGATCTCTCCGCTAAGCCCGGCTTCCCGTTCAACATTTATCAGACCGTCATTCCCCGGAACCGCCTGGGCACTGATCACCGTAGGCCTGCCGAAGCTGTAATATCCCCGGTCCAGCACCGCAAGTCCGTTCACCCGGCCTACTTCACTTCCCTGAATCCGGATGAGCAGTTCGCCGCTGCGGATTTGCTCGTCGATCTTTTCTTCTGGAAGATTAAGCAGAAAAGCCCGCTCCTTCAGCGCCCGCTCAATAGCCTCCCGGTCAATTTCCTGCTTGCCTTCCACTCCCGCCCAGTAATCCGCCTCTCTGAGAATATCTGCCACAAGACTGAATTGGGTTGAAAGCTGATCCCTGAATTCCGCAAGCCGGACCCCGTACTCAAGAACCGCTGCAATGCCACTTCTGGACGCATTACGGAGATTTTCATCCCGGGTTATGAGCCTGATAAAATTGATATACTCACCGGTGGTCCGGTGGTTCCTGGGCATCACGTAATCAAATTCCGCAGGAACCTTGAACAGTTTCTGAAAGTCTTCATCCTGAAGATAGAGGGCGTCGTAGAGGCTTTCCTTGCCCATCACTACCACCTTCAGGTTCACCTTCACCGGGTCGGGCTTGATATAGCCGTGGGATGAGGTTCCCGGAGTGCTTGGATTACGGATCTCCGTTGATCCGTTCTGCAGAACTCGTTTGAGGTGCAGATACGCCTCATCCTCAATGAGAATGTCCTCGGCTTTCAGTACCAGGTATCCGCCGCTGGCCCTGAGAATTGAGCCGGGCCGCAGGTGAAGAAAACCGTAGGTTGGTTCACCTCCGCTCCCCGAATCCGAGGGAATGTCGATGCTGCCAAACAGTCGGGCGTAGTCCGGTGCGGTCTCCTCGATCACCGGAGGTGCATCGGTATTACTGTGATCAATGAGAATGTTGGCGTCGTAGCGGGTCAGGGGCTCGGGAAGGGGCTGGGTGGAGAGTTCAGGTTCGCCCTCGAAGGCTTCATCATTGCTCTCATGAATTAGCACGGAAATTCTCTGTAACAAGTCGCTGCCCATGCTTTCTAAATAGTCGGCAATTCGTTTCCGCTCCTCAGGGGTGAGAGGCGCGCCCGGAGAGCAAAATTCCGTTTTCAGTTGCTTCACCCCCTCTTTTACATCGGGAGACATGGTTTCCATGTGAAGGGCATCCATTTCGCTGGTGATCTTCACCCGGGAATTCCGGATCCGGCTCAAAACCTGTTTGAGTTCATCCATGTACTGAAAGTACTTTTCCCGTAATTCTTTATAATCTTTTCTGCTGAGAACGCCTCTGCTCACTCTTTTTTGCAGTTCATCAAAGTCGGAGGGTTCGTCATCAATCATGGGGGCAAGATCCGCCCGCTCCTGGTCATCCTCCTCAATCTGGACAATTTTGAAGCCCTCCTGTTCTACACGGTCTTCAAAATCGAAGAGCATCTGATTCTCCTCGGATTCGGTCCTGAGCATGATCTGATCTCTGGCTTCCTTGAATCCGCTGCGGCTCTTGATGGTCAGTGCCAGCTCCCTGATCGAGAGGACAAATCGGCGCAGAAGCTTCTTGAAACGCTTGCCCTGTCCGGCGGGCAGATAAAGCACCCTGGGACTGTCCTGCTGAATCATATTATGAACATACAGAATATCCCGAAGCAGTTCCGGTTTGAGCTTTTGAGCGGCAAGGATGTGGTTTACCGCCGTCCGTTTTCCGGTACCCGCAGCTCCGCTGGCGAATATATTGTATCCCTTTGAGGAAATGGAAATTGCCATTTGAAGAGCCTGGATGGCCCGTTCCTGTCCGATTATGCCAAAGCTTGCCTGATCCCTGGGTTCCACATTCAATTCTTCTTCGGGAATTGAAAAGAGCACCCTCGAGGCTTCAAGGCGGCATCGTTGGGATGCATGGGAAGTATTCATGTACGTATCCGTCCAATGGCAGCTTGAAAACTGCCGGTTGTATAATCAGTATAGAGGCGGGACAATTCTCTGTCCAACTCTGGAGGCTACATGATAACCTACTAATATGAGGAGAAGTATACTATGAATATTTCCCAACTAGACAGCTGGCTGCAGGCAGAACTGAAACTGGATCAGTTCTCCCGAATCGATAATAGCAAAAACGGCCTCCAGGTAGGCCGCAGGAATAACCAGATATCCAGGGTTGCCTTCGCCGTGGATGCAAGCCTGGAGACATTCCGGCGCTGTGCGGATATCGGGGCGGATATTTTGATGGTTCATCATGGGTTATTCTGGGGGCGGGAAGAACTGCTCACCGGGTATCATTACGAGCGGATCCGTTTTCTCATGGAACACGATATTGCCCTCTATGCCATTCATCTTCCCTTGGACGCCCATCCCGAACTTGGAAATAATGCGGGAATTGCCTCCAGTCTGGGGCTCAAGGATATACACCCCTTTGGTCTTCACAAGGGAGTACCCATCGGCATGGCAGGAACCCTTGAGAAGCCCCTGGAGCTTTTTGCAATTCAGGAGAAGCTATTCGGCTTCGATGGTAATGTTATTGCAACCCTGCCGTTCGGGCCCGATGAAATCCGTTCGGTGGCCATTGTTTCCGGGGGAGCGGCCTTCGATGTGGATGAGGCAATAGAAAAGGGGTACGATTTGTTTATCACCGGCGATGCCTCCCATACGATTTATCATCGTTGTCTGGAAGCGGGAATTAATGTTATATTCGCCGGACACTATTTAACAGAGGTCTGGGGTGTGAAGCTGCTCATGGAGCACCTGCTGAAAGGACCCGGCAAAGAAGCGGGAATTGAAGCGGAATTCATAGATGTACCTACGGGTCTGTAAACGGGATAACACATGAAAGAACAAACATATCATCTTAAGCCGCTGATCCTTACAGCAGTTATCGTATTCCTGGATCAAATAACCAAATTGATTATCGTACGGACCATTCCGTTGAATACCATCGGTTCATCTCATCTGGATGGATTCTTCCGGATTATCCATGTACGGAATCTTGGTGCTGCATTCAGTCTCGGAGATTCCGCCGCTCCTGTAGTGCGGATAATTCTGATGATCATCATTCCATCCATTGTGATCATCGGTGTTCTTATTTTTCTGATAAAATCCGACGAGATCAGCAAATTTCAGCGTTGGCTTCTGGCGGGGATAGCCGGGGGCGGCATAGGCAATGTGTTCTTTGACCGGATATTCCGCCCCCTCGGCGTCGTAGATTTTCTGGATTTTAAATTCTACGGATTGTTTGGACTGGATCGATGGCCCACCTTCAATGTTGCGGATATGTCCACGGTGATCAGCGGCATACTATTGATGATCACGCTGATTTTTACCGGAGAACAAAGCAGCGACTCGGATACCGGTATGCAGAATGCCGGCAGAAGGAATACAGAAAACCGGGAGGTTGAACATGACAGATAATGAACATGATGGAAACGGAGACGGAACCGCGGAAAACGGATCCATCCAGGGTGCCCGGGAACAATCGGGAAAAAAAATGAACAAGAAACTCAATTCGGTGCTGTTTATTCTGGGCGCAACTGTGGTGAACGTGGGCATCATGATTGCCATGCTCCTGCTGCTTGCAACCCTGTATGCCCGATTTCTCTCTGGTGTCTTCGGCCAGGGCGGAGCACAGGTGGCTCTGATTATCATATTCTTTCTTTCTGTTGCATCGTCCTATCTGTTCTACCATCTGTTTATCAAATGGTTGTCAAAGAGAGTGGACATGGATAAATACTTTGATCCCATTTTCAGAATAGGAGCCCGCAAGCGATGATTTTTCCCATATCCTGGAGCAGCGTACGCAGAGGAATGGTTGTTCTATTCCTTGTATCTGCCGCGCTTTTTCGTGTAAGTGCAGAATTCGGACCTGAGGATTCCGTGTATTTCCTCTTTACCGACCGCTTTTATGACGGAGATGGAAGCAATAATTATACGGTAAACATCAGGAACCTGAAGGGTTACCATGGTGGAGATTTTGCCGGATTGACGGAGAAGCTTCCGTATATAGCCGACATGGGGTTCAGTGCAATCTGGATCTCCTCGGTTGTGGATAATCAGGCCGGCGGCTACCACGGCTATTGGGCCCAGGATTATTATGCGGTGGAAGAGCATTTCGGTGACATGGAGAGTCTGAAAACCATGGTTGACCGGGCTCATGAGCTGGGTATCAAGGTAATACTAGATCTGGCCATAAATCATACCGGGATTCAGCACGATTTCTTCGGGGAGCCGGAATACGACGACTGGTTCCATCCCCGGCGGGATATTGACGATTATTCGGATCAGTATCAGGTGGAGAACCACTGGCTTCAGAATCTTCCGGATTTAAATCATGAAAATCCCGAGGTGCGCGAGTATCTGATCGATATGTCTATCTGGTGGATCGAACAGACCGGTATTGACGGCTACCGTCTGGATGCCCTGAGACATGTGCCCGCGGAATTCTGGAAGGAGTATTCCGCCGCTATCAAAAAGCGTTTTCCGGACTTTTACCTCATAGGAGAGGTGTTTGACGGTAATCCTGCCAATCTGGGAAAATATCAGAATGCCGGAATAGACGGATTGCTGGATTTTCCTGCCTATTTTGCCATTCAGGATATGGTGAGAAACGGCGAACCGGCCACCCGCTTTGCTCAGAGCATCATCAATTCCAAACGAAATTATCCCCATGAAGATCTTATGGGCACATTTATCGACAACCATGATGTTCGGCGCTTTGTGAACCAGGTGTACCGGAACCAGGAGCAGAAGCTGGCCCAGTCACTCATGTTCCTGTTCAGCTATACGGGCATACCAATAATGTATTATGGCACGGAAGTTCCCATGGACGGCGGATCCGAGCACTCGGGCCGGAGTCTCATGGCCTGGGAGGAGCCCGCCCTCTATAAAGATCTGGTGACCTCTCTGAATGAACTCCGCAGCCGCCATCCTGCCCTCAGCAGGGGCGAATTCAGCATTGTGGACCGGAGTATGAGCCGTTTTGTGTATGCCCGGCATGATGACGATGATGTGTTTCTCACGATTCTGAATAACGGCGCTGAAGAGCGGTTTACCATCGAGCTGCCGGAAGAGCTGCGACGAGATTTCCGATGGGCCCACAGCATGGTGCTGGATTCCAACGGCGAAGCGCTGGCTCCCGGCGTTCCGGATCTGGAAAAAGTCCGTATCCGACGGGGCCGCCTGCGGATGGAACTTCCCGGCTACACGGGGGTGGTGCTGAAACTCAGCAGAGAAAGAGAGTAAAAAAGCCTGGTATCTCAGGCTCTTGCATGTATTGATAGGGCCTGAAAGAGACGGAAAATGTTTTGAAGGATCAGTACCCGTCGGATATGGCCCTGTTCTGGTCCTTCTTATACAGCTCGTTGTAAACGAAGCCCCTATTCTTCAGCTTATCCTTCACATTCTGGGGGAAGGGAACATAGCGCCAGAATATTGAGCGGACATCCCGTTCCATTTTTTGCGTACCCTCGGATTCCTTGGTAATCCAGAGAATGTAGTCCTGAATGAAGGCGTCTTTCACATCCCCTTTGCGTTTTTTATCGGAAAAATCCTGATAATACCATCCTGTGAGACCTTCTTCCATCCAGTAATGCTGGGCTTTTTCCTTTGCAACCTGCCAGCGCAGGTCTCCCAGTGCGGAGATCACCGCGACCCGTAGGTCCTTTGGGAACACGGGGATTGCCAGTCTGCCGCGGCTGGTGGCCCGATTGTGCCGTTCGAAAGGCTCCCAGCAGATCCCCGTATCTCCGTAACAGGGAATCAGAATTACATTGGGAACAATTCTGTTGGTTTGCTGCTTGAAGGTCCGCTTAAACACATCAGGATCCAGAGCTTCCACCTCTGCAAGAGTGTTAACCACATTCTCTTTGGTGCCGATATCCCGGATGTTTGGAATGAAGTACTGCTTTAAGAGCATAGGAAAATGATTGCCCTGCCGGCCTACACAGAGTTTTGCCATCTGCCGGACGGTGTTCATCTCTTCCCCTACAGATTGAGAATCAGCGGCATCTTCATCGCCATACTCATTTTCCTCCTGCCGCAATTTTTCCAGCTGGTCGCTCACGCTGTCCAGTTCTTTGTATGCGGTGCTGAGTTGACGGTTCAGGTTATTCAGGCGCCGGATAATTGAATTTAGTTCGCTGAGCCCGTTTTTCTGGGCATCGTCGTATGGTGCCGGAAGATTGTCATACCGGCTCATAGGCTGGTGACGGAGCAGGAGTTCAAGCTGTTCCTTCATGATCCGTTCCTGGGTCTGCATTTCGCTTACATAGTTTTTTACTACCTGAATCTGCGCATCGTAGCGGCCCCGGGTCTTATCCAGCATGGCGCTGACTTTTGCCCCCTTGTTTTTAGACGGCATTTTAGTTTCGTCGGTGGCAGATGCGCTTACCCTTCCAAATGCCACCGCTTTCAGCCACTCATCTGCGTAATACACCGGCTCATCGCAGCTGGTGGTATAGGGAATTCGGCTCACAAGTATTCGCTGTTCCGAAGAAATTGCGGTGGGAAGAAGAATCCCGAATCGTAAAAGCAGAATTTTAGGTGCAGGCAGTTTGCGGGTAATTTTAGATGCTACTGAAGCGGCGAAATCCCAGTATGCAGGGGCTAAACGACCTCTATGCATGGTTCTGTCCTGGGGATCCTTGGCTTGGAGAAAATTTCCCAGCATGTTATGTACATGTTTGGCACTTTCGCCCTCCCCGTTAAGCAGTATTTTATAATAATTTTTATTCTTGAAAATGGGTTGGGGCTTATCGGTGAGAAGTTTCTCAAACCTGGAAAACTTGGGATCTTCAACCTGGTCCAGAGCGGAACTGAAGTCGGGTACTGTACCCATTTCAACCGGACGTTCCTCATCGAAGAGATCGGAAAAATCGGGGGGAGCGTCGGAACCGTTGCTTTTTGTCCCGGACTCCGGGGAAGATGTTTTAGCTAGAAGATGAGAATCTTCATCATCACCGAAGGTGATAGTTGCTTCCTCGCTCTCCACCAATCCTGCAAAAATGTTTTCTGTGTCAGAGTGTTGATCAGCCATAGTTCTTCACTCCAGTATATCTGAGAATCTCAGGAAAAGCCATGCACTGATGTAATGAATTTAGAGTGCACCAAAGCTTGTAAAAAAATTCGCAAGTTCAAGCAGCAGTAATTCTTTTCCGGTATATGATTTATGAACACACTACAACCATACATCACTAAACTGCTGGCAGAATTCAGCC
>NZ_JBXWXS010000004.1:0-67310 GCF_059431795.1 Salinispira sp.
GCCGCATCCAGCATCCCCGCCCTTCCAGACCTTAACCATTTTCAGCTGCTAGTTGCAGGAATCCCGAGATGTCTTCCCTGGCTTCATCCTCCTTCCGCACGCCCGCACTGAGCACCTTGTGCAGACCGTGTTCTCCGATGCGGCGGCTGACAATTCCTTCCGATTCAGGGATGAGCCAGTCGGGCATGACGGTGATTCCCCGCCCAGCTTCAACCAGAAGAAGCATCATCTCATGGCTGTCCAGCTCCCTCCGCCGGGGAAGCATCTGTCCCGAGGGGATAAGAAAACGGGTGTAAATATCCAGCCGGGTAATTTCCACAGGATAGCTGAGAAGCAGCTGGTCAGATAGATCGGCAGGCCGGATCTGATCCTGAGTTGCAAGATGATGTCCGGAGGGAAGCACCAGCCGCAGCTCGTAGTTCTTCAGGGGATGAAAGCTCAGGGTTTTTAGCTCATAGGGATCGGGGGTTATTAAGAGATCAATTTTATGATGCAGCAGGGCGTCCATGGCGGCAAACTGGAACTCCCGGTCTATCCGGGTGTCCGTGCCGGGAAACCGGGCCAAAAATCGCTTGAGGCTCTGAAGCAGCCACTGATAGCAGGGATGACACTCCACCCCGATAATCAGCGAGGACGCCACACCCGAGCGGTGGTTTTCCAGCTCTTCCTCCAGTTTTCTGAATCTGGGCAGAATTTGTCCCGCAGATCTGAGCACCGACTGTCCGCTTCGGGTGAGCACAATGCGCCGCCCCTGACGCTCCCATATCCGAAGCCCCAGCTGCTCTTCCAGCCGACGGATGCTGTGGGTGAGCGCAGGCTGGCTCAACGCAAGCACTTCCGCCGCCCGGGATAATGTCCCTTCCCGGGTGAGAGCCTCCAGGATTTCCAAATGCTGCCGTTCTACTGTATACATATAAATATTTGTAATTGATATATAATATAATATCAATTTTTTTCATCATTTAATTTTGATATTGTTCATCCTGTAATAATGAATCAGGAGGATACAGATGAGCGTTACCCTGCATAGCCTGGGACTTCCCAGGATCGGAAAAAACCGAGAACTGAAGCGTGCCCTTGAATCGTACTGGAAGGGAAGAATTGACCGAGAAGAGTTGGAGCGGCAGGGCCGAAATATCCGCATGGAAAACTGGAAGCTGCAGGCATCGTCAGGACTGAGCATGGTGAACGTGGGGGATTTCAGCTTCTACGACCATGTACTGGATACATCGTTTTTGCTGGGCCATCTCCCCCAACGATTTGAGAAGGCCGACGCAGCGTCCCGCCTGGACCGCTACTTCGGTGTGGCCAGGGGACTCACCCAGCAGCACATCGAACCCTCGGCAATGACCAAATGGTTCGACACCAATTATCACTATATTGTTCCCGAAATCGATGCTGCAACCGTCTTCACTCCCCGGACAGACGATCTGCTGTCACAAATTCGTGAAGCGGTGGAGGCAGGCTTTACCCCCAAACTAGAGCTTTTGGGCCCGGTGAGCTATCTGCATCTCAGCCGATCGAAGCTTTCCACGGAGAACGAACATGGCCATGAAGCGGCAAAACTAGAAAAGCTGGATGAGCTTATCGCTGCATACCGCAGTATTCTGGAACAGGTTTCAGCCGAAGGGGTTGAATGGGTACAAATCGATGAGCCGATCCTTGTTCTGGATACTCTGAATGATAGCTGGCGCAATGCATTCACCCGGGCGTATGAAAGGCTTAGTGAAGCAAGCCCCCACACCCCCGCCGTCGGCAACCCGGGCAACGGAAACGGCGCCGGCCGCGCTCCAGAGGTAACCAGCACCGGAGGCTCAGGCGACACAGGAGCTGCCGGCAGCGCTCCAGAAGCAAACGGTACAGCCAGCCGATTTCCCAAACTCCTGCTTACCACCTACTTTGAAAGCATCGAAGAAGAGCTGGATACCGTGCTGAAGCTGCCGGTGGACGGCATCCACTTGGATTACGAGAAAAATCGTCAACTGCTGCCCAGGCTGATTGATCGCCTCAATCCCGACCAGGTGTTAAGCCTGGGCGTAGTGAACGGCCGCAGTCCCTGGCGGGAGGACCCTGAAGTTCTTGCGGCGGAATTGAAGGCGCAACTGAAGAAAAAGCTGGCACCCCTGCGCAGCCGGGACCGGGCATCCGAACCCGACCGCCTGTGGCTGGCCCCCTCATGCTCCCTTCTACATCTTCCTTGGAGCATAGAAGGTGAAACGCTTCCCCGGGAACTGCAGGGCGTATTGGGTTTCACCGTGGAAAAGCTGGCCGACCTGGGGAAACTGGGCGCTGCCCTGGAAAAACTTCGAGCCCCGGACTCGGTATCCGATTCCACATCTTTCTCTGGCCCCTCTTCTGGCCCCTCTTCTGGCTCCTCCTCTGGCTCTTTCTCTGGCTCCTCTTCTGGCCCCTCTTCTGGCTCTTTCTCTGGCTCTTTCTCTGGCCCCTCTTCTGGCCCTTTCGTTGGCCCAGGATCCACCGGGATCCCATGGGCCGAGACTGAAGGGGACAACCTGGAGGAACTTCTGCAAAGCCGGCGCAGCTCTTTCCGTGAGCGGCAGAATATTCAGCAGGAAGCCCTGAAGCTCCCTGCGCTTCCAACCACCACCATCGGTTCCTTTCCCCAAACTTCGGATATTCGGAAGCTGCGCCTGTCCTGGAAGCGGGGAGAGATCGATAATTCCGCATATGAGAACCGGATTATGGAAATAATCGAGCGGAATATCCGTCTGCAGGAGGAGATCGGTCTGGATGTGCTGGTGCACGGCGAACCGGAACGCTCGGACATGGTGAGCTTCTTTGCAGACCGCCTGGAGGGAGTATGGACCAGCAAGTCCGGCTGGGTGCAGTCCTACGGAAGCCGCTGCGTGAAGCCGCCGGTAATCCATTCATCGGTACGGCGAAGCCCGGATCTGGGCTGGAAATGGATCAGTTATGCCCAGAGCCTGACTGACAAACCGGTAAAAGGGATGCTCACCGGGCCGGTGACAATTTTGAAATGGTCGTTTGTTCCCCCCCACACTCCGCCGGAGAAGATCGCCTACAATATTGCCCTGGCCCTTCGGGAAGAAGTGCTGGAGCTGGAGGCTAACGGCATATCAATAATCCAGATTGATGAGCCGGCCTTCCGGGAAGTGCTGCCCCTAAAGCAGCGGATGTGGCCCCGGGCGCTGGAGTGGGGTGCCCAAGCTTTCCGCTTAAGCCATGCGGGGGTGAAGGATGGTACGCAGATTCACAGCCACATGTGTTACTCGGATTTCAACAGTATTTTCGAGGGGATCGATGCCATGGACGCCGACGTGATCAGCATTGAGACAAGCCGCTCACAGGGAGAGCTGTTCGGCGAACTGGCAAAGAAAGGCTACGCCAAAGGCCTGGGCCCCGGGGTCTACGATATCCACAGCCCGCTGGTTCCCGAGACCCGGGAGATACGCACCCGGGTTGACCGGGCTCTGGCCCATCTTGACCCCAGGGAGCTCTGGGTAAACCCCGACTGCGGTCTGAAAACCAGAAACTGGGATGAGGCAAAGCCGGCGCTGGAGGCCATGGTTGCTGCGGCGAAGGAGCTTCGGGGGGCATGACAAACCCCTCTTGCTTCCCGGAATGCTGCTGTTCACGCATTATTTCCTAAATTTGGGGGATTTTCTGAACAGCAGCATGAATTCCCCGGCTTTCTTGAGTAAAATGGTAATATGACTAATGAAAACCGGAAGTTTACCAAGGTGGACAATCCGAAAATAGACGACGCACATGCAGAGATAATCCGCACCATGGATGGGGCCGCAACGGTTACCAGCAAGGCGGGTCTTCTCTCGGTGATTATTGATATATACAAGCATGCTTCGGTGCATTTTCTGGAAGAAGAGCAGTTCATGAAGGATCAGGGAATGCCCCGGGATTATGTGTACGAGCACAGCGGGCATCATATCAGATTACGAAAGCATATTCAGTCGGTAATTATGGACATTGACAGCTACAGCCTCCAGGAACTAAAGCAGCTGCTGAGTCAGATGAAGGACTTAATGCTCCACCATATTGAAGCGGTGGATTCAAGAATGGTGGAGTATTTAGACGATTAGTCCCGCCGCAGAATGGGTCGGGACTGCAGCGGGTGATTATTTTTCATTTCTATTTCAGAGCGGGTTCAAAAGCAAATTTAGCAAAGATGCTAGGGGGTAAAAATGATCCCCGCCCCAGCCCGGAACAGATCAGGGGAGAAGCGGTAGTCCAGTCCGGCTTCAATTCCGTCGGCGCTGGTCTCCCATGCAGTGCGGTTCCAGCCCACACGAAGTTCCAGTTTCACCCCGTCGCTGAGATGGTACAGACCGTTTGCATACAGATCATGGGAATAGACTCCGCTGGAAAAGTTTATGCCCATACCCGCTGCATACGCCAGAGTCAGGTTAAACACCGGGCTGCGCCGGACCATATGCACATAGGTGAGCCCGGGACGGAGATAAAGTGTCTGCTGATCGTTGTAGAAGTTGTAGATGTAGCGGGCTTTCAGAGAGCCGACCCAGTCCTTTCCGGGCAAAAACGGCAGCAAAGCCCGGGGGGTGGCATCCGCAATTAACAGATGCTCCAGGCGGTTAACGCTGTCCGCCCAGCTCCAGCCCCCCGCACCGTCGGAAACCCAATCGTCGTCGTGACGGGCACCCAGCTGCATGCGGTAAAATGCCCCAAGCTTCAGATTATCAATGATCCGGAAGTAGGCTCCGGCGGTCAGAGAGCTCAGCCCCAAAGGCTTGGAGTCCGGCTGAAATGCAGTGGAGATCTCAACCAAGGGATCGATCCGTCCTGTGTCCGGGGCAATGACCGCCCGGAATTCGAATTCGGCAGAACTTTCTTCCACCTCGGAGGGAACATTATTGTCCGCCAGGATGGCGGATGGAATGAGGACCAGCAGTGCGCCGAGTATCAGCATCAGCTTGCTAAACGGGTGCAGGAATCGAGGGAGTAATGTATCAATCATAATCGATATCCAGAAGGTCGTCGTAGAGGGCATCGGCTCGGGTTCCGTCTGTAACCGGTCCCGCATTCGGATCCATATTCCAATTCAGCTCTGTGGTCCATTCATAAAAGCGGGGATCGGTCACGGTTCTTCCGCCCAGAATATTGATCCCCTCCCCTTCTTTCACCAAGGTCTCGCTCTCCGGATCTAATTCCGGAATGGATACGCCCACCGCACCCTCGTTCACGCAGAGCCAGACATCCCGCTCGTCGTCCACCTGTTTCCCGAAGAGGGTGAAGAACTCGGTGCCACGGACCCCGGCAACCATGGAGCCGGCCCGGAGGTCAAACTTCCGTCCTCCCAATCGGTGAAGGCGGGAAAACACAGCGCCGCTTTTCAGTTCCACGGCAATATCACCTTGAATCGAATCCAGGACCAATTCAGTACCGGGAAGCAGCTTCACCTGTCCCCGATCATCAATATTGATAATCACCAGTCCGTCTTCTCCGGTGATTACAATATCGCCCTGCTCCAATTCATCGCCGAAATTCGGCACGAAGGTATTCCCCCCTCTCTGCAGGGTTACTTCCCCTTCCAAATATTCAATAAAACCGTTTTGGGCGGTCAACGACATGACCGATGCAAAAAGAACTGCGAGTAACAATACAAAACGTGGTGTACGGAACATGCATAATCTCCTAAGGAAAAAATCATAAGATATTCTACGGGTAATACTATAGCTTTTTAGTCAGAATTTCTTCCATGATAAAAAATTATTGTGGCGTTTTAGATTTTATAGATCTGCTGTGTGGATTGGCATGGTTTCAGTGCATTTGGGTGCGCCCTAACTGTAACGGAGCAGTTTCCACACTCTTTGGGGCATTCATTAATGATTTTAGATTTTATCCAGCTCCGCCACTACGGCATGTGAAAAATCCCGAAAATCATTCAGATGTGTAGTGACAATGGTATACAGAATGGCAATATTCATTTCCCGGTATTCATGCACGGCAACATTGCGAAAACCTACAGCTCTGCGCATCCGCAAGGCTGAATCCTCGGACAATATACCTGCATTTGCGAGGGCTGAAAAACCTTCGCTCATGCTGGATGGAGCCCTCAAGCCGCTGTTCACTACAAGGTGAGCAGCGATATCAACACATTGCTGAACCGCACGCTCAAGATTCAGAACAATAATATCCTGGGCGTCCATATCCTTAGAAAGCTTTTCAATACTCTCAGGCCGCTTTTCCTCAATTCTTTTTATGCATCTGCGTAGGGAATCAAGCTTGCTGTATATTAATTCTTTATTCATTAATCCAGTCCTTCAGGGCATCCCTTTGCGCCTCTAGTACTGCCGGAAAAAGATTCTCACGAAAATCCATAGCTTTTATAGATAGACTGCTGCGTAGCGTTTCCTCTTCTATGAGCACCTCTCCGCTTACGGCTTCGCATAAGATGAGACCCTCTGCACTGAGCAGATCGATAATATCCACGGTTTTAGACAGCCGTTTTTCCAGCTCCACTGACAGGTCAATTTTTGTCTCAACACTCATAATACCCGAATGTAAGGCAATTGCGATATCAATATCGGATGCAGAATTCATGGTTCCCGCTGCAGCGGATCCAAACAGCAGGGCGAGACGAATATCCGAATTACGTTTCAATGCTTTCATTGTCCGGTTGGCAATAGAGTTTTTACCCATACCAGTTACCCGCCTTATTGTGTGAACAAAATACACGGTTTTTCAGTTTTGAGTAAATAGTACCATATTAGAATAGGGAAATCAGCTGGGTGAAGCATTATGGGAGGCTGATCGAAAGAGGGACAGAATTTCTTCGGGATCGAGATTGCTGAACAATGACTCGCCGCTGCCGAAGATCTCGTCGGTGAGTCTGCGCTTTTTTTCCTGAAGCTCCCGCACACGCTCTTCAATGCTGTCTTCAACAATGAAGCGCATGGCCAGAACCCGCCGGGTTTGACCGATTCGGTGACTGCGGTCGATGGCCTGGGATTCAACAGCAGGGTTCCACCATGGATCGACAATGCATACATAATCGGCTTCGGTCAGATTTATTCCCACTCCTCCGGCACGGAGGCTGAGGAGAAATATCTGTTTGTTCTCGTCTTCCTGGAACAATCTGATCTGCTCATTTCTCCGGCTTGCGGAGAGCGAACCGTCCAGATAGGCGTAATCCATGCCCCGTGCATCCAAGCGGGCGCTGATCAGCTGGAGAACCTTCACAAACTGACTGAAGACCAGGACTGAGTGTCCTTCGCCGGATGCCTCCTGGAGCTTTTCCACCAGCATGTCAAGTTTCGCCGACACTTCAGGCCCGCCAACCAGCTGGGGAGCGATGGCCGCTTGCCTCAGATGTATGAGGGTTTGAAGAATGGCAATTCCAGCTTCCTGGGCTTCCATGGATGCCATAATCTCAAGAACCTTCTGCCGACAGGCCTGCTCAAGTTTACGGTAAAATGATCGTTCCTGGTCCCCCCGGCGGACGCTGATAAGCATCTCCTCTTTCTCCGGTAAATCCAGGGAAATCTCCTCCTTGGTTCGACGGAGAAAGAACGGACGAATCCGGCGCTGTAGTTGCCCGATTGCAGCCGCTCCGGAAGATTTGGACACGAATCGGCGCTTGAACCTCTCCCGTTTCCATAGAAGACCGGGGTTAGCTATCTCCATGAGCGACCAAAGGTCCAGCAGGCTGTTCTCAACCGGGGTTCCCGAGAGGATAATTGTCTGGGAAGCATTCAGCTTCTTCAAAGCCCGGTGCAGCTTGGTTCGGGAATTTTTAAACTGCTGCCCTTCATCCAGGATATTCAGGCAAAATTCCCGGGCGGTGAACATTTGGATGTCCCGAAGCATGGTCTGATACGAACAGAGAACGGTTCCGCTCCCTGGGAGCTGTGCCCCCCTGCCGCTTCCCGCATGGAGATGAACTGTTTCATCGGGAAGAAAGCGTGAAATTTCCCGCTCCCAGTTGCCCAAAGTGGAGACAGGTGCAAGCACCAGTGCGGGACGCAGGTCATCTTCATCCCGATAGTCAGCCAAAATCCCAATGGCCTGGATGGTTTTTCCCAGCCCCATGTCGTCCGCCAGGATTCCCCCTGCCCCCAGATTTTTCAAAAACCGCAGCCATGCCAGCCCGGTTTGCTGATACGGCCGCAGCACCGCCTGAAACCCCGCCGCCCCCGGTGCATCGGTGGTGGTAAACGCCCATTCCGCCCTCTCAGCCATACTCAGAATGCTGTTGAGATGGTCCTGGTCCGTCCCTTCTGCGGCACTCCCGCTCTGACCGTTTTCTTCCAGCAGCGTGCGGATGTATTCCCCGGCTTCGGCGTCTAAGGGGTGAATACGTAATTCGCCTTCTTCGGAAGTTTGTGAATCCCCGTCCAGATCCAGTTCCCTCAATTTCTGCCAGGCCCGTACGCGCTGGGTATCTATGAGCCGGTACGCTCCCCGGGACTTCAAGACGTTCCACAAGCCGTCAACCTCAAACTGGGATAGCCGTTCATTCTCAAGATGGCCGGATTGCTCAGGATCTGTTTCACTCAGGCGGGCATGCAGCCCCAGCCAGTCAACTCCGGAAGTGACTTCTATCTGGATGGCTCCCCCGGAGTGTACCGGCTTCCTGTTTATAAATAATTTGGTTTCACCCCGATCGATATCCGGGAGAAACTCATTCGCTATCTGTTCCATGAGCTCATCCGGGGGTACGCCGTCAAAATTGTAGCATTCATCCCCAAAACGGGATTCCACTACGGCTCCCAGGCCGTCGGCTATGCTTTCAGCCCTCATTTCAAAAGCCGCCTCGGCCTCATAGTCAGGGATCATCTGAAGCTCACCCTGTTCTCCCGAGAATTCCACCCAGGGTTTGCGTTTTGCCATGGGCGGCAGTTCTCCTGATGCATACTTCACCATGGGCCGCATGGTGAGGGAAAAACCCGAATCAACATAGAGCCTGAACTCGGGCTGGGCGCTGGGAAGAGAAGCCAGGTGAACGGGTCCATGTATATGAACAATATCTTTAAGAGAACCCAAAGAGTTCAGTTTTTCCTTGAGAAGTTCAATTTCGGGCTCCCGATAGGTAACGGGGCTGTAACTGATAAGCTGAAGAATCTCCCCCGTGTACATCTGACGCAAGCTGTCACCAGGGCTCGTATTCGGGACCGCGTCCTCATTTTCCTGAACAGCCGCTCTTCCATCCTGAACACCCCCTCCTCCCGGCATGGCAGTGGAAGCCCAGGCTGAGCTCCTTCCGAGAGAATCGCTCTCATAGAGAACCCCATTCAACCCATCCAGAAAAAACAGATCCGGACCTGCATTTATAACCGAAAGAAAGTGTCTGTGACAGCCCGAGATTACCCGGCCATCGGCAGACAAAAAACTGATGCGGGGAGTGTAGACGCCATGAGAATTTTCGAAGGCGGGAATTCCCGATCGTTCAACAACCAGCTTGGGGTAGCTGACTTCCCCCTCTTCAATGAACTCAACGCGTATGCATTCCGGAGAAGATACTGTCAGCTCCTGAAATCCCTGCTGAACCGGAATAATGAGCCGGGGTGAACTCCGGCCGTGTGTATGTTCATCGAACAGGGTTCGCAGCCATCCGGAAACGGGGAAACGCCGATCTTCAGTGTTCATCGCCTGGTTAATAAGTGGATACAGAAGCTGATGTGACTGAGCCCCTGTACTGAGTTTCATTTTCGGATTCCAGCGACTGTATGCCCCAGGCCTCGCATCCTGCTTGATATATTGTCCATACAAATCAAGAAACCAGCCGCTTCGCAACGAATTGACGGAGGAAGTCAGCCGGCCGTCAATCTTTCCTCTCCGATTATCCAGCAGAATACAGGGAGTATATCGCTTCTCATCCTGACTGCGCTGTTTTCCCCTCAGCTCCCCAGGGTCATTTTCCGCTGTTCGGACAGCATCCCCATTGTGATCCGCCCCGTTTTTCGGATCCAGACGTGAAGAGAGACGAATAATTGAATCCAGCATTCTTACAACAGGATGGTCCGACGACCCGCGTTCATAGCCTTCAGAGCCTATAGCATCTTCATCGCTTTCATCACCTCTAGCCGCTTCATCGCTTTCATAGGAATCCATCTCGCTTATAAAAATATCTTCCTGAAAGGCCGTGATTATCGCCGCAGCCATATGTTTACAGGTATCGTCATAGGGACAGTTGCAACTGGCATGTAATATCCCCTCTTCAATGGAGGAATGGATAAAAACAGTGTAGGGTACGGAACCGCTGCCTGCCACCCGGAACTGAACCCCATCCGGTTTTCTGAGATATTCTTCTACCTTTCCCAATCGTGCATAATTCTCTCCCCGCTCCCAAATCTGGGGGGAAAAGAATTGTGACCGGATTGTATGCAATTGGGTGTTTGCCTTCATATAGATTTCAGAGTGTTCCACGCAGAATGGCAGCGGGCATTACAACCCCGCCAGGGCCAGACCCACCGGTACAGCGGCGATCAGCAGGGCAAGAATGCTTGAGAAAATCGTGAATCTCCGGTTGGATTCATCGAAGCGTTTATCCATTTGTTCAAACCGCTTTTCAACGTCTTCAAAGCGCTTATCTACCTGCTCAAAGCGTCTGTCCACCTGCTCGAAGCGTCGGTCCACCTGTTCGAAGCGTTTATCCACCTCTTCGAATCGCCGGTCCATTTGGGTCTGCATGTCGTTAAAACGCCGGTCCATGTAGGTTTGCATCTCTTCGAAGCGCTTATCCGATTGAGCCTGCATTTCGGCAAAGCGTTGATCCGATCGTGTTTGTTGCTCGGAAAAGCGGGCGTCCATGCTCTTTTGCAGATCTTTAATGGCTTCATATTGATGCTTCAGCTCTTCCTCGACCCGGACAATTCGTTCACTCAGGGCAAAACCGGCCAGGGGAGATATACCCGATGCACTAAGCTTTTGCTCCTGTTCAATAATCCATTGTGAGAAATTTTCTTTGATATATGCTTCGATTTGCTGATAGTCCTGCTCTGTCATGTTAGCTTCCGCCATCTTCTCCCCCGAATATACTCCGGTCTGGACACAGGAACAAGCTCCTGTGTACGTATAACCGGGAAAAACGGGGCGTCTGATTTATCCCGATACATATTTTCGCATATATGAGGCCTCAATTTACAGCCGATGCCGCTTTTGGGCTCGACAATATTTCTAAAACCAGTTGGAATGGGTATATGATTGAATCTGATGCACGCTACGCACATACATTGTTGGACGAGATTCTCCCGCCTGCTTTCGATTACGCACAGAGAAAACGGATAGGCGATCGTAATTTCAAGCATTTGAAACAGCTAGATCTGTATGAAAACCAGGACGAACAGAGCCTGGATCTGATTATGGGGATGCTGGTGGCCGGCGCCCTGTTTACATTTACCAAACATGTCGGAGGATTCCTCCGGGGTCGGGGAGATGAGCTCAGTGATGATGCCCTGAAAACCGCCCGTGTATGGCGAAAAATCCCCTGGATTTTTATGGCCGCTGATATTGAATCCCGGGAGGGAAACACCCCGTTCTTCCAGATGAAAGCCCATGGCGCCCAACCCTCATCCCTTCCCTCCGATGAACCCTGGCCGGAATTCACCCTCTATTCCCCCGCTCTTCGAGATCTCCATTCCCAGGGGTACGTCAGATTCTTTTCCCTTTTCTGGAAAGCCGGGGATTGCTGGCACAGCTACGGTCCCATTATTCCCCTTACCCAGCTGCAAAGCATGAATGACCTCCGCTACTATGGGGAAATCAGCGCAAAAGAGCGGAAGAACGGCCAAATAACCGGTGCACGAAAGGAATCCGAATATCCTCTCAGTACCCGCATGGCATCCAACCCCATACCCTGGATCCGATTAATCCAACTATCCGGGATGCCCAGGGTGGAAAACCCAAGATTCACTATGGGCATGTTCGCTTCCTGCGCCGACCACCCCAAAACACCCGAAGATACCCACCAGCTGCTCACAGAAGCGGAACACATATCCGCGGTATTGGAAGAGCAGAATCTTCACCCCCATGTTCGAAGCGCTGAAATACCCGGGCTGGGACCCGCCGTCCGCCTGGGCATAGAGAACCCCCAACGGCCAGGGGATATGAGCACGCTCTATATCCACAAGGGAACCGTTTTTCTCCGGAGCCTTGCACTGGAAAGCTACAACGAGATCCGCAAATTTCTTGAAACCCTAGTGCAGCTCCCTGAACAGCCCATGCTGGATATCAACTACGTATTATACGGTTATGCAGATGACTGGTATGCATCCACCGATACCCTGCATTTGCTCATAGAAGCCTTCGAAGACGAGATAGATGACGATGACGACTTTGATGATTTTGACAACTTCGAGGATCATGACGGTGAAAAGGCTCACTCCTCCCCCGGTGGAGATGCTCCGGAACTCCAATTCAATGTTGATTTGGAGACCATCAACAGCATATCCGGTGAGCTGATTTCTGCCCGGAA
This sequence comes from Salinispira sp., assembly GCF_059431795.1. Classification (NCBI taxonomy): domain Bacteria; kingdom Pseudomonadati; phylum Spirochaetota; class Spirochaetia; order Spirochaetales; family Spirochaetaceae; genus Salinispira; species Salinispira sp. The sequence goes on from NZ_JBXWXS010000004.1 coordinate 12,431, forward strand.
TAGCGGTAGGGAGCCTGACCTGGATCAGATTATGCAGCGTACCGGCGCTTCCCGCAGCGATGTGGAGAATGTTCAACGGATGATTGAGCGCTCTTTGGCAAATATGGGGGTGGATGACAGTCCGGGACCGTTCGATTTACCTCCGGCAGCCGTTCACGCTCTCACTACGCCCCCGCTGGAGGAGGCCGACGGACTGCTTTCGCTGAAGACCCTCTCCCGGCTTGATCCTGAGGAATTTACCGATACGCCGGTAATCCGTGTGTACAAAAAACTCACGGAGGCATCTGAATCGGGAGGGTTCATCCCCGCCACTGCAGCAGGCTACATCAAGCCCGCAATTGTGAAACAATTGGCTCAGGAATTACCTGAAAGCCGCGTCTTTGGAAAAGCCATGAAAATTTCCAAAGAAACGGATTGGTTGTGGCTTCATCGGATGAGAAATGTCTTTGTGAGCGCCGGTATTCTTGTTACCGAACCCAAGGGGTTCCGAATATCCCGGACCGGCACAAATTCTGAGGCACTCAAGGAAATCCACCTTCAGGTACTCAAAACACTGTTTCACCACCATCCCTGGGAGGACCACCCCCGATTCAGCGCCAACAATGAAACCTGGATTCACCGCACATCGGCCCTGCTGCTCTACGGCTTGAAATACCTGGCTCAGCAGGATCCGGAACAGAGGGTCTACGATCATCAGATGGCGTTCCATCTGGCCAACTATATACCGGAGTACCGGGAAGCGTTAAAAAACGCAACGGACCAGGATGCCGATTCTTTCGACTCGCCCCTCTGGTATCTACGTTTACGGGTAATTAGCCTGTTTTTTTCCCATTTCTGCGTACCCATGGGCCTCGCTCAAGAAGTGAACACCGAAGAAGGACTCTTTAAGCCCGAACCCCTAGTCCCCACCGCTCTGCTGGATGCATTGGTGAGCCTCAGGAACTGACGGCGCGGCCAGAAACCGTTCACTCCCTCACTACACCCCTGCTGGAGCAGGAGCGTTCTCATCGCCGGGATATGCAAACCGCGTTTATTTTCGCCGGGGTTTTTCAGAGCAGGGTACGCAGATGAGGGCTTCGGGAACCAGCCTGAGCCGGCCCATGGGAATAGGTTTTCCGCAGCGGATGCATTTTCCGTAGGTGCCGGCCTCAACACGGCTCAATGCGTTGTTCAGACGCTCGAGACTCCGCTTGGCCTCTCCCAGAATATGTTCATTCACACCCTTGTCGTTTAAAGCTTCCATGCGGGTCAGACGCCCAAGGCTGCAGCTTGGACTCACCACCTGGGTTTCCTCATTAAGATAGGGAAGCTGATCCTCCAGCTCGTGTATTCGCTGGAGTATGAGCTCTTTGAGTTCCATCAGTTCATCTGCACTGTGTCCATCGCTGTTTTGCCCGTTCATTATGCCTCAATAATACAGTATTTCGCCCGATATATCAGTACCGGTACTCCGCAGAAGCCTCTATTCTCAAGCCTTTTGGAAATTCGCCGAACAGCTCACCGTCCTGCCCAATGAACAACGGTAGATTCAGCTTGAGTTTCAAGCGCTCAAAAAGCGTATACGATGCCCCGGCAACCAATACGCTGCTCCAGTCCTGCACTGAAATCGCATAGCCCAGGGTACTTTGAAACTGATAGTCGGGGCTTATATAGCTGATTCCCGAGATAATCAGATCGGAAAACATGGATTCCATAACAGGTTTCGGAGAGCTGTTCCAATGGGGATGATATTCGCTGAAAAACACAACAGAAGGCTGAAAAAGCCGATAATTGAATCCTAGAACGCCCTGGAATGAGAGGGGGCTGAAATAGAGGCTATCGGCACCGATGTAATCCTCTTCCCGGGATGACGGGTAGGCCTTATTGAAGCTGAACAGCACATCCGAATAGATCTGCAGGGAAGATCCGCTGTACTTCACCGCCCCTCCCAGACTATGGTTTCTCTTGGTAATATGGGTCAGGTAAATCCGATACTCTGATCCATCCACTCCCGGATTAAAGAACACCAGTTTCGGAATATAATTTTCATCCCCCGGCCGGCCGTAATAATAGAGCAGATTCACATCCAACGGACCAAAGCTGCTCCCCCATTCGAGGGCCGCAGAAACATCCCGGAGAAAATTCCACTGAGAGAAATCTGCTGCATAAGGCTGAACATAGCGGATATCCTGAAGAAAATACCGGGGAGGGTCCTCACCCCCCTGGGGATCTTCCACAACTTCAGGAAAACGATTCGCCGGGAAATATGGTGAACCGGGCGGGATATCGATTATCGTGGGCGGGAATGGTTCAACAGAGGCTTTGAAATACCCCACAGGACTGTAGTAACTGCCCTGGAGCAATACTCCCCGGGACAGCGGATTCTCCAAGCCGAGAATTGCCTCCAAACTTCCGCGGGTGAACACATTGACTGGAGAAAGAAGCTGCGCCGCACCAGGCCCATGGGCCAAACGGCCCAGGCTGAGCTCGAAATTCCCCGAAGGATACCAGGATGCACTCCATTCATCCACGCGCCAGTTAAAGTAGAGCCCCCTCTGACCTTCCTGCCCCTCCTTCTCGGGAGCATAAACCGGAAGGTAATGTAGCGGTGAAGATGGTGCATAACTCCAATAGGAAAACCCGATCTCCGGGGTGACCTCAATGCTGAATGAACTCCACCACAGACCGAAGCCCAGTTCCTGGGACAACAGCAGCCGCTGGGAGTCCTGGGAACCTGAACTTCCTCCGGAAATAAAGACCCGGGCATCCATGGTGGAGCTGCTCTCAAGCTCAACATCCAGCGCAGATACTCCGGTTAACGGCAGAAACAGTGCGGTCAGAATAAGCCTGAGAATACAGAAACGGGAGCGGCAACCGGAGTGGGAGCGGCGACGGGGGCGGCAAGGGGTGAACAACTGCCGTTTCAACTGATGTCCGGTCACTGAAGATTCCCCCGGGAAAAAATCCGGCGGGGAATGACCGCATTCAGTTCAACATTCCGAAGCTGCAAAGCGGTGGAACTGCCCCGGTTCAGATCTTCCATTCTTGCAAGCGAAGCCACAGGTTTCTCCCCGGATCCGCTGATTTCCAGCACCCGGTAGCGCTTTACAATTTCCCGCTGCCCGCTGCCCGTCCCATCTTCGCGGCCATCGCCTGACACTGCATAGAAATCAATTCCCAGAATCAGGCCGCTGGACTCATGAACAAAGAGACGCTGCACCACCGTCTCTTCAGAGACATCCGCGGCGGAAGCTGTGGAAGAATGGGCTGAGGAAAAGCGCTGAACGGATACAACATCTGCACCCGAAATATCCGACGGAAGATCTGTTAATCCTTCACCTCCCCGGGAATCCATCCGATACCCGGCGGAAGTATCAACAAAGAAATCCCCTGAGGTGAAGTCCGAGTCAAATATTCGCCGATCGCCTGCTCCGGGTGGTATGCGCTCCACACCCGCCGAACTTGCCAGCCACTGCTGAACCGACCCGTCCCCCGAATCAATATGCAGATACTTCATATTCCGGAGAAACGGAGGGCTGGTAACCCCAAGAAACAGCCGGGCACCCTGCCCCTCCTGGTCCAAATGGAGGGAAAATGTCCGGCGTTTCTCACTGCTGCCGTCCTCCATGAGCATATCGATTTCCATCACTGCCGTGTCCGCAGGGGCGAAAATATATGCACTCCTCATCACATCCTCGGCAGTCTGGCCGGATACCGAAAAGACGACACACACCATGAGCATGGCTGCGATTATGTAAAGTTTGTAGGATTTTACCATTCTTACCTCGATTCCAACCGCCGGGGAAAAAGGGGCGGTAGGACGATATAGGTGAGAAGTGTAACATATACAATGGATGGAATAAATAAAAGTGCAGCTTCGAAAATCTGCTGAAGGTCCGAAAGTAACAGCACGGAGAATCCGGCGGCCAATACGGCCGTTGTGTTCAACACCGCCGCACCATACGAACGACGGAGCATTTTCAGCGCATTCGGCTTGTCATGCTCCTTTCGGTACTCCAGATACCCCAGAACCACGATGACAATATCGTCCAGACTGAGACCGAGAAAAATACAGAGGATCATTAGATGTCCGGGGCTGATATACATATCAAACCAGTAGGCGGTCATATACATGAGCAACAGCCCCCCGACCGGGGGAAGCAAAATAAACGGCAGCATCCGCTTTCGGGGAATCAGAATGAACGATAAAACAGAAACACACAGGAAGAAGGCTATTGGAAACCATACTAAAATCCGCCGGAGTTTCTCCGCCCGTTGTACTTTATTCTTTATTCCTCCGGTAATAGTATGGAGATACGGAGAAAAATCATCATGCAGACGCTTCAAAAACTCACTTTGACCGGTGAACAGCTCTTCCCTCTTCTCTGCGTACGGGTATCCTAGGCGTATCTGAGCATAGCGATAATCCCTGCTGATCAGCAGCGGCATCATGCTGCCGTATTCAGACGAGTAGAGCAGCTCAAGGCTCTCACCAATTCGAACATCAGTGAGACTGTCATCTCCCGGATACCGTCTCTCCAGCTCTGCTTCAACCAAATCCACGTATGAAAGCACACTTAGACCGGGAATTTGTGAGCTCAGCTTGGATAGCTTGGCATTTATATCGGAGTAAACCTGAGGATCAATGAGTCCGTACTCTTCGCCGCTGTCAATATACAGCGTAAGGGTATCGATGATCCCGGTTGACTTGATGTACTCCTGAAACTGAATCTCAACGCTACTCCCTGTTCTGAAAATATACCCCGGGCCCATTCCTATTTTCAAAGATGCGGGAGTGGTGAAAAACAACACGAGAGGAAGCAACGTGAGAGCAGCAGCCGATATATACAGAACTTTGCCCGGGGGATCACCGGAAGTAATCCGTTGAGTCTGCCTGTTTTGGGAGGTAAATGTGACCCGGAAAATGATAAAAAGACGGGGGAGAACGGTTATAGCTACAATAAATGAGAGGACGATGCCCGAAATTAAATAGATGATCAGGTTTCCTGGTATGAGATCCCGAGCGGTTAACAGTGCAAACACCGTCAGGGAGGTTGTGAGCATTGCAAGAAACAGTACTTTCCATAAGCGCTGGAGACTGTGGATGCTGTTCAGTTCGGGATGAGCCTGACGATGCTGGTATACGTGGATGCCGTAGGATGTTGCTATGACAAAAACCTGGAGGGGTACGAGCAGAGAGAACACATCAATAAGCACGGAATTCAGGGAAAAAAGCGCCAAAATTACAAGACCAGGCAGAACTGCAGCAATCCATAAGCTCAGTGCATCACGGATTCGCCTGGTTATCACCAGCTCGATGAGAAAAATGAACAGCATTGCAGCAACAATTAACTTCCATGCCTCGTTTTTAATTGTGCTTCGCCGCAACTCCGTGCTGTAATCCGAGCTATACTCGGTAATTGTCGCATCCGGAGGGAGTAGAGGGGCAATTATCTGAATAAGCTTTTCAGATGAACCGCCGCCGTGTATCAACCAATGGGATTCATCACCTGAGCCGAGAAGAAGAGATCTCAAGCGAGGCATATTGTTCAGAAACTCATCGTACCTGTCCACAAAATACTGTTCCGAAAGTCGGCCGTTTGAATGCCATTGTTCCATGATCATGGGACCGGAAAGGACATCTGATCCATTGTATTCCTGTTTAAGGGCTTCGTGCACAGAATACAGAGAACGCAATGATTCCCCGGATGGGGATGAAGTTTCGGAATCTGCGGGATATTCAATGAGAAATCGGGTGAGCCGGTAATCGCTAAAACGCTCTGCCAAATTCTCTTCTGAAGTGCCGATCGCATCCGTATCGGGGAAGCCGATCTCACCGGAAACATCCAGTCCATTAAGGCTGATGACAACCAGTGAAGCAACAATGAGGGCTGCCACTAACGCGGTGAGTGTATGTGATAATGTATGGTTCATCTACAGGCGGCTCCGGCAGGATCCCGGTTCCATGTAATCGACTTTCGCCGGATCACCTGGAAAAGGCCCGGATCAGCATAAAAAATCCCCGGCTCATAATGCCGGGGTATTTAATTCACAGATAATTATTTCAGCTCGAGCGTCCAGCTTTTCGGACCAAACGATCTGTCTTCGGCGGACATTCCGTTTGAACTGGAAAAATCAGCCTTCACAATCCCTATGCCTTTGGCAAAATAGATACTCCCTTCGTATGTATATTCCTCAGTGTTTTCATAATCCTGGCTGTCATCTGTCTTGTGATCTCGAATTCTGCTATAAAGGTTAGTGAAGACTCCATCAACCCTAACCACAGAATCAAATGTACCGGCGGGAACGGTTACCGAATCATCCACGGAAGCTACAGTAAGAATAATATCCACAGTGGTGGTATCTACTGAGGTTTCTACCACATCGCCAGTGCTGCTGTCGGTCACGACCTCATCGTTGCTAAAGCTTTGAGCAAATCGCGACTCGGCACCTTCGACCAGTTCGGGGGGAAGCAGTTCAAGACCGTTAGAGTACAATGCGCTAAAAGAAATATCTTCGGTATCTGTTTCATTATCGAATGTATCTTCATAGATGGATGTAAAATCACCGGATACGCCATGAACTCTTACTCCCAGGTTGTTGGAAACATACATGTAAAATCCCTGGGCGATATCATTGAATTCATCGAAATCTTCCTGTGTGGAGGAACTTCCAGCCTCATTCATTTCCGCTGCGCTCACCTGCCAGCGCATGCCGGGCACACCCTCAACATCTGATTCGCCGGCAACAGTCATAGTAACATCCGCGTTCAACGCCATGCTATCATCTTCATTAATACCGTTTGAATCCCAGAAACTCAGATCTACATTGTAGGTCTGACTTGAACCGTCTTCCAAAGGAAAGAAATTCGCCGCATTTCCCAGTGCTCCATTGAATAGATTGCAGGATGAAACGGCAAACAGCATGCCGATTGCCACAACGGCCAGAAATATCTTCTTCATTACGCCCTCCATTGTCCAAATATCGTTGAAGATGCTTCGCGCATGTGAGAGCTTGGATACTCAGATTAGTAATATTTGGTTAATGCAATATATCACCTTTTCATGAGATATACCAGTTCAATTGATTATACATCAAATCATCTCTCTGAGAATCGTAACCGCCTGCTCCACCGACACCTTCTGGGTATCCACAAACAGCTCCGCATCGTGGTTCACCTCGTAGGGCTGATGGATTCCGGTGAAGTTTTCAATTTCTCCGTTTGCGGCCTTTTGGTACAGCCCCTTGGGATCCCGTCGTTTAGCTTCTTCCAAGTCAACCTTCACATGAACCTCTCTGAAACGTCCTTCGGGAAAGAGCCTGCGCACATCATCACGCATGGCTTTTCGGGGGCTGATAAACGTACACAGCACAATGAACCCGGCGTCATAAAAGAGTTTGGCGGCATGGCCCACCCGGCGGATATTCTCCTGTCGGTCGGCTTCGCTGAAGCCCAGGTCCCCGTTGAGTCCGTGACGGATATTATCGCCGTCCAGCATCACCACCTGTCGGCCTTCTGCAAACAACCGCTTTTCCAGGGCCTTGGCAATGGTGCTTTTACCGCTGCCTGAAAGACCGGTGAACCAGAAAATCTGGGCTTTATGGCCGTTCCGTTCTTCCCGGGCGGCAAGGCTAACGTCGGTGTCTTCCCATTTCACGTTGGGGCTGACGGTGCTGCGCTCAGCTGCGCCCGGGACTTCAGGTCCATTCTCGGATATTTGCCGTGCGCTGTGGCGGATCATGCCGGCGGCTACAGTGAGGTTGGTTGCCGGATCGATGAGGACAAAGCTGCCGGTCTGTCGGTTGCGGCTGTATGAATCAAAATAGAGGGGATGTGCGGTTTCGATCCTTACCGCTCCGATTTCATTCAGTGTGAGACTGTCTGCGGGATCGTGGGACAGATCGTTTACATCGATATTGTATTCCAGCCGATTCACATAGGACTGAACCCTGCGGGTGGTCTGTTGGAGAATGTAATGGTTGGAGAGAGACAGATCGTTGGCGTCGTCCATCCAGCAGAGTATTGCTTCAAAATTGGTGGAAGATTCGGGGAGATCCTCGCTTTTCACGATCATGTCGCCCCGGGAAATATCAATTTCATCTTCCAGAGTGAGGATCACCGATTGGCTTTCGAAGGCCTCATCCAGCTCCCCTTCGTAGGTGACGATGGATTGAACAGTGCTGATTTTGTTGGAAGGCAGGGCGGTAATCGCATCTCCCTTCTTCACCGTACCCGAAGCAATTCTCCCGGCAAAACCCCGGAAGTCCAGATGGGGTCTCACCACATACTGAACCGGGAAGCGGAAGTCTTCAAGGTTTCTGTCTCCGGCCAGGGTAACAGTTTCCAGATGATGGAGCACCGAGCGTCCCTCGTACCAGTCCATGTTGCTGCTTTTATCCACCACATTGTCTCCGGTGAGGGCCGAGATAGGGATAAAGGCAATGTCATCAATGTCCAGATTATCGCAGAAATCGGTATAGTCGGTGACGATATCGTTAAACACCTGTTCGGACCAGTCCACCAGATCCATTTTGTTCACCGCCACCACCAGATGGGGAATACCCAACAGGCTGGCAATGAATCCGTGGCGCTTGCTCTGTGTGAGAACCCCTTTGCGGGCATCGATAAGCACTATTGCAAGATCCGCGGTGGATGCGCCGGTAACCATGTTCCGGGTGTACTGCTCATGTCCCGGGGTGTCGGCGATAATGAACTTCCGCTTGGGGGTGGAAAAGTAGCGGTATGCCACATCGATGGTAATACCCTGCTCCCGTTCGGCTCTCAGGCCGTCGGTCAGCAGGGCCAGGTTCACATCTTCTTCCCCACGCAGCTGGCTGGACGCCTCCAGCTGTTCCATCTGATCCTGGAATATGGCTTTGCTGTCGAACAGCAGGCGGCCGATGAGGGTGGATTTTCCGTCGTCCACGCTTCCGGCTGTGGTAAACCGCAGAAGTTCCCGGTTTAAGTATTCTTCAATATTGTATTCGTCATGTTCGCCTGCGGTGTTTGTTGCCCCGTCTGCCTTGCTGGCTGCTTGCTGAGTGGCCGCTTTCTTGTTGGCTGCTTCCTGAGTGGCCGCTTTCTTGTTGGCTGCTTGCTGAGTGGCCGCAGCCTGAGCGGCGGAACTCTGATTATGCTCATCGTTATTTTTGGTCTTTGAACTCATTAGAAATACCCCTGTTTTTTCCGGTCTTCCATTGCAGCTTCGCTCCGCTTGTCGTCGGCCCGGCCTCCCCGTTCGGTGGTTCGGGTGGCGGCGATTTCCGCAATAATTTCTTCAACATTCCGGGCGGGACTTTCCACCCCGCCGGTGCAGGTCATATCTCCGATGGTTCTGAACCGGACTTCCTTCTCCACCGGTTCTTCACCGGGCAGCTTCTCAATTACATCGCTGTCTCCCAGAATCACACCGTCCCGGATAAGTACCTTCCTGGTGTGGGAGAAGTAGAGATTGGGCATGGGAATATTTTCCAGGGCGATATAGCTCCACACATCCAATTCGGTCCAGTTAGATATGGGGAAGACCCGGAAGTGTTCACCCATGTTTTTTTGGGCGTTGAATATGTTCCAGAGTTCGGGACGCTGACTCTTCGGGTCCCATTGGCCGAAGCGGTTTCTGAAACTGAAGAAGCGCTCCTTCGCCCGGGCCTTTTCTTCATCACGCCGGGCTCCGCCCATGGCTGCGTCGAATTTATTCTCTTTAATTGCATCGAGAAGGGTTACAGTCTGAAGGGAGTTTCGACTGGCGTAGGGGCCGGTTTCTTCGCTGACCCGGCCGGAGTCTATGGAATCCTGAACGTGGGCTACGATCAGGTTCGCCTCATAGTCTTTAATGAACTGATCCCGAAACTCGATGGTTTCAGCGAAGTTGTGACCGGTATCCACATGCATGAGGGGAAAGGGAATTTTCCCCGGATAAAAGGCCTTTCTGGCCAGATGGGCCATGCAGATTGAATCCTTGCCACCGGAAAACAGCATTACCGGCCGTTCAAATTGAGCAGCCACCTCCCGAATTACATATATGGCTTCGGATTCCAGTGATCGCAGATGATTCAGATGATACTTTTTCATAGAACTGTCCTTGCCGCCCTGCTCATACCGTATGATCGGTCATCGTTGCAGAGCAGATGTATTTAGTGCTCCAGAATCCTCGGGTCCCGGTATACCAGAAACCAGGGATTCAGCAAATCTTCCTTGTTATATTCCAGGGGCTGATGATTCTCAGCCTGTACCACCCCAAGACCTGCAGCCCGGCACACTGCGTCTGCTGCCGCAGTGTCCCACTCCATAGTGGGGGCAAAACGGGGATACACGTCGGCCTCCCCTGACGCCACCTTGCACAGCTTCAGACTGCTGCCGAAACTTGCGAGCTCAACCCCATTATACGCCGATTCGAGCCCGGCGATAAACTCTTCGGTGGCCTCATTCAGGTGACTTCGGCTTGCCACCACTCTGAGAGACTGCTGTGTTCCCGGACCGGAGAGGGTTTCCGTTTCGGTGGACACGGCAAGTGCAACACTTCGAGTCCTCCAGGCGTCCACGCCCTCAGACAGGCGGTTGATCTGATAGGCCCGTCCCGGAGCGTCGGCACCCGGAGCGTCGGCACCCGGAGCGTCAGCACCCGGAGCGTCGGAACCCGGACTGCCGTCGCCGTCATCTCTGTCCCTCCACCCGATATAGGCAATATCCTGCACCGGTACATACACCACGCCCAGAACCGGCTCCCACACCCCGTGGGGGGCATCCGGGGAGTCCGGACCAGCGCCGGCACCCTGAGCACCTTGAGCGCCGGCACCCTGAGCACCTTGAGCGCCGGCATCCTGAGCCCCTGGAGCGCCTGCGCCCGAAGGCCGGGGGGCCATGAGGGCGATGTTGGTGGTGAACTCTCCGTTACGCTTGATAAATTCCTTGGTTCCGTCCAGGGGATCGATGAGCCAATAGCGCCCCCAGTTTCTCCTCGAGCCGTACTCTGAAATATCCCCTTCTTCGGAAAGCACAGGAAGCTTCTCATCGCCATCCTGGGAATCTGCATCCCCGGCCAGCGTCAGCTTTTCCAGGCCCCGCTGAATTACGGCGTGGGAGCGGCGGTCCGCCTCGGTGAGCGGGGAGTCGTCCTGTTTCATATCCACGGAAAAATCCCGGGAATACACGTCCAGGATCTCCTTACCCGCCTCAAGACTGATCTTCAGCAGTGCGGAGATGAGTTCTTCGCTGAACGGTTCATGCTGGTTGTTGGTCATATATCCTGTTCACCCTCGGGAGAAATAGTAAATCCGGTTCAATTATTATTGATGAAGCCATTCTATCGGTTAAAGATAGAGCATGTCCACCATGAACATTGTCACAAGAAATGAGATCACATTCATGGGAAGCCCCACCTTGAGAAAATCCCGAAACCGGTACTGGGCGGCACTCTGAACTATCAAATTGGTCTGATACCCCATGGGAGTGGAAAAACTGCTTCCCGCGGCAACCAGGAGAACCATGATCATAGCTCTGGTATCGATTCCCATGCTTTGGGAGAGACTCATAACAATAGGAAAGAGAAGCACAGCCGCCGCATTATTGGTGATCAGCTCGGTGATAATATTAGTGATAATAAACACCACCGCCAAAATGCCCAGGGGACCGAAGAACCGTGAAAGGGTGAACATCTGTTCGCCGATTCGATCGGCAATTCCCGTATTCTCCAGGGCAACGGAGATCCCGATGGCCGAGGCAATAATAAACAGCAGATCGAAGCGGATCGCCTCCTTCATATCCCTGGTATTGATGGTTCGGGTTGCGAAAAGGATGGCAACCAGAAGGGCGGCAAAGTGGAGCAGCCCCATTGGCCGTCCTCCCACACCCAAAATAAAGCCCATGGTACTTAAGGCGGCCAACGCGATCATAATTACCGTACCGGCGTACACCAGGTAACGCTGCCATTTTTTCAATACCGTTACCTCACGGGTTCTGTCCAGGAGATAAAATTCCGGAATCCGGCGAAGCTGTTTAACCCGATCATCCGTTGTGAGAATGAGAAGGTTGTCCCCTGGCTTCAGCTTCATATCGCCGATGCGGCCGCTGAGCCGTTCACCCTTTCTGTGGACGGCGATCACCGCCGCACCGTAGCGGCTGCGGAAGGACATCTGTTTAATGCTGCGCCCGGGAAGTTTGGTATCGTCCCGGACAACCAGCTCAACCAGGCGGTTTTGAATATCCCGGGTATCGGAGGCAAAGCTTTTCGGATCTCCGGGAACCAAATGCTTCTCCTGGGCCAACTCTTCGGCGGCCTCCACATCTCCGGCAAAAATCAGCCGGTCACCCTCTTTCAGGCGAAACTCGGGCTCCACAGGTCCGTAGAGCAGATCCTTGCGGTAGATCTGGGCAAGATACACTCCCCGGAGGTTTCTAAACCCCGCCTCTTCCACGGTCATACCCGAGAGAATACTGCGTTTGGGAACCATCAGCTCGATCAGGTATTCATCGCTGTGAGCCGCCAGCCTCTGCCCCGGTTCTTCATAGGAGGGAAGCAGATGTCTGCCCGCCAGCATCATGTAGAGAATACCTGCAATGGTCAGGGGCACACCAATAACTCCCGGTTCAAAGAAAAACAGACCGTTCCCGCTGTAATCGGTAAAGAGGTTGTTGATCAGCAGATTGGTGGAGGTTCCGATGATGGTCCACATACCGCCGACAATGGCGGCGTAACTCAACGGTATGAGCAGCCTGCTGCTGGGCACATCATGCTTCTGCGCCCAGCCCTTCACCGCCGGAACCAGCATAAGAACGATGGGCGTATTATTCAAAATAGAGGAGAAAAGGGCTACAGGAAGCATGAGCACGAAAATCAGCACCGTCTCAAAACGGAAGGTCTTCTCGGTGCGGATAAAGCGGACCGCATCGCCGATAATTCCGGTCTTCTCCACCGCCTTGTTTACAATAAAGAGCAGTGCCAGGGTGGCGATTACCGGGTTGGCAAAACCGCTCAGAGCCTGAGAGGGAGTAATAATCTGAAGAAGAAATAAAACTCCCACCGCTCCCAGGAAGGCAAAAACCGGGCGCACCCGGTCGCTGATCAATACCGCCAGCAGCACTCCAATGGTTACAATGGTGGCGATTGCATTGAAGCTCAGTAAAGGCATATACCTTCCTTAGCTGCGCCTGTACGGATTAGCTGAGAATTTGCCATTTACCGCAGCCACGCATAGTCGTCTTCAAGACGCTGCACGTCGGTTTCATCTATCTGGACGCTTTGTCCGCCCCGGGTCTGGTCGTTTGCTTCATGGGCTCCGCTGATATCAGGGTGGGGAAGAGATTCGTCCTGTTTACCCCCTTCCTCTTTGGAGGGGGCTGGGGCCACGGCCGCGGATGAGGCGCGGGCTGCGGCGGCGGGAGTATGGGCTCCGGCGTCGGCCGCCGTTGAGCCGTTCTTTCCGGTGGAAACACCCGTTCTCTCAGGGGCGTCGGCGTCGGCAACTCCAAGCTGGGTTTCAATAATTATGAGGGTCTCATCGGAGGGGTTTTCTATGCGGTGATACGCCCCCATGGGAATCTCAACTCCCTGCCCGGGATAATAATGCTTTCTGCTCTTCTCAATCTGTACCAGCGCCTGCCCGGAAACAATGGTCCAATGCTCCTCCCGCTTGAAATGGCGCTGGAGGCTGGTGCGCTTTCCCGGTTTAATCTCTATGCGCCGGACCATATACGCTCCGCCGTCGTGCAGGGTGGTGTACTGCCCCCATGGCCGTTCAATGGTGGGAAAGCGCTCGGTGAGCCGGGACTCGGGACCGTCACGCTGCTCCAGCTCCTTTACCACATTCTTCACCTTCTGGCTGCTTCCCCTCCGGGATATAAGCAGGGCGTCCGGCGTCTCCACAACCATGAGATCCTCAACATCGATCATGGCCACCTGCCGGCCACCGCCGATTACCAGATTACGTCGTGAATCTATATACACCGGATCAACGTCCGCAGCGGAGGCGTTGCCGTCGTCGTCAAAATCCGCCTGATCCCCGGACATGGCCTCCCGGGCGTCCGATTCGCCGTCCCGGTAAAAATCGTAGAGTGCATCCAAACTTCCCAGATCGCTCCAGCCGATATCGCAGGGGACAACTGCAATCCGCCGGCTCTTTTCCATTACCGCATAGTCCACGGATATTGCCGGGATCCCTTCCATATCTTCAACCCGGGGCTGCCAGGGAGTTCGCTCCCGTTTCGCCTCAGGTCCACCGGCGTCTTTGAAGGCCGCCAGGGCGGCGGAGTACACATCAGGTGCATGCAGCTTCAGTTCTTCCAGAAATGTGCCTGCTTTGAAACAGAACATTCCGCTGTTCCAATAGAAATTTCCCGCTTCAACGAATTGTTCCGCTGTGGCCTGATCAGGTTTCTCACGGAACGCCTTCACCCCGTAGGGATCGGCGTCGCTGCTGCCCTCCTGCGGGCCCTGGGCTTCAATATACCCAAAGCCGGTTTCAGGATACTCGGGGCGGATTCCGAACGTGACGATCCGGCCTGCCCGCGCCAGCTCCACCGCCGTTTGAACGGCGTCGGCATAGGCCTCTTCTTTTTCTATGAGATGATCCGAAGGGGTGGCCAGGATAAGGGTTTCTTCATCCACCAGCATGGCTGCCAGCGCCATGGCGGGTGCGGTGTTCCGTCCCACCGGCTCGATGAGGCCGAAATGCTCGTGGATGCCCAGACCTTCCATCTGGTTGAAGCCCAGAAACGCCTGATGCCGGTTTGCCGCAAGCATGGTGGCGGATGCAATCTTACGGTTCCTGGCAACCGTGCGTTCAAAGAGGGTTTGTCCCCTGAGAATTCGTGAGAACTGTTTTGGAAGAAGCTTTCGGGAAAGGGGCCATAATCTGCTGCCCACCCCGCCGCAGAGAATAAGATTCACAAGTTCGCCCGATGGATTCACTGCATTGGAACTGCGCCTGGACATACTCACTCCTTCCGATCATGTACCTTTCGATTATTAGTGGTCAATCATTCTGCGCTGCAGGCAGCAATCCATACCGGGGAATTTGCAGCCCAGCTCTATCCGGATATTACCGAACGTTCTGAAATCATCTTACCCCCGGACAGAATAGCTTTCCAACCCCAAATTCTTCATTATTCGAATAGATGCCCCCGAGTTGTTCAGTGTATAGAGGTGAATCCCCGCAACCCGGTGACTCAGGAGATCACTGATCTGCTCGCTGGTCCAATGCTCACCCACCCGGGAAACTGCGTCCCGGACTTCGGCAGTGTTGTTTGCTTCTGCGCCGAATATGCCCCACTGTCCTCCGTTGTTGTTCACACTCCGCTTCAGCCGCTGAAGCAGGGCCGCAGGAAAGCGGCTGCCCCCGGAGAGCTCGGCCATTTTTTCCATCCCTTTCACGGATGTTACCGGCATGAGTCCGGCAATAATGGGAATATCAATTCCCGCCAGCCTGCAGCGCTCACGATAATCGTAAAAATCCCGGTTGTCAAAAAACATCTGGGTCACAATATAATCCGCCCCGGCGTCCACCTTCGCTTTCAGATAATCCATCTCCTTCAGACGGTTTGCAGTAGCCGGATGCCCCTCCGGAAAGCCCGCCACACCAACCCCGAAATGGGGGTACTTCCGTTTGATATATCCCACAAGATCGGCGGCGTAGGCGAAGGGGCGCTCAAGCACCGTTGCTGCCCCTGTCTTGGGAACATCCCCTTTAAGCGCGAGAATGTTGTGGATGCCCTCCCGGTCGTAACGCTCAAGAATGGCGGCAATCTCCGTCTCGGAACTTTGTTCGCAGGTAAGATGGGCAACCACCGGCAGCCCTTCGCCGTGAATCCGGCTGACCAGATCATGGGTGTTGTCCCGGGTGCTTCCGCCGGCGCCGTAGGTTACCGAGACATACGCTGGATTCAGAGGCAGCAGTTCGCGCATGGTGGTGAAAAGCTTATCCCAGCCCCGGGAAGTCTTCGGGGGGAAGAACTCGAAGCTGAAGGGTATTTTCCCCTCATCGTTACAGCCGTTAAAAATATCTTTAATAAGCATTGAGTTGTTCTTTTTCCCGGACAATTTACAGTGCCGCCTTCAGAGCAGCCGCTCTGTCGGTCTTCTCCCAACTGAAGCCGTCCCTGCCGAAATGACCGTAGTTGGTTGTGCTGCGGTAGATGGGCTTAAGGAGATCCAGTTCGCTTACAATGCCTTTGGGGGTAAGGTCGAACACCTTCTTCACCGCTTCGGCAATCTGAAAATCCTCAATTTCCCCGGTGCCGAAACTGTTCACCATGACGCTTACGGGAAAGGGTACGCCGATGGCATAGGCAAGCTGAACCTCAGCCCGGTCGGCCAGACCTGCCGCAACAATATTTTTCGCCACATACCGCGCCATGTAAGCGGCGGAACGGTCCACCTTGCTGGGGTCTTTTCCGCTGAAGGCTCCGCCGCCGTGTCGGCCCATGCCGCCGTATGTGTCCACAATGATTTTTCTTCCGGTCAATCCCGCATCTCCGTGGGGGCCGCCGATAACAAAGCGTCCGGTGGGGTTAATAAAAAAGTCGGTTTTGGGTGTAAGGAGCCCCGTAGGTTCCAGCACCGGGCGGATAACCTCTTCCCTGATCCGCTCTTCAATTTCCTTCCGGCTCACATCTGGGTCATGCTGGTGGCTTACTACCACTGAATCTACGCTCACCGGGGTGAATCCGTCATATTGAATAGATACCTGGCTTTTACTGTCGGGCCTCAACCAGGGAATGTTCCCGTTTTTACGTAATTCGGCTGCCCTGCGCAGGATTCTGTGGGCAAAACTCACCGGCGCGGGCATTAATTCATCGGTTTCATTACAGGCGAAGCCGAACATCATGCCCTGGTCCCCGGCGCCCTGTTCGCCGGAATAGAGCCCTGAGCCGTTCACTCCTTGGGCGATATCCGGGCTCTGGCTGTGGATCGCATTGAGCACCGACATGCTCTCCCAGTCCAGACCGTAATCCGCATGGGTGTACCCGATATCCCGCACCACATCCCGGGCAATCTGCTGAATATCCACATACGTCTCGGTGGTGATTTCTCCCCCGATGAGTACCATACCCGTGGTGGTGTAGGTTTCACAGGCCACATGGGCTGTGGGATCATCGTTGAGACATGCATCAAGAACCGCATCGGAAACCTGATCCGCAAGCTTATCCGGGTGTCCTTCAGATACAGACTCAGATGTGAATACATACTTCTCTTTATGTTGGGCCATGTGACCTCCTGATTAACTGGGGTAAACCATCGATCCCATCCCGCTCTGCGTATGGATCGGAGTCCGGATTATGAGTGGGAATATACAGAAAAGCACAAGGATAATCAAGGAAAGTATCGATATATCGCGATTCATAGATATTCTATTGAATATTGCCGGAGCTTCCCATTCAACCCTTGGAAACAACCAGACGATTTCTTCCCCCGTCTTTTGCGGCATACAGCGCCTGATCCGCCCGCTTCAACACTGCAGAAGCATTCTCTGAAGAATCATCCCTCCGGGACAACCCCATGCTTACCGTAATATTGACCGTCTTGGGCACCTGATTTCTGCTGCGGCTGTCTGTGTTCCCCTTCCCTTTTGCTTGGGGGATCTTTCTTCCCCCGGTCTTCTCTTTCGGACCGCCGCTTCGGCCTTTAGGACTGTGACGGTAGGGCCGGAAAAACTTTCTCAGGGCAAAGGGATAGGAAGCAATTTTTTGTCTGATGGAATCAGCATGCCGGGCCGCTTCACCGGCATCCAGACCCGGAAACAGCAGGACAAACTCTTCCCCCCCGTAGCGGTAGGCGGTTCCCGGGCGGGCATGTGCAGCCATGATTCTTGCCACCATCTTCAGCACCTGGTCTCCCACATCATGACCGTAACTGTCATTAAAGCTTTTGAACTTATCAACGTCCACCATCACAATGCTGTATTTCTTCCCCAGATTAGACAAGGCATCATCGAAGGCCCTGCGTCCGGGCAGTTCGGTGAGCTGATCCTGATACGCCATACGATAGGAAATGTCGAAGAGGGTTACCACTTCCAGAATTGCGGCGGTGAACACCGCCAGGGCAAGAAATCCGTGAAGGCCCGGCTCAACCCCTTCCCCGGCCATGAACATAAACTCGGGGGTCAGCTCATTTCCTTCCAATCCCGCAGTCACCAGCTCGGGATAACTTTCCATCCCTGCCATCCGGATCATCACCAAAGAAATTACCAGTATCCACAACACCGCAGCCATGTCCCGACCGGGCCTGAGAATATACCTGATAATCCCCATACTCACGGCTCCCCCGTACAAAAAAAGCGACCATGACGAAACGCCCAGCTGGGCCAGTTTGGTATCCGGCGGCACAAGATCCAGGGAAGCAGCCCAACGGGTAAGGGGAAGGCCCGCATACTGCTCCAAAAGAAATCTCAGCAGCACCGGCAATCCAATAATGAGAAGAAGAAAACGGGTGTGGGGACTGAAAATACCCCGTTCCCGGGCAAACATGAACACCGCAAACGCCCAGGGAATAAAGATGAACGTCCAGTATGCGCCGTTGGTCAACTCTTCCTGCTGAAAGAACCACATCTGGATAATCAGCAGGAGGGTGAAATAGAACCCCCGGGCACGGAAGTAGCGAAGCGAGAAGGAGAATATTGCCATCATTCCGATTACCAGAGCCGCGTCCAGAAGATTCAACACGACCTGGGAAATCCGGGCGGCCTCGCTGAAACCGCCCATAGGCAGATATAGCACCCCCATGAATACGGCAAAAAAAACAGCACCGGGCAGAAGGATTGGCACAAAGTAATCGCCGAGAATGCGTCGGATTGTCGGGGCTTCCATGTTTCTCAGCATAATGCCCGCCATTGGGAAAGTCCACGGAAAGGGGAAAGTCCGCAGAAAAAGTTGCGAAGGCCGGCGGCCTCGGCTATTCTATGTAACAGATCAGCAACCCTGCGGTAACGGCCCGGGAGGAAACCATGTCCGAATCACTGAACATATCAGCGTTTATTTCGCAGATTTACCCGCCAGACACGGCACAACATGCACAACAGGAACTCAGCAGGCTCCTGAAGACCCATGGGGAAAAACTCAGGGAAGCCCGCAGCCGCTTCCAGTCGGCCAGCCAGGCAGTGGGAGAAGACGGGGACAGCGGAGGAAATGCTTCCGGCCCCTCAGATGCAAACCGGAGCCGGCTGCCCCTGAGTGAAGAGGACGCCTTTGTGATCTGCTACGGGGACAGTTTTCTTTTGGGGGAGGAACCTTCTGCTCCTGAACAGCGCAGCCGGGCCGCCCTGGGTGTGGGCGGCGGCATTGAAGAAGACGGAAGCCTTCATCCTGAAGCGGACGAGAAAAACCGCCACCTGCGGGCCCTGGCGAAGTTCGCCGGGAAGCATCTAAAGGATGTGGTAAGCGGAATTCACATTCTGCCCTTTTTCCCCTACTCTTCGGACGACGGGTTCTCCATTATCGATTACTACCGGGTCAACCCCGACCTTGGGGACTGGTCGGATATCAACCGGATTGCTTCGGACTTCCGGCTGATGGCGGACCTGGTGCTCAATCACTGTTCCGCAAAGGGCCCCTGGTTCAAGGCCTATCTTGAGGGGGACCCCAAGTATCAGGGATTTTTTATTGATATGCCTTCAGACAGCGATGTTCGGGAAATTGTCCGCCCCCGCACCCATCCGTTGTTGACCCCGTTCCCCGCAAAGGATCCTGAGAGGGGAGAACAGATTACCCGGCATGTGTGGACCACATTCAGCGCTGACCAGGTTGATCTGAATTTCAGCCACCCTGGCACCCTGGTTCAGATGATAGATGCCATCTTGTTCTTTATTGAGCAAGGCGCTCAGGTGATTCGGCTGGATGCAATCGCCTACCTTTGGAAGGAATTAGGCACCCCCTCCAGTCATCACGAAAAAACCCATCTGGTGGTTCAACTTTACCGGCACATTCTTGACGTTCTGGCACCCTGGGTGGTGCTTATTACCGAAACAAACGTTCCCCACCGGGAAAACATGAGCTATTTCGGAAACGGGGTGAACGAAGCCCACATGATCTACCAGTTCAGCCTTCCCCCGTTGATCTTCGATGCCTTCCTTCGGGGTGATGCGTCGCATTTACGGGATTGGGCGAGAACTATTCCCAGCGGAAATCCCGGACCGGTGGGATACCACAGCAGCTACTTCAATTTCTGCGCCAGCCACGACGGCATCGGGGTCACACCCGCCCACGGCATACTCAGCGAGGATGAACTGGAGGGACTGTATCAGGCGGCTACATCCAGGGGAGGAAAGATCAATTACAAGGCCACACCCGGGGGCAGGATTCCCTATGAACTGAATATTAATTATTTCAGCGCCGTTGCGGACCCGGATTTACCCACTGATATGCGGGTTAAGAAATTTCTGGCCAGCCAGACCGTACTCCTTTCTCTGGCAGGAGTCCCGGGGATCTACATTCACAGTCTCATCGGTTCGGAAAACTGGGAAGAGGGCGTGGAGCTTACCGGAGCCAACAGAACCATCAACCGTCAGAAACTGTTTCTCTCCCGGGTGGAAGAGGAGCTGGCCGACCCCTCCAGTCTCCGTTCAATGGTGTTTAGCGGATATACACACATGATCAAAACCCGGCGAAAACAGAGGGCCTTCCATCCCGCGGGAAAACAGAGTATTCTGGATGTGGGCTCCGAAGAGGTGTTTGCCGTTCTCCGGGAATCGCCCCTCCCCCCCCAGGGAGGAGAGCCTGATCAGATCATACTTTGCCTGATAAATACATCGGCACGGCCCGTACACGCGCGACTGAACCGGAATTTGGGATACACCGGGATTGCGGGAAAGGAGTCCGGACCGGATTTCTACGACATCCTCAGCGACCAGATGTTTTGCACCAGCCTCCAGTGTTTCGAAGGGGAGGAAACGGCTGCAGATTCAAAGGAAGACCTGAGCGAACGCACCGCCATTCTCAAGCTGGCTCCCTGGGAAGTTCTCTGGCTGGAAATACGCAGCCCCCGGTGATTCCCTCCATTAACGCAGCTGTCATTCACAGCCGAGCTGTGCCTGTATAGATTTTCCTAGGAGGAGTATCGAATGAAGTTTCCATCCCGGCTGAAGCCGATCACCGACAGACTGTCCGATTACAGCGAGGGTATCCGTTCCATGCGGGAACAGATAATCACCAATTCCATCCTTATCGGCCAGGTTCCCCCCATCGCAGTGAACGTGAAGCAGGATGAGGTGGAACATAAAAACACCAATCTCCGGGTAAGAACCTTTCTTGAACGTCTTTCGGAAGTGGGGCTTCATGAAGCCGCCACCGATACCGCAGGAAACGCCGTGGGCTTAATTAAGGGAGATGGGGAACGGGAAGGCTGCATCGTGGTGGCCGCCCACATGGACACAGTGTTCCATTTCGACCAGGAAACCCACCTCTCCATCGACAGCAACAGCATCAGCGGACCGGGGATTATCGACAACTCCATCAGTCTGGGAGTGCTGCTCAGCCTGCCGGAAATCCTGAATCACCTGGCCCTGAAATTCAATTCCGATATCGTTCTGCTGGGCCTGAGCGAGTCCCTGGGCGAGGCCAATCTCCGGGGAATCCGCGAATTTCTCAAGCATTGGCGCCGCCCCATTAAGGGAGCAGTGATCCTGGAAGGTGCCGAGCTGGGGCGGCTCAACTATTTTTCCCGCTCAATGATCCGTGCCAACATCAACTGTGAAATTCCCATGATCTCCGGCTGGGAGAATAAGTACGGAAACAACGCTATTATTATTCTGAACGAAATTATCAACAGAATTCTGGAGATACATCTTCCTCAGCGGCCCCAGACCCAGATTATCATCGGAAAGATTAAGGGAGGCATTAAACACGGAGACCTTGCCCTGTCCTCCAGCCTGGGTCTGGAAATTGAATCAACTTCCGACGAGCTGGTTCAGCAGATATATTCAAAGATCGAAGATATTGTGGACACCGGAAAGCACGAGAATCTGATTGATATTACCCTCACTCCCCTTTCAAACGTTCATGCGGCCCGAATGGAATACACCCATCCTCTGGTGAAAACCGGGGTTGCATGCCTTGAGGCGTTGGGAGTAAAACCGGTAATTGAATCCAGCGAATCCGAGCTCTCTATTTTTCTGGGCCACAAGATTCCCGCAATTACGGTGGGGGTCAGCCACGGGGAAAACTATCATACGGAAAATGCCCAAATTGAAATTGACCCCATATTTAAGGGGATTGCCCAGATCGTGGGCATTATTGAAGCTATAGACAAGGGGATCATCGATGAGCAATAGCACACAAAGCTGGCTTCAGCACAACACATATCATCATTCCGATTTTGCAGATATCCGGAAGCTGGTGGAGATGAAGAAGAAGAAAAATCTGACCATTTCCCTCTGCCTGCCCACCCTGAATGAAGAAAAGACCATCGCCAAGGAAATTATCATCATGAAGTCGGAGCTGATGCTCCGCTATCCCCTTCTGGATGAAATTGCCGTTATCGATTCCGGCTCCACAGACAACACGGTGGAGATTGCCAAAAGCTACGGCGTGGACGTGCATCTTGCGGACGATATTCTGCCCGAAATGGAGAAGTTCAAGGGGAAGGGGGAAAATCTCTGGAAGGCTCTGTACGTTTTGAAAGGCGATATAATTGTCTATATTGATGCGGATATTAAGAACATCCACCACCGTTTTGTCTACGGACTGCTGGGCCCCCTGCTCATGCGGGAGGACGTCCGCTATGTGAAGGCGTTTTACGACCGCCCCTTAAGCATCGACGCCCGGCAGGTGAAGCCCACAGGGGGAGGAAGGGTTACCGAGCTGGTAATCCGTCCCCTGTTCAGCCTGTTCACCCCCCAGCTCAGCCAGATTATTCAGCCCCTGAGCGGCGAGTACGCCGGGTACCGGGATGTGCTGGAGCAGGTGAGCTTCCCCATCGGCTACGGTATTGAAACGTCCATGCTTCTGGACATTTACGAGCGCTGGGGCATGGAAATAATGGCCCAGGTGGATTTGGATAAACGGGTACACCGCAACCAGGACACCATCGCCCTGGGGCGTATGGCATTCGGAATCATGCAGACCTTTCTGAAACGAATTGAAAAGCTGGGGCTGATCAACATCAACACCGAAATGTTCGATGAAATGCTTCAACATGCCATTCAGGAAGGCAGCTACGACAAAATCAGCACCGAAATGCGGGCCAAAGAGCGCCCTCCCATGATTACCATACCCGAGTATCAAAAGACGTTTTATCCCCAGGGGCTTCCCGCCGACCGGGAAGATAAGGCCAAGGGAGGGGCCAGGAAGGCCAGTTCGGGCAAAAAATCCGGCAGCGCATCATGAAAGTCGCATTTATTCACTACCATCTGAAACCCGGAGGGGTAACCAGAGTGATCCGCCAACAGGCATCAATCTGTGAAAAGATGGGTTGGGATTACTGCATTCTTGCCGGGGAAAATCCACTGGAGCTTCCCAATGTAATCACCTTAAGCGAACTCCACTACGATCTCCACCGCAGCGGTCTGGGGGGAGGAAACCCGGCGGCCGTCCTGGCCCAGCGTATTCACAATGCGGTGTCACAATTTTTCCGCTGCAGAGAAACCCGCAATGGCGAAGACGAACAGGACGGCGAAGACGAACAGGACGGCGAAGAGCGATCCGCCCCGGTAACCGGCTCCCGAACTCACCACCGCAGCGGGGGTGAGTCGGATGTTCCCAGCCCCCAAACCGGCGCTCATTCACCCGTCTGCGCAGATGTGATTCATGTGCACAACCCAACCCTTGCTAAAAACAGCGACCTTCTGCCGGCATTGAATATCCTGAAAGACCAGGGGCACCCTCTCTTTTTCCAGATCCACGATTTCGCGGAGGATGGACGCCCCACGGTGTACTCTTCAGCTCCGTATCCCGGGGACGTACATTACGGCTGCATCAACAACAGAGACGGGGAATACCTGAAGTCCGCAGGCCTGGCAGCTGAGCGGCTTCATCTCTTGCCCAATCTGGTAAGTCCTCTTCCTGGGGCCCTGGAACCAGGGTCGGCTGTCCCCCCGGTATCAGGCGGGAAGAATAGCCCGGGAATCGGCAAAGGCAAGCAACGCCGCTTCGCCCTCTACCCGGTACGGGGTATCCGGCGGAAAAACCTGGGAGAAGTACTGCTGCTTTCCATGCTCTTCGACAACCTGGAATTCGGCATCACTCTGGAACCTAATAATCCGGCGGATATGCCTTCTTACCGCTTTTGGGAAGCCCTGGCAGATGAACTGGATGCCCCGGTGTATTTCAACACCGCCAGAAGGCAAAGTTTTGAACAGGCGTTGCAAAAGGCGGACTTTTTCATCAGCACAAGCGTCCAGGAGGGGTTCGGGTTTACCTTTCTGGAACCCTGGACTCTGGGAAAACCTGTGGCCGGGAGAAAAATCCCCTACGTGAACCGGGATTTCACCGCTAACGGCCTGATTATGGACCGCTTCTACGATGAGCTCCCCGTTCCCGTAAACCTTATACGTATGGAACTATTCAGGCAGGAATGGCTGGAGGAGACCCGCCGGCGTTTAAGCCGCTTCAGAATTGCTTTGCGGAATCAGGGACTGGACAGGGGAGCTGCCCGGACCCGGGAAATTTCCGGAAACCTGGAAGCACGTTTCGAAGAGCTGTACGCATCCCGCCCTCACATCGATTTTGCCCGGTTGGACCGGGAAAACCAGGCATCGTTCATCCGGACCCTTCGGGAGTCCGCCGAACAGAGACAGCTTCTTCTTTCCCGGGTTCCTGCACTTCAGGACTGCCCGTTCACCGGCTGCGTAAAAGATATGAAGCAGGAAATCATCAGCAATCACAGCAAGGTATACCAGGCATACGGCGGGCAACAGTATGCACAGCGCATGGAAGATATTTACCGGGTGGTCATACGGGATGCAAAAATTTCCGGATCCCGTTCCGCTGCGGCAGAATCTCCTGTGCCAGCACTGGATAAGGAACACCTGCTCTTCTCCTTCCTGGATCCTTCGCAGGTGTTCCTGGTTGCGTCTCTGTAAAACCGAGGGCCGCGGAATTCTGTCAGCGGGGCGGAATATGATCGAAAGGCCCGGAATAATGACAGATGGGTCATTGCAGATCATTCAGAAGGGGAGGAACACAAACAGATGAGCCCAAATAAAAGCGAACCCTACGATCAGCTCATATCCCAGATATTTCTTGAAGAGCGGGAGATCATTCACCCGCTGCAGCTCCCGGATACCCCCTCTTCCCTGGGGCGCCACTCTGCAGGGGGAGACAACAGTCATGAACCGCCGGCCGGTCCCATTGAGGCCCTGATCTTCGATATTTACGGTACGCTGATAATCTCCGCAAGCGGAGATATCAGCCTGGGGGAAGACACTTCATCCAGAGAGGGAAGGCTGAAAACGCTCCTGAATGAGTATGATATCGACAGCGACCCCTCCCGGCTCAGCGCTCAGATGAAAGACCGGATCCTTCGCGTCCATCGGGAACTGAAAGAACAGGGCGTGGACTACCCGGAAGTGGAAATTCGCAGCATCTGGTCATCCCTGAAGTCCCTGGAACATCTGGGAGAAGAGGATATTGCCCTGTTCTCCGCTGAGTACGAAGCGCTGGTAAATCCTGTGGCCCCCATGCCGGGTCTGGAAAATGTGCTCGCCTGCGCCCGGGCTGCGGGCATCCCCCTGGGGATCGTCTCCAACGCCCAGTTTTACACCCCCGCCATGTTCCGGGCGTTCACCGGAAAATCCCTGCTTCAACTGGGGTTTCATCCCGACCTGATGATATTCAGCTACCAGGAAGGTTACGGAAAACCCAGCACAGTTCTCTACCGGAGACTTGCTGAACGGCTGGAAAAACTTCAGCATCCGGGCCATGGAATTCGCTCCATCCCGCCCTCCCGCTGTCTCTATGTGGGAAACGATATGCTCAAGGATGTGTGGGCGTCGGCTCAATGCGGATTTCAGACGGCGCTGTTCGCCGGAGACGCAAGAAGTTTCCGTCCCCGAAAAGAAGATCTACGCTGTGCAAACTTGCAAGCCGATTATGTAGTATCTAAACTTGAAGATATCTGCCTGCTGCTTCACGGATAATTCCCGAACATGGAATACGGCGCATCAGCAGGCCCCGAGGAGTCTATATGTATGTACGCGGATTAAGCGGTGAAGTAAAGAATATCGGTTTTATCTCAACCCGGTTTCAGGGAACCGATGGTGTGAGTCTGGAGACGGACAAGTGGATCACCGTACTTGAGCGCATGGGCTTCGACTGCTATTTCTTCGCCGGAATATCCGACTGGGACCCCGAACGTACCATGGTGGCTCCCGAGGCATTCTGGGAACATCCGGATGTTGCGGAAGTTCAGCGGGAAGTATTCGGCAGCACCCGTCGTGACGAGTCAATCACAGGCCGCATCCACTACCTCAGGCGACTTATAAAGGTTCAGATCTATGAGTTCATCCGGCGCTTCAATGTACAGATCCTCATTATTGAGAATGCACTGGCCATCCCAATGAATGTACCCCTTGGCCTGGCAATTACCGAGGTGGTGGCGGAAACCGGCATTCCCAGCATCGGGCATCATCATGATTTTTACTGGGAGCGCCCCAGATTTCTGGTGAACAGCATCCCAGAATACATCTCCATGGCCTTTCCGCCGAAGATGCATTCTATGGCCCATGTGGTGATCAACTCCGAAGCCAGGAAATCTATGAGCTACCGTCGGGGCCTGAGCTCGGTGGTCATTCCCAACGTGCATGATTACCACAGCAGTGCTCCCGGCATAGATGATTATAACAAGGATTTCCGGCAGGCAATCGGCGTAGCCGATGACGATATCCTCATCCTCCAGCCTACCAGGATTGTGGCCCGCAAGGGGATTGAGCATGCCATTGAGCTGCTGAACCGGATGAAAAACCCTAAAGCCAAACTGTTGATCAGCCATAAGGCGAAGGATGAAGGGAAGGAATACTACGAACGGATTGTAGATTACGCTAAATTAATGAATGTGGATCTAATCATCCGGCCGGACATTGTGGGGGCTGAACGGGGAAAAAATGAGGATGGTCATAAAATGTACAGCCTCTGGGATATATATCCTCATGCGGATTTTGTAACCTACCCATCAACATATGAGGGCTTCGGAAATGCCTTCCTGGAAGCCATCTACTTCCGCAAACCACTGATGGTGAACCGCTATTCCATCTTTATTCAGGATATCGAACCCCTTGGTTTCGATGCCATTGTAATGGACACCTATATAACCGACCGGGAGGTTCAGCAGGTAAACGATGTACTGAACGAACCGGAAAAAACCAAGGCCATGGTGGATAAAAATTATGAACTGGCGATGGAATACTTCAGCTATAACATTCTTGAACAAAAGCTGAGAACGGTTCTTCTGAACTTCGGGATCGTAGGGCATGAGTAATTCCCAGTCCGGATTGTGCGGCAGGATCCGGATTCAAAAGTAATTGATTGAATTCGCCGGATTCTCAGGGTATAATCACCAAAATTTCCCCCTCGTAAAGGGACAGCACGAGCTTCAGAAGCACAGGGTTAACTATGTCATTAATAGATTTTATCAGTGGAGTTCTCAGCGGAACTGTATGGGTCAGGCTGATTATGGTCCTCGTCCTCTGGGTGATCACCTCCCATGTGGAAAAAAAATACGTCATACCCCATATCAAATGGCTGAAAAGAGTTCCCCTGATTCTTCTACTCCGGGAAATTGCCGCACTCTTTTACTTCACTCCGTCGCTCTTCTATATTTCAGATGCCCTCATTCTGACCATTTATCTCTGGTGGCTGAACTCGTATGCCGGCAACAGAAAGAACACCATGACTCTTTCATTGCTGAATTTTGCAATTCTTATTCCCATTCTGACGGTGGCTGAACTGTTTCCTGCCGCCCAGCTGATTTTTGTGGCCGCCGATCTACACCTTGCGGTATTCGTTTTTCTCTTTTTCATTCAGATGAGCAATGTTTCAGTCTACAACACCGAAGATGCGGGGTTTATTATTCAGAACCGGGGCAGCATTTTCATGTTTATGATTTTCACACGGGTTGCCCTGCTCTTTGACGCCTCGTTTTCAACGGTCTGGGCCCAGACTCTTCTGCTGCCCCTCTCTATTGTGCCCTACATTTTTTACTTTATGCAGTATGACCTCTATTTTTATGCCCTGCAGAAAGAATCGGAGGAATTCAACAATCAGTATCTGAACTCACTCTTTGACTTCATGCAGACCATCGGTACCGCAATGACCGAAAGGATTGAGGTGAAGGCGGTACTGGAGTATGTAATGCAGGCCATTGTTCAGTACACCGACGCCGAGGCCGGTGTGGTTTTACTGAAAGACAACGACGAAGGCACCCTCCATGTTACCTGCCGGGAAGGGTATTTCCCGCCCCCCTACGATCTGCCGCAGATGGTGGCCACCAAGATCGCCAGTGTGGAAACATACTTCGAAAGTGCGCCCATTCATATCGGCGAAACGGTGTTGGGTGAAGTGGCAATGGACAATGAAGCGGTGTTCATCCGTAACACCGTTGAAGACGGTCGCATGACTGCGAATATTAAAGAAAACACCATGTTCATCAGTTCGCTCATCGCCATCCCCCTCATCGTTAACAATGAGGTATTTGGAGTTGTATCGGTTATTCACCGGCAAAAGCGGCAGTTATTCAGCGAGCTGGACTATGAACGCTGTAAGGTATTCGTAGAGTACGCATCACTCACCTTGGATTCCCTGTATAATTACGCACAGCTTCTGGAAAAACAGGAAATTGAACGGGAAGTAAATATCGCCGGTGAGATCCAGAAAAAACTTCTCCCCGGACGTCTGCCCAAACGGATCCGGGAAGCGGTGACAGCATGGAGTCAGCCTGCAAAAGGTGTATCCGGAGACTACTACGATATCATCACCCTGAACCGCTCGGGAAAACTGGGCATGGTTATCTGCGATGTGGCGGGAAAAGGTGTACCTGCCTCCCTGATCATGGTAATGATTCGTACCATTATCCATCTGGTTGCCGGTTCCACCCAGGACGCATCCAAGGTTGTGAGCTGGATCAACCGAGGTATCGCAGGGCGTATCGATATTGAACGATTCGCAACCCTGAGTTACATTACCTATGATCCCAACACCCAGCGGATTGAATACTCCAATGCCGCCCATCACCCGCTGGTAATTCTCCGGCATGAAACCGGCGATATTGAGAAGCTTGACTCCAAGGGACTGCCCATAGGGCTCGAACGGGAAGCAAACTACGAACGGGTAGGCACGACCCTCTCCCCGGGAGATGCGGTACTGCTATACACCGATGGTATTGTTGAAGCCATGAACCCTGAAGGGGAACAGTATGAAGAAGAGCGTCTTGAGGAGGTGTTCCGCGAGCACGCCAACCGGAGTTCCTCAGAAATAATGATGGCCATACGTTCAGATATTGAACACTTTGTCGGTCCGGCAAAGCAGCACGATGACCAAACCCTGATTGTTATGAAAGCATGATATAATAGATCATGTATTTTATACAGATTCTCTTCGCACAAGAGTGGTTTCATCGTATATAATACACATTGTACTTTTTTCAAGGAGCTGTACATGGAAGTTAAACTGAAAAATAAGAACGGCGTTCTTCTTGTTGAACTCCAGGAAGAGATCGACTTATTCCATGCCAATAAACTCAAGCTGTACTTCAACAAGATATTTGAATCTTCCCATAAGAAAATTGTCCTGAATTTTCAGGAAGTGACATATATCGACAGTTCGGGTATTGGTGCCCTGCTGAATATTTTCAAGGAATCCAAGAAACGGGAAATCAAAATCCTCTTTACCAACATTCACGGTTCAGTGAAAAAGGTAATTGAACTCACCAAACTGGATGATTATTTCCCTATTTTAAGGACTCAGGAAGAAGCCATAGAACAACTTGAAGCTGGGGAGTAAAAAAGTGGAAGCAAAACAGTTAATAGTAGATGAGAATCACAATTTGTTCGATAAGAACAACATGTTTTACAAAAAATTCGCCTCTGACCAGCGTCAGATTCGCTATTTCGCTCTGGTTGTGGTGCAAAAAGCGCCCCCTGAAATTCATGAAATCAACCTGCTTGAACAGCAGATTTCCGAACTTCTGAAAAACGCCGTTAAGCACGGAAACCGGAACGATCCCAGTAAAAGCGTCCATGTCTGGTATTATTTCAGCAGCGATGAAGCCCGGCTTATCGTTGAAGACGAAGGCGACGGTTTTCAGGATCTTGAAAAGTGGAACGAATTCAACCGCAAGCGAATTCAATGTCTCCAGGAACGGAACTTCGATGAGCTTGATAACTTTGTAAGTTTCCGGACCAAGCGAAGCGATGAACATGACGGAGGCAATGCCCTCTTCGCCGCCATGGAATACTGGGACGAAGGCATGGTGTATAACGAAAAGAAAAACGCCGTGGCAGTAGGCAAAAAATTTGAAAAGAAGCGGCTGGAAGTGTAATCTCAACGAGTGAGTGATCTTTCAGCGGAAAGCTGCCGGCAATCTACATCCCCCGGAAAAACCCCGGAAGATCACTGTAAGAACAATACCAGTCCCCCGGGGAAAAGATTCAGAAAAATCGGTCAACAACCTGAGAAGCGGCTGCGGGATATATTTCCTGCGGCCGTTTTTTGATCCCGGGAATGCTCTACTCGAGTACCTGCAATTCCAGAAATGAGCGGATTGTCAAGTAGAGATTCTCAAGCTTTTCTTCCCGCATATTCAAAATTGCATGGGATTCATCTTCTAAACGCTCGGTCACAATGTTTGCATAAGGCGCACTGAGCTTTGGAATGCCGGATTTCCAATCCACCACCGAGTCGCCGGTACCCTGGAGAACCAGAACGGGTCCGCGGTACAGGTCCTCAGATATTTCACCCCAAGAATCGATCCAGCGGGAATATGCATCCAGCCAGCCCGGTGCATAGACAGAAGAGAGGAGCGGATCCTCCCGGGTTCAGAACTCCCGGAAATCCGGATTCTTGCTGACTCCCCGGGGAAGAACCGTAGGGTTTTGCGCAAACGGGGGAATCTCAATGTTCTGCCCTCCGAGAATGGCGCTGGCACGGCTGCGGAAACGGTAGCCTTTCATATCCACCAGAGGGGCTGCAAAAATGACCCCGTCGGGCATTGGACCATTATTTCGGTACAGAATCCGCTGAGTCTCTATTATGGCCGATGCGCCGGTGCTGTGCCCCATCATTATACACGGCAGCTGTTGCGAGACATCGCCGCCGGTGTACAGCTGGTTCACCACGTTCCCGTAATGGGAGAAATGTTCAATATCATTCCGGGGGCCGTCGGAGAGACCGTGACCCGGCAGGTCGGGAAGGATCACCGTCCAGCCGTCTGAGGTGAGCAGCCTTGCCATATCGGCCATATGCCCTGCATGGGCCATATAGCCATGAATAAGCACTACGCACCCCTTGTTCTCCACGTCTGCGGGACGCTGCCGGGCGAGAAAAATCCGCCCAAGGTCGCTGTACATATAGCGGGCTTCCAGCTTAAGAGGATCGAACCCGAAGTATGTTGCATATTCCCCCAATCCGGGAACCTGTTCCCATCGCCGCCATTCTTCCCCGAGACTCTCTTCTATATGCATCAGCCCTGTCTTAATATCTGCAGGAATTTCTTCAACCGTGGTGCAGGAGGTAAAAAGCACGGCAGCGGCAACCAGAAAGAGAACGTTCACAGCCCGGGATCCGGGTACTTTGCTTACCACTAATCTTCTTCCAGATGTATCCGCCAGCTCCCAATTTCTCGGGGATAGGCCTCTTTCAGTGCATGGAACTCCTGAAGAACAATATGATCCAGATGATACTGCATATAGAGGGAGCCGCTTTTCTGTTCAATATACTCGGGAAAGAGCGTAAGGGTGTCAGGTTTTATGGTGAACGCAGTGAAGCTGTGTTGAAAATCACTGGGCGAATACTCTTCACCGCCATGGAAATACCTTTCGCCCTGTATGAAATATTCTCCCTCCTTCAGGTCCTGAATTACCATGAACGACCTGGATGAGGGAACTCTTTTCTGCACAACTATTGCTCCGGACTCAACGTCCGCCACCATCAGTACTGAATAGTTTTCGCTGGTCACATCTTTACTATCCAGCATCAGCAAAAGTGCCCCGGTATTATTCCCGGGGTTTTCCGGGAAGCTGGCACATGAGCTGAACGTCGCCAGGATCGCCACACTCATCCCCAGCAGTACCCTGGACATTCCACGTCGCGCTTGAATCATTGAATTCCTCCTTTGTGAGTATGCAGTGCACCAAAGCTTGTGAAAAACATCATTTTTCCATGTTTTCACGAACCGAACCACTACCGGTTAGGGTGTGAAAATTGGAGACACTACATCTATGGTCTGCCGCATGCAGAATATCCCGTTTCACAAGCTTCTGTGCACTGGAATCGGACTAAAAAATCAAATTCAGATTCATTAAGCTCTGTTTGGTACTGGGAATGTAATTTACGAAAGACTCAAAGTTAATATCCATCTTACTGCAGGCGTCCTTCAGATAAGAAAGATAGTACAGCCCCAGGTCCTTGTTCATCACCTCGGCTCCATATCCTGCGGCAAAAAAATTGTCCAGGCTCTTCTCCCGCAGATTAATGTTGGACTTGGAGTCGACACGGTCACGGAGGGATTCGAATTCCTGGTTCTGCTGGATAATATGAATCTTCATTTTGGTGCGCTCGTTCTTTTCCCGCTTTTTTTCAGAAAATTCCATGGATATATTCACCGCCTCATGGCCCATTGCCGCTTCGGCGGAGCCGCCTCCCTGAGACATAATGCCGCCCACTATAATAATCATCTCAATGAGCATCAGTGCCAGATACTCGGGAGTTTCGGAGCGGTCCAGATATACCTCCAAAGATGTGCGCAGCTCCTGCAGAAGGCTCTGGGCATCTATCCGCTCCCGATACACGGTAAGCAAAAGCCACACTACCGGATCCACCATGTTGAGGTAGCGGATTGCCAGGTACATTTTTTTCTTCTTCTCATCTTCCAGGGCGGATTCATTACGGACAATCCTGGCCTGGATCGATTTCAGCAGACCTTGCTTGAACGCGGTTATTTCCGCCTCGTTCTTTTTGATAACCGCCATAACCCCGGCGCTGCGGACGTTCATCCCGAATCCTATGGCCACCTTTGGAAACTGCCTGTTCCATAAATTTGTGAGGTTCGACTCCATAATGATATCCCATATCCGGGCATCAAACTGACGGTAGAGCATACCGTAGGTCATAAGCTTGCTCAGATCGATGAGATTATTTCTGTCCCGGGCTATATTCCTGGTCTGCAGCTCAACCCGGTTCATAAACCCGTTCACGGCCATCTGCTGGAGCTGACGAGCATCTGCTGCAGGCAGGGTGTATCCGTGAAGAGCTAATCCGTCGAACATTACCACTTTCGAGATTTTCTGCCGGCGCTGCAAATGGTACGCAACCCCGTCATCGTGAAGACCAATTCTCAGTGGTCCCTGAATGGGTTCTCTGTTCTGTTCCACGTATCCAATTGTAGTCCGACAGGCATCACTCTTTCCAGCCCCCCCGGGGCCTCCACCTTGACAGCACTAAACCGGTTTTATTAGTATGGCACTGGTTCGGTTCTCGTCTTTTTTCCCAATCGGAGAACAGTCCCGCAAGTCAACATTTCTTCCCGGCGGCTTCGGGGGTAGACGCCGGCGAGGCATACCAGCAGTGGTACCACTACTTCGTAAAACCACCGTGGATAACCACAGAGGAGTACAAATGGCTAAAGCTAGTAATTCTGCACCCAAAAACATCCGGAACGGCCTGGACGCCGAGACGGTTAAATGGGATTTTGCGGAAACCCTGAAATACACCATGGGTGTAGACAGTTATTCCGCCACAGAACATGACCGCTACATGGCTCTTGCGTACGCAGTCAGAGACCGGCTCATTAATCAATGGCTTCAAACTCAACGGACCCATCACAACAAAGATGTGAAGCGGGTGTATTATCTGTCTCTGGAATTCCTCATGGGTCGGGCCATGGGAAACAATGTTATCAATTCCGGTATTGAAGGGGCCGTACGCAAGGCTCTGGACGAACTGGGGTACGACTTTGAGGAACTCCGGGAACAGGAAATCGACGCAGGTTTGGGTAACGGCGGCCTGGGACGTCTTGCCGCATGTTTTATCGATTCCATGGCAACATTGGATTTGCCCGCATTCGGGTATGGTCTGCGTTATGATTACGGGATTTTCCGTCAGGAAATTGATAACGGATATCAGGTTGAGCATCCCGATGACTGGTTGAGAAACGGAAACCCGTGGGAAATTGAACGCCCCGATATTTCTGTTGAGGTAAATTTCGGCGGCCGGGTGGTTGCAACAGAAGACAACGGGAAAATTAACTACCGATGGATCGACACCGACAGCGTTGTAGGTGTTGCATACGACCAGCCCATTGTGGGTTACGGCGGGAACACCGTGAACACCCTCCGCCTCTGGGGTGCCCGTGCCAATGAAGAATTCAGCTTTTATGACTTCAATGCCGGGGATTATGCGGAAGCGGTTGCTGACAGGGTTCAGGCGGAAAATCTGACCCGCGTACTCTACCCGAACGACACCCTGTATCTGGGTAAAGAACTGCGGCTGAAGCAGCAGTATTTCTTCGTTGCCTGTTCTCTTGCGGATATTCTCCGCCGCTTCAAAAAGTCAGGCAAAAAATGGACCGAGCTTCCCAAAATGGCAGCCATTCAGCTGAATGACACCCATCCTTCCGTGGCAGTTGCAGAACTGATGCGGGTTCTGATCGACGAAGAAGGTCTGGACTGGGACAACGCCTGGGACATAACCGTAAATACCATGGGATACACCAACCACACACTCATGCCCGAAGCATTGGAAAAGTGGCCCGTACCCATGTTCGAAAAGCTCCTTCCCCGCCATCTCCAGCTTATTTATGAAATCAACCACCGCTTCCTCAGCAAAGTTGCTGTCAAGTTCCCCGGCGATACCGCAAAACTCCGGGATATGAGCATTATTGAAGAAGGGGAGCCCAAAATGATCCGGATGGCCTTCCTTGCCATCGTAGGCTCACATTCCACGAACGGGGTTGCCGCTCTTCATACAGAACTTCTGAAAGCCCGTCTGGTGCCCAACTTTGCTTCCATGTGGCCCGAACGGTTCAACAATAAAACCAACGGAATAACCCAGCGACGCTTCCTGCTCAAGTCTAATCCTCCCCTTGCTCAACTGCTCACGGAAACCGTTGGTGAAGGTTGGATAACCCAGCTCAGTGAGCTGGAACAAATCCGGAGCAAAGCCAAAGATGCCACGTTCCAGAAGAAAATCGCGAAGGTGAAGCTGGAAGCGAAGAAACGGCTGGCCGAGTATGTGGAAAAAGATTACGGGTACAAGCTGGACACATCCCACATCTTCGATATCCAGATCAAGCGTATTCATGAGTATAAACGACAGCTGCTGAACGCTCTTCACATCATTATGCTGTACAACCGGATCAAGCGCGGCGAAACCAAAGATATGGCTCCCCGGACCTTTATCTTCGGCGGTAAGGCAGCCCCCGGGTATCAGATGGCAAAGCTTATTATCAAACTGATCAACAATATTTCCACGGTAATCAACAACGATCCGGATGTGAATACATACCTTCAGGTATACTTTCTGGGCAATTATCGGGTAAGCCTTGCTGAACGTCTTATTCCCGCCGCAGATGTTTCCGAGCAGATCTCCACCGCCGGAACAGAGGCATCCGGTACCGGAAACATGAAGTTCATGGCCAACGGAGCGCTCACTATCGGTACCCTGGACGGAGCCAATATTGAGATTAAGGAAGAAGCCGGGGATGACAACATTTTCATTTTCGGTATGAACGCCGATGAAGTGGAAGCTCTGCGTCCAGTATACGACCCCTATCAGTACTATCTGGAAGATACTGAGATCAAGGAAGCCCTTGACCTTCTGTTCAGCGGATATTTCAACTTCGGCGAGCCCGGCATTTTTGAGCCCATCCGCCAGACGCTGTTTGAACGAGGCGATAACTACATGCATCTTGCCGATCTGCGAAGCTACGCTGACGCACACGATCAGGTTGTAAAAGCCTATAACAATCAAAAGAAGTGGTTGGAATTGTCCATCAACAATATTGCGGGATGCGGAAAGTTTTCCTCAGACCGGACAATTAGTCAGTATGCCGAAGAGATCTGGAATGTTAAGCCCTGCAAGGTGGAAAGAAACACCGAGGGCGATGACACCCTCATTGAGGCAACACTCAAGGGTAAGAAATAAGATACGTTTCACCCGGTATGCGGTTTTAAGCCGCTTACTGAACAGGACGCATACAAGGCCATCCGGGTTTCCCGGGTGGCTTTTTTTATCTCTAGCCACCGCCCTGCTTGGCTGTATCTTTGTTTAATGGGGCTTTAGGGGGGACAATTCAGTTAGGCCGGAAAAATGGGGATACAGAATTGGAAAAGTAAAAACCGCCGGCGGATGTTCCTGGCCGACGGTTATTTCGGTGCTTCGAGTGGCTGAATGTTTCCCCGCGCTTCATCGTGCTGCGCGGCGGGGATTAATGGCGGAACCCGATCAATGGCCGTGTCCGCCGCAGCCGCAGCCGCCACCGCCGCAACCGCAGCCCTGGTCCTGATTCAGCAGATGCTCGGGGACCTCTTCTACGGAGGTGACCTTAACGGTAAATTCGATATCTTGTCCCGCCAGGGGATGGTTGGCATCAAGGGTCACTTCATCGTCGCCGATTTCTGTAACCGTAAGCTCAGCGGGGCGTCCCCCGATGGTGCTTTGAACCCGAACCCCCGGCTCCAAGCCTTCAAAGCCTTCAAAACGCTCAATGGGCACGGTGAATACGAGGTCCTCTCTGCGTTCGCCGTAGGCTTCATCCGCAGGGATAACAAAATTCAGGTCATCTCCCACTGAAGCTCCCTCCAGTCTGTCATCCAGACCGGGAACCACATCGCCTCTTCCCAGAATAAAAGAAAACGGCCCGTTTTTTTCCGAATCGCCCAGCAGAACTCCGTCTGTGGTCTTGAACGTATAGTCAATGGTTATTTGTGTGTTCTTTACAGCAGTCATATATCAGAGAATAGTAAAATCCATCCCGGCAATCAAGCCTGTCAGGCAAGAATATTACAGATTTGGTAAGTAATTATTTACCCGGTGACCTAATCACACAGACGGACAGGATATTCGAGCGGGCGGCTCGGCTGCGGCTCGGCTGCGGCTCGACTGCGGCTCGACTGCGGCTCGGCTGCGGCACTGGCTAATCCTAATCCCACAGGCGGGCGGGGTATTCTCCCGACTCCACCAGAGACTGTATGCTGCGCACCACATCTGGTCGGTCCTCCTGATAGGTAATTCCGAACCACTCGGCGGAGCTGGGCAGAACCTTCATGCTTGCTTCGCCGCTGTGTACCGCATCGTTAGCCACCGTGGGAATGTAAAATTCACTTTTCAGATCGGGTCCTGAGCGGGAGAGAAATGCGGCGAACATTTCCTGCATACGGGGCAGCACCGCCGGGGTGAATCCGAAAAGATTCATTGAGACCGGCTCATCCCCGCTGAAGCGTTCGCTGCTGCCTTCAGGCAGATGACTGAGCACATGATCGCTCTTTTTTTCCAATTTGGTATGCTCGGTCATTCCGGTTAAATATCCTCGTTCATCCACCTCACATATTCCCCGGGAGACGGTACCATTCTCGCTGACGGTTTTCATCAGCTGATACCCCACCATGGCATACTCCCGGTCCCCGGTGTTCCGGGAGGCAAGAAAATCCCCCATAACCCGATATGCATCCTTTCCGTAAAAATCGTCGGCATTAATAACCGCAAAAGGTTCTTTCAGCACATCCCTGGCGGCCAATACCGCATGGGCGGTTCCCCAGGGTTTGCTGCGACCCTCCGGAACCTCAAAACCACCGGGTAGATCATCCATCTCCTGAAATACATACTCACAATGTATTTTATCCCCAAAACGGGGGAGAACATGCCGATCAAAATCCTTTTTGATATCTTTTCTGATAACAAAAACCACTTTACCGAACCCGGCTCGGATGGCATCGAAGATTGAATACTCCAGAATAATCTCCCCGTTGCTGCCAACAGGCTCAATTTGCTTAATGCCGCCATAGCGACTCCCCATTCCTGCGGCAAGAATAAGTAAGGTCGGTTTCATCCACCCTCCTGAGAAAAACTGTTCTTGATTTACCTGAAATCAAAGTATAGCATGGCCATATAGACAAAAAAACCCCGGCCGTTTGGCCGGGGCACACTGACCCTTAAAAAGGACCCTTTGTGAAGAGGAGACTCTCCAACACACTCGTATGTTTCTATTATACTTCACCGATTAAAGAAAACAATCTTATTGTCCACTTCCTTTTCCTGTTACCGAATAATTTCATCCAATTTCCGGAGATATGCCCATGAGCACCCCAAATTCATCACGAAATATCCTTATTGCAGTACAGTCCGGGAAAATGATTCTATGGCATCTGGTGGATGCATCGGGTAGAATCCGCGAAGAACGCATCTTTGAGCATGGTGCAGCAGAAATCGGCGAAGAGCTTCCCACCATTGTGTACCGTATTCGAAAAATGCGTCATGATCCCAAGCGCCAAGCTGCCGGGGTGGTTTTCACCAACCTGGATGAAGAAGCCTCCCGGCTACTTGCCCGGGGAATTTCCGGAAATGACGGTGCGCCTATCACTCGACTCTCTCCTGCCGAGGCACTTTCCTTCTTTATTCAGGGAAAAACCGTGGCGAAACAGTCCCCCAATGCCGGGCAGGAAGCATGGACAGAAATCCATCATCCGATGCTGCTTGTTATCGATGAACGCACCGAAGTATACGTTCCCGACGCCCATGCAGGGGGCGGTTCGTTATTCACTCCCGGATTAATGATTCTTCGTTCTGACGGATTTCTCCACCCGTCTTTTCCAAGAGGGAGCGCCGCAGCCGAGTTCAGCAGTCATGGACTGGCTGAATCCCTTTCCTTTGCAGCACCCGGAGGGCCATTGGAAATCCAAGCCAGGTTCCGCAGCCGGCTTCGCAGGGGTGAACCCGATGCCCGGAAATATTTTTCACGGTTCTGCGAAAATCTCGCCTTTCTCTGCATCAACCTTCATTCCATGTTTCCAGGCCGTGAACTGCTGCTCTATGGGCCGCTGGTTTCATCCGACCCCATGTTTCAGAAAACTGTACGAGAAAACATCAACAAAATTATGTATCCTGTTGATGCCGGGGCGTTCGCAACTTCCGTCCGAGTCGGGCTTGATTATCTCAGATGCATCAGTTCCGGGGCCGGTATGTGGTTCGGCACGGATGGATCCACGGCAAAAACGACGGAGGGAACCACAGAGGCGGCCACGGAAGGAACCGCAGCAGAAAATGAGGAGACTCAATCATGAACCGTACAATCGTTTTTCCGCTCCAACCCGCGCCACCCGTCCGTTCTAATCTTCCGGCCGCCCTGCTCCTTATTCTTGCACTGTTACCCCTGTCTTGTTCTTATGGTACAGACACCCCGGATGGAGCCTCCAGAGCATTCCTTGAGGCGCTGCAGGAGGGAGACTTCCAGACAGCCGCCGATCTATCTCTGGACAGCAGCGCAGGTCTCATACTGTTCATGGAAAAGATGATTAAGGCTGCAAATGAAAGGCCAGAAACGGGGCAGGAAAGCCTATCTCTGCCTATTCCGCCAAAGGATACGGACATAACACTGATATCTGCGGAGGAGAGAACCGGGTATCAACGGATGAGTTACCGCATAGGAGAGAAGGTATTCGTTCTCCATGCCATTGAGTCCGACGGGGAATGGTTCATTGAGTTGCCCAGGGAAAGCTGGGACAGCGGTGACGGTGCAGACCGGCGCTAGGTGAGGCTTTTCCCACACTCTTTGGGGCATTTTCAATGAGCTAGTGCTGGCGTTCCTTATGGAGATACATCCGCCGATCCGCCTGAATCAGCAGCTCTTCTATGCTGTCGCCGTCCATGGGGAAGGCCGACTGCCCCAGTGAGATGCTGAATTTCATCCCTTGCATTTCCCGCAGTGAGAGGGCGCTCACATTCTCCGTAATCCGTTCGCTCAGGCGCCGGGCATGTTCTATGTCTGCGCCGTCCATGAGGATCACGAATTCATCACCGCCGTAGCGGCATAACAGATCGCTGCCCCGGATGGTGCCCGCCAGGGTTTCAGAAATAGCACTGAGAAGCAGGTCACCGGCACTGTGACCATACCGGTCATTTACTTCTTTAAAATTATCTATATCCGCAAAGACTACGGCCAGGCGGGAATCCTGCCTCCGCGCCAGCTCCATGAGCCTGGCATACTCCCGTTCAATAAATCGCCGGTTATATAAGCCGGTAAGTGGATCGGTCAGACTGTCCATATGGATCCGTTGAATCCTGTGATGCTCTTGGGACGCTTCATCCAGCACCGTTTTCAGATCTCCGGTATCGAAGGGCTTCTGAAGAAAGCTGAATACCCTGCTTCTGTTTATGGCCTGCATGGCCGTTTCCATATCCGCGTAACCTGTGAGCATAATGCGGATTGTATCGGGAAAGCGCTCCATGCTTTTGCGCAGGAAATCGATTCCATCGCTTCCCGGCATTCGGTAATCGGCGACCACCACAGAAAAGGGAGCTTCGGATTCCAATAACTTCAACGCCTCATCGGCATTGGGCGCTACGGCACACTCATATGATCGGCGGAAATTTCTCTGGATGGACTGAAGGAGATTGGTATCATCATCAACAAATAGAATTTTGTCACGCATGACTGCCTCCCTGAGTTTTGCTCTGTACAGGCAATTTCACACATCTTCGTTGTATGTAATTGCAGGAACCTATTTAGGACTGATTATTCGGCTGCATCAGGTAGAATAAGGCGAAACTCGCTGCCTTCTTCGGGTGAACTTCGCAGCAGGATTTCACCGTTATGGCGATTTTCTATGATTTCATAGACAATTGCAAGACCCTGACCGGTCCCCGCCCCTACTTCCTTGGTGGTGAAAAAGGGTTCGAAAATCCGATTTTGATGCTCCGGGGCAATTCCCACCCCGTTGTCCTTCACCACAATTTCCACCCGTCCCGCACGCCGGGAACTGGAAATTCGTATTTCGCCCTTGAGGGGTTCATACGGGGCTTTTTCGCTGTAAAAGCGTTCCTTGACTGCATGGGCTGAGTTCACAATCAGATTGATAAGCGCCTGGCTGATATCCTGGGCGGAACACAACAGTTCCGGAGGTGAAGCGCTCAGATCAGTCTCCACCCGGGCGTAGCGGGACCATTCATACTTACAGAGCAGCACTGCGTCCAGGATAACTCTGTTGATATCCGCCTCCGTATTCTGACCCGGAGCGGCATTGCCCGGGTGGGAATAGGTCCGCATGGCGTCCAGAAGCTGTTTCTGCTTATTAACCCCTTCAATACTCTGACTGATAGCCCGGGGTATCTCATCCAGAAGAAACGGAAGATCCATCTGGGAAAGCTTCTGGGTAAAATACCTCACCCGTTCATAGGGCATATTGGTAATTGAAGATTCGTACTTCTTCAGCTCTTCATGAAGTTCTCCACCAACAGAGTACATTGCCGAAAGACTCTCATCAATAAAGTGGAGATTATCCTGTATATACTGATTCGGCGTATTCATTTCATGGGCAATTCCCGCCGCCAATTCGCCCATGGCTTCAATTCTTCGGGTATGATTCAGCTGAACTTCCATTAGCTCTCTCTGAAGCCTGAGCTGTCCCTGTTTAAGATAGCTGCAAATTTCATGGAACACCGCCTGAATGAGATCATGATCTCCATTTTGCTCCAGATTACGGTCGTACGCGTAGACTTCCAGGGAGAAATTATATTCACAGCTAAATTCCGTTTCCTGACGGTAATGATCGGCACAGCCATCCGATGAGCATTCTCCCACGGAGATTTCCTGCCCGTAGAGATGTATTTGAATACAGCAGAATCTTCTGTTGTCCAGATGTTTGTATAACAGGGATGCGGCCTCCCGCACTTGGGTAACAGGGTCTCCCTGATCTTCCCGGAACAATCGATTAATGCTGAACAGACAATTCAGCTGGCTGACCTTCTGCTCAAGACGTTGAATCAGATTTTTCTTTTGAACATCTCCAAGCCGCTGAAGATAATAGCTTTTAAACATCTCAGCGATCATGAGAAACAGCATTCGGTCCTCATACACCAGGGGAGTTTCCGGCGCGAAAATCCACAGACTTCCTAAAAGCCGTTCCCCGTAGCGCATGGGAAGGATAAATATCCGGGGGATGGGTTCCCCCTCCCAGCTCTCGGTGTAAATATATTCTTCGCCCTCCAGCGCATTCCGTAAATCCTGCAGCTGCTCATTGCGTAAATTCCTCCTCTCACCTTCGTGGAGTTTTCTCCGATTGACCCAGCTCAGCTCAGAACCTTTGAATATATCTTCCTCCGGAGAGTACAGTTCCATGGACACCGAATCGGCTTCACACAGACTGCCCAGCTGTTCCAATGCTTCCATGAAACTGCTCCGGGGGTTTTCCACTTCTATAAAATACCCGGCAATAAGGCTCATTGCACTTTCCATTTTCAAGCGATGTTTGAATTTATCTTCAATCATCCGGCGTTGTGATATATCTCTGATAATGCTGTAGTACAGAAGTGATTCGTCTGAGGAAGAATTGATCTTTCCGGTGAGTACCTCCGCAGAAAACACCGTATTCCGTGCATTCTGAAGCAGGAGCTCCAAATGCATTTTGTCGTGGAGCGAGCTTCCGGAAATCAGCTCATTGAATACTCCTCTGAACTCCGAGGGTTCATAGTCCTGCAGCCGATTTCCATCCGGCCCGCCTTCACCTCCACCGAGTAACTCCCGGGCCCGGGGATTCGACTGAAGTATAACCCCTTCCCGGGTATGCACGAGTATTCCGTCGCCGTTGTTGAGGAAAAGCTGATGATACGCCTTACCAAAGCCCGCCGGATCGGCACCCTCGCCGGACACGGGAAATTGGGGGAAGCCTGGCCTGGATGCACGGAGATTTCTCCGAACCGACAGTTCCAATTCGGCTTGGCTGTAGGGCCGGGCCAGGAGGTCATAGTTGCAGCTCTCAAGCTCACCCGCTCTCAAGGCGTCCTCAAGAGCGTTACGGTCAAGACAGACAATTGCCGGTATCCCGGCCCGGGTTAATGAATTGCACCGGGATTTCCGTTCTGCGGGATCATCCATTGCATCGCTGTCAAAAAAAACCAGGGAGACTCTGCTCAGGGCTTCAAGGAGCCGATCCGCAAGATTTTCGCCAGGGCCAAGAACGGTAAAACTTTCAATACCGCATTTCTGGAGTACGGCGGCAATTCGGGTATGGGTTTCCGGCGTATTTGCTATAATCAGAGCTGAGTGATGGCGTTTCATACCATCAGTATATTACAGAGAATTCCAGAGCAGTACGCAAAGTAAGCAATTCAATAATATTCACTTCGAATTCTGCAGCCTTTCGGGTATCAATTCCCAAATTTTCTGCTTCTTGAGGAGTGAGAAACCTCCCACCCTGGATTTTTCGGGAATCGGTATCTGCATTTTCCGGAAGAACGAATACCAAAACCAAATTCGAACTGTCGAATATGGAATTCAACCCATCCTCACCGGCATAATCCCCCAGCGCCCATAAAAGGTCGCTCCGATACTGTTCAGCTGTTACTTCTGCGGTCCCGGATACATCTCCCGGGGGAAGCAGAAAGTCCGCAACTTCACGGGAACTGGCCGGTCCCAGGGAAAGAAGTCCCCGCACCACCTCCGGGGTGATCCGAATGTTCAGTTCCCGGGAACCTGCTGCATTTCCTGACATACTGATAAATTCCCCGGTTGTGGAAAGGTTTTCCCGGGACACCAGTTCATTAATGTTCTGGAATTCAACACTCACATTGATATGCTTTGGATCATCCTGGGACAGGCTGCGGAGCACCACCCCGCTGCGGCTATTCAGCTGTTCTGTAAGCTGCAGAGGATCCAGAATGGTTTCCAGATCGTAATTTCCGGTAATATCCTGATAATACTGTACCAGTATCGGGTGAACTGAGGCATTAATCTCCCCAGTACCGGATAAATCGGGTTCAAGGAGAATAGTTGATTCTGAGGAGCAGGATGCCCCAAGGAACATACATGCCGCCGCTACAAGAAAGGATGAAACCACTGTCATATTCCGGTTGTTCATAAAGACTGCCCCTGCAATTGAAATTTCAATCAGCCGTGCTCCCCGCGTACGGTACGGATTATCCCCCGCATTCTCTCAGCATCGGCTTCATTGCCACGCTTCTGTGCACCCTGTATGTATATGTTCGCTTTCTTCACCAGCATATTACGGATCGCCGCCAATTG
Organism: Salinispira sp.; assembly: GCF_059431795.1. Taxonomy (NCBI): domain Bacteria; kingdom Pseudomonadati; phylum Spirochaetota; class Spirochaetia; order Spirochaetales; family Spirochaetaceae; genus Salinispira; species Salinispira sp. Next base: position 56,773 of record NZ_JBXWXS010000004.1, read on the forward strand.
TGCCGGAGAAAACCTGCTGCCGGATCCATCCAGCAGCCGCTGCAACGCCGTTATGCGGAAAATCTCAATCTGCCCATACCGCTGGGACAGCTGATCCTGACCGGGCATCCCCGCCCGTTTCAGTACACAGGGCTCATCCACATAACCAGCCTCTTCCCGTGCAGTTACACGCAACCAGAACTCATAGTCCTCGGCCACCTGCAAATCCTCACGGAATCCGCCCAGAGACTCAAAAAGCCGGCGGTCCATCATGACGGTGCTTGGCCCGATAATACACTTCCAGAGGGAATCGACGAACAGATCCCCGCTTCTCCGGTGCTTCTGACGTTTTTGGCTTACTTCCCGCCGGCCTCCATGTTCATCGAATCGGATCCAGCGCTCCCGGGTATGGGTGATGCTCCACCGCCCATGCAGGGGAAGCTGAAGGGCAAGCTTGGATGGAAGCCACATATCATCCGAATCCAGAAATGCTATGAGATCGTGCCGGGCCAGTTCTACTCCCCGGTTCCGTGCACGCCCCGGGTATCCCCGGTGTTCAATGGTAAGGGGCACAAAATCCCGTTTCAGCCCCGGCTGGCGAGCCTGAAGCTCCTTCCAACGGGATTCGGCCCCCACAAGAGAACCGTCGCTGGATCCGTCATCAACCACAATGCACTCCAGGTCTCCATCGGTAAAGTCCTGATGAAAAACGCTATCCAGGGCCTCAAGAAGGTGGTGAGCACGGTTATACACAGGTATAATTACAGAAACGGAATTCAGATTCACTGATCCGCATTCTACAACAGATTACTTCGGAGGAAAACATGGCAGAAAAGAAAATCATCTACCCCGATAAAACCGTCCTCACCGGCATATCCCCCCGGGCGTGGGAGCACCCCGCAGACAGGGCCGCATTGAACAGTCTTAGAGCCGTACCGGGTCTGGACCAGGTTATGAAATTCCTGGTTGGAATGACCAATGAGAAAAGTCTCCGGCTGCTGTTCCTCAGTTCCACGGTAAAATGCAGCGAAACCCAGTTTCCCCGGGTAACCAGTTTACGCAACGAGGCGGCCCGGATCATGGACGCGGATTATCTTCCGGATATATTCGTTACCCAGAGTCCGGTATTGAATGCCGGTGCTATCGGGGTTGATACTCCGTTTATCTCCCTGAATTCCGAGCTGGTCAGGCATTTCAGCGATGAAGAGCTTCTCAGCGTCATTGCCCACGAGATGGCCCACATCATGAGCGGCCATGTGCTCTATAAAACCCTGCTCTGGGTTCTCATGAATATGGGAATTATGATCTTCCGGCTTCCCTTAAGCCAGCTGGTACTCATGGGACTGATCGGTGCATTGCGGGAATGGGACCGGAAGAGTGAGCTCAGCGCAGACCGGGCAGCCCTGCTCACCATTCAGAACCCGGAGGTTCAGTACCGTACGCTGCTGAAACTTGCCGGTGGATTCGAAACCGACCAGATGAATATTCAGGAATTCTTCGCTCAGGCGGATGAATACGATTCATACGGCAATGTGGTGGACAGCGTGTACAAGAGCCTGAACCTCTTTACCCAGACGCACCCCTTCCCCGTGCTGCGCATCAAGGATCTTCGTGACTGGTATGAATCCGGCCGATATGAAGAAGTCATTCAGGGCAAATATCCCCGGCGTGACGGCAGCGAGGATGACGACATCCGCAAGGACTTTGAAGAGGCTGCCAGGCAGTACCAGGAAGACCTGAAAAAAAGCCGGGATCCTCTGGCCCGCACCATCAGCGATTTTGGCGAAAACATCAGTAAGGGTGTGGAAAACACCGCCAGGGAAGCCGAGGAGTTTTTTCGAAATATTTTTAAGTCCTAGAGGCAATTTTGAAAGATGCTCCCTAAGCAAGACAGGCGGAGCACCCCCAACAGACGGCAGGCTCGTATCGGCGCCGGCAAGACACCCGGAGCAGAGGGCAGGCTTGTATCGGCGCCTGCCGGGCCGTTTTCTCGCCGGGCCGTTTTCCAGCCGGGCCGTTTTCCAGCTGGGCCGTTTTCTCGCAGGGCTTTCGCGTCGCCCAGGTTAGTGTGTTCACCGTCATACAAATATCTACTCCTGCAGTTTTTTTTTCAGTACATTATCCTCAGAAAACAGGGCGCGGCGGAATCTGCGTAATATCACATGATGCCGCCGTTTCAATAAATATATTCTTAGCGAAAGGAGCATCCCATGGAAAAACTTCCCATACCCGAAGCAGGCAGCGAAGCCCCGGAGTTCAGCGCATTGAATCAGAACGGAGAAACCGTATCCCTCAGTGATTTTACCGGCAAAAAAGTTGTGTTGTATTTTTACCCAAAGGACAATACCCCCGGCTGCACCAAGGAGGCCTGCAGTCTCCGTGATAACTTCAGTGCCATTCAGAACCGTGGAGCGGTAATTTTGGGGGTCAGCAGGGACGGAGAAAAGAGTCACAGCAATTTTATTGAAAAATTCAGTCTGCCCTTCGACCTTCTGGTGGACAAAGATCTAACTGTTCACAAAGCCTACGGTGCATATGGAGAAAAAAATATGTACGGAAAGAAGAGCGAAGGGGCATTCAGATACACCTTCATAATCGATGAGAGAGGAATTATACAGAAAGTTTTTAAAAAAGTAAAGACTGATGCACACGGTGAGGAAATTTTAAATTATATTTAGTCACAAGACTTGTTGAGTAAGTATCAACAAGCAAAGCATTTGCGGGTCGCAGCCTTCGGCAGAACTGATTCTTAGGATTTCACCTTTTCAGTTCATTGAGGTTCCTCCTTGAAGGGCCGGGGGATGCGGCCCCTTTTTTTCCGATTTTTTACAGATGAAATTTCACCGGCTTTTTGCTACAATGGCAATAGTATGATTCCCGATCAGAACCACGGCGATACTATTCAAAGCGATGCTATAATCATGCCCGCCACCGGGCGGAACACTGGCATCCTGATTCTACTCATTGTTCTCCTGAGTTCCTGCATCAGCCATCCCCGGCCTCTTCCGGAGAATCCCTACACCGGAACTCGTACAGGCCTCGAGATCTCAACACTGAATGTCATGTACGACAGAACCGAAGAGTCCATGAACCGGATCACCAGGCTGAAAAACCTTCTACAGGACTCCAACAAAGACATTTGGTTCCTCCAGGAAGTGGTGAGTATTATGCCCGATGATTTCATTGCCCCGGAGAACCGGATATTCCACATGCTGAAGACCATGGAGGAATACGGGATCATCTCTGTTGACTCCTACTCCCGGACAGGCAATATCAACCCCATCCTATATAACAGAGAGCGCTTCTCTCCTGTACGCAGCGGCACCTACTGGTTCAGTCACAAGTCCTTTGTTCCCGACTCCCGCAGCTGGGGAAACACCCGGCCACGGCAAATGACCTGGGCGGTTCTCTATGATCGTGCGGTGGATAATTGCATATCCATGGTGAACCTCCATCTGGACCACGCCTCCCCGGAATCCCGCAGATCATCCGTGGAAATGCTGCTGAACGTTATTCATCTGGAACGACTGAACGCACACCCCATCATCATCGCCGGCGATTTCAACAGCATTTCTCAATCGAATACCGCCAATCTGCTCACAGAACAATTCAATGAGGCTGAATACCCGGGCGGTAGTTTCCGCCGCCTGCCAATGTCTATTGATCATGTCTTTTACCGCGGACTCACTGAATTAGACTGCCGGGCCGTCCCGGTTGACGTAAGCGATCATAAGCTGATCAGCGCAGAGTTTTCGTATTAGCAACACTCCGAAGGCAGTCTGTTATGAGCAAATGTGAGCTGGCGGTCTAAATAGAATTATTCTCTCGATCATGCTATATTTAGAGGAGGTTGGTGATCCATGAAAACGTATCTGGCTTGTTGTGTTCCTGGGTGTGAATCCGCCAGCGAACGTACTCGTTATTCACAGCTGCTCGAAGTCAGTACACATGGTTTCCGCCGGTCGGTTTCCCAAGGGGCTCAATATGAGAGATCAGAAAGATACCGTAGCCAGTAAACATATGAGAAGCGGTAGATATATCATGACTTCCTGCTTTACCATTCTTTTATTTTCACTTTTACTGACAAGCTGCGGCGATCCTCTGAACATCTTCAGGGAATATGATGGAGTTAACCTGATTGACAGATATCAATTTGGCGAGACTGATGATGAAGGAAACGGCTGGACTGCTGATCATGGTTGGGGTTCCGGATTCACTCAAACTTCGGCGAATAACTACATGAACTTTGAGCCGGTTACCGGAATAGACACAAGTTCCATCCCCGCTCCAGCAGATGGTGATGCCATTCGGGTATACCGACTGGAAGTAAAAAATCAATTTGTGAACGGGGATTTTGAATCCGCTGGCGAGCTTTCGGATGTGGTGTATGTTGATCCAGACTCTGGCGTTGAATCATCGGAATCTATTGAATCCGGAGTTGCGAATGAAATAGGAACCGGCCAGTCAATTAGGATTAATACTGTTATTGATGATCCTATCGACCAATATTACATTGATCTGGCAAGCCGGGTTAACACCTGGTCTGAGGCCAGTGAGTACAGTTTTCATTTTGATTTTTATTCATATATCGGCTCTTATTATTTCCAGTTTGATGATAATACAGACCGACCGGACTTTCTGTATTTCACTGCGTTAGCAGAACGAACAGAAACGGTTCTCTCCTTTCCCGGTTCCGCTTCATCTGAAAAAAACAACCGCATAAGTGCCGATCCACGATACTCGCGCTGGTATTTGGGAAGGGTAGATGGAACAGTTCAATTTGACAGCCAATTAGATAATATCCGATTCGTCCGATCGGACAGCGATTATTCGGTACGCCTGCAAATACCCTATGTGCATGAAAGCAGCGGTCTGGAACTGGTTCAAAATGCCCCATACGTTTTCACAATATTTGTTCGGAAAGATTCCCGGGCTCTGGGAGCGAACAATTTCTATTCGAACCTAATAAATATTACTGCATCAGATATCTATTCCGAAGGCATAGGCGGAGTAACGGTAAGTCAGGATTTTGACATCAGTTCTATTGGAAGCTCATGGACGAAAATAGATATGCAGTTTGACGGCCTTGTCCAGGGGATCCCTGAAGATACTTCCACAAAGATGATTGAAATTGCAGTAACTGCTTCAGGGCTCAATAAAACCAGCGATGAAGCAGGTAATCTCAGCGTATTCCCACTGGATGCAGGGGCAGTACTCATTGCAGCACCTTCTCTCCGATTAGGTACAATAGAGTAAGCGAGAGAAATACTGCTTGAGACACTCCCAATTTTCATCGGGTTGAATTCATAGTTTTTTGAAAGGGCCTCACTTTACAACAAGAACTTTCCGTACTTCATCAACTCCTGGTGCTACTATTCGTATGAAGTAGAATCCCCTGGCCACAACATCGCCGGTACTGTTACGTCCATTCCATGAAATATTATGTATACCCGTACCTTGTCTTCCACGGTGAAGAACCTTCACAAGATCACCATCAAGGGTAAACACATTAATAATTACCATTCCCGGACGATCAAGGGTATAGTTGAGAACTGTTTGATCCCCTGTTTCAGGATTAATCACATTATTCAGGATGGTTGCCCCGCCCCGTTGCACCACCAGGCCGCCTATTTCTATGCTCCAGGGTTTCAGGGTTAAGGGTTCATTGGGATCCTCTATGGTTGCTGCAAGAAGGGGCCCGACCCGGTACATAAATTCAACTTGAGCACCCCGTTCGATTTCAGGGTCGCCGGCGGGCAAAAGATGCTGGGCAATGCCGGTTGAGGGATCGGAATTCTTCCGACTGCTAATCCGTGCTGCGGTATTCGGATCGGTTATCAAACCGGGCACGGCTATGGGCGACCAGTACATTCCCGGAGATCCATCCAGCAACAGATTCTTTTGCTCATCGGGGATATTCACATCGAAGAAAAGGTTAATTGGAAGATCATGGAAACTCGGGGCAGCTATTCCCGACTCAACGGTAATATCCAGATCATCTAAAGCTTCACTCCCGTCAAATTTCCTAATTGAGCTGAACCCCGCTCCCCGTTCATCATCTTTCTGGATTCCATCTGTGGCCCAAATAGGGTGAACAATTCCTATGCCCACATCGGTAATTCGGCGGTCTGAACCAATTCTGTACTGATTAAGGGCTTTATCATAGAATGTCTCAGTCAAAGGACCTGGATCCTGATCCACCGGCCGGATATCAATCAGGAATAGATCATCGGCACTCAATTCACTGTCGAGCAGAAGATATGCTTCCTCAACTCCGGGGGTATTGCTGGGTGAAAGCTCGGCATTGGATTTAAGAACTTCCATACCTGTTATATTTACTCCGGGATCAGAAAGTACAAAAAAGGTTTCGTCAATTGCTGAGCTTAAGCTTTGGTCAGCCCATACCGGTTCAGTGAATTTAACATAGATTCGGTTACCACTTACCGCTGCCAAGGAAAGGATAATTTCCGGAGGCGTACGCTCAATGGCCAGGAGCTTCCCTTTCTCGGGCGACACAGCTACGCCGCTCTCTTCAAATGGATTAATGGAGTAGGGTTCATATTCGGGTCCGAATTGGGATGCCATATTCTCCGGCCTACTGCTTGGCATTAAATTACCCGCAAGGTCGGTAAGGTATCCATTTTGATTATGAGTATAGGCAAGATATATTTCAGTGAGGTTATCCCAACCTGACGTTGCAGCATTGCTGATAAATATCCTGAAGTATGGATCATCGTTACCCGTAATAATCGATCCATCCCGACGATACAGTCGGTTTTCTACAGTATCTGTTTGATACTCTGCGCCCAGTTCAGTTCCTGCATTATAGGCGGTACTCAAGCTTTCTTCCCGTACTCCAAGCCTGATTGACTGTGTAAAGGTAGTAATATCCCCAGCATATGTGGCACTGGAATCACGGACTCCTCGGTAGGTTTCTCCAGCCTGCTCATCCAGTTCGTCTCCTGCTCCGGCGGTACCATAATACGGCCGATCAGAGAATATCGGCCCTCCTGGAGGGCCTTCATCGTGATCGGTGCTTGGAGTCCAGTTCCCCAGTTCGGCAAGATTATCTTCACTTAGTTGGAAGGCACCGGATGAGGCAATCCCGTTATCCTGGATAAAAATATCAAAACTATCGATCAGCTGAGTAATTGAATTTTCAATCAGTACAATCTCATATGCCTGGGCAACATTGGGTCGAAGTCCGGGATACAAATTATCCGGGTCGGGTCCTGCCTGGAAAGCCGAAATTACCGGAGCTGATACATCCCAAAAGTCGAAATTGGTTCCCGGTGTGTATATGCTGCCCGGAAGAGCGGTAGCCCCAAAAGGAGTAAACGGTGTATCCGTTGCCGCAAAACTGGACCCAATCGGATACGCGTCGGGGCGCCAGACGGTTTCGGGGGTCTCCATCAGACTTCGCGTGCTTTCCAAGGCATCTATCCAGTTGTCGGATGCCGAACTGTCTGTAATGGAATTATTTTGCTCAACCTCTATTAGTGTTCCCGGCGAATAAGGGTCTGGAACGAGAAAGTGCCAACCCGGCCATTTGGTTCCATCGAAAAAACCGGCCAAGTACACTTCTATGGTTCGATCATTCAATGCATACAAACTATTGACCGTTTCTTTTCCGGCAGCAGGAACATCCCGGTACCCTGTTTGAAAGGAAGGATCATTTCCAATGGCATAACCGGAATTTGTATAATAAAGATACCCGTTGAGATGAACCACTTCTTCATTGGTAGAGTCTGAATCAATATCAATTTGATCATTAAGGAAATCGCCGCCGATAGTTGCCGCCCCATCGAATGTGGTGTCTGCACGATAGTTCCCGGGACCTATTACCGCGCTAGGCAGTTGGGTGCTGAGGTTAATATCTTCTGAAAAATGGAGTTTGAAAAAATTATGTCCATCTCTTCCGTCACCGGAATCCCTCATCCGCCCCACTTCTACTGCATAGAGCACTGGGCCCATTTTATCCACAGCAGCTTCATTTACGTTCAGATCGGCATCGCCGCTTCCAAATCCGCCTCCATCATTGTCGGCGTACACCATATCCGCACCATTGCTTCCCCGAAGCTCTGCTTTCAACCAGGCTATATCCACAGCGCCGATGGCGGGAGCATTTCCCTCACTGTCTGTTCCGGATCCTGCTCCTCCGGCATCTGTTCCATTGGAGTCTGTAGCCCATGTTGCGCTATCTAGTTTGATGTAGATCGATTCCAGAGCATCAAACGACGCATTATCTGTGAGACGGTATGGTTCTGTGTCCAGATTTCCGTCGCCGTCATCATCTACAATCTCACTGTATAGCGGAAAACTCTGATCTCCTGCCCAATATGGAGCAAGGTAAACCTCTGCCAGGAAGGGCGTACCACCAATGTTAATTGACGTAACGCTAGTAGTAATTTCCGAGTTCGTATTCATAATAGGTTTGTTAAATGTAATCTTGGCAACATCATCTTTTATCAGCTCTATCGAATCGACAACTGTTATTACATTGTCGAAACCATAGTTTGGCGTATATTCGCTGTCGAATCGCACCCTTCCGGCGCCGGCTCCCGAAAAATCTCCGGCAAAAACCCGTGTGTCCGGATTAAATTCCGCTTGAGTGAACGAAGAGTAGTCATACTGACTGGTGGAACCGTTTAGCTGTGAAGGTGCAGCGGCTTCAGCGGTTACAATGTTTGCAGCAATAATTGTTTGGGTCTGAACTAGGGCATTATTGACTGTATTATTAATTGATACTGCATAGGGTGCACCCCAGTCGCTGTTATCTCCCGGGGTGGGAGCCGCGAATCTGTTATCAGGCAAATAGAGGTTCCAATCGGCACCGGCGGAGGGGAGGTCCGTGGTATTCACATACAAATTCCCCGAGTTATCGCTTGGCCCGAATGTATTGTCCCCTTGGTTATCAACCCGAATATTCACGCCGTCCAGATCTGAAAACGCTGCTGAATAGGGAGGTGCAGGCTGATATGCTTCTATGCGCGGCATATTAATTGCATCCGGATATTTCCATTTATCGGCACCCGCAGCCCTGTCGGGATCATCCACCGAAGTATTGGCCGCGTAACCCAGTACAACGAAATCCTGGTCTGTGAAGAGATCCGTTGGAATTGCAACTCCGCCTCTGAGATCGAGAGTACCGTCGAAGAAGAAGAAATTATCAGAAGAAATGGCAGAAACATCGTCCAGGGAAATAGTAGACCCGGCAGAATCAATAAAGAGATCATTAAAAACAAGCGGTCTATCGTTGGTATCGATATCCGCATCTACCGGAACATTAATATAGGTCTCGTTTGCAGTAATAAATTGATTACTGGCAGGGCCATCGGTTCGAACTCCGCCGCCGCTGAGTTCGATAATATCAGCTGTAAATGTCAGGTTGCCAAGTTCTAGACCACCTCCACCGTCTGTTAACGGGTCATCTGTCCCAATATTGCCTTCAATAACAATTTGAGATGAAGCATTTCCGTTGTCATCTATAGTCAGATTCTCGGATGTACCAGAGACAATATTGGAGTTGGATGTGAACGTCACATTTGCAGCATTAAAATCTATAGTAACCGTGCCGCTGGAAATTGTGAGAGTATCGTTGATGGCTGCCGGATTGGCATTGAACGTGCCGAAGGTGATGTCGCCATTTGATATGAAGGTGATGCCATACATTTCAACATCATCCTGTAAATTGCTTGCCACCGTGGATCCAGTAACAGTCACATCTCCATAAAAGGCTATACTGCCTGTGAGTGCATTGTCCTGTAATAACCCTTCACCTGCATCCAGGGTACTATTGAAAATAACATCACCAGTACCTGTAACCTGTAATGATCCTGCATTTCCGGATGCCAGAGTTACCGCGTCATTAAATGTCGTGCTCCCCGCTGAAGCAATCGTCAGATTTGTACCGGCAGCAGCTCCAAGGGCAGTGCTATTGCCAACAGGCCCATTCACTGTGCTGGTTCCGTCAAAATTCAATGTGAGATTCTGCGCACCATTCAGCTGGGAATTAATGGTCAGATCGGCGCTGCCTGCATCATCGGTAATCGTTACTGCTCCTCCGCTAAGTTCCAAGGTATCGGTATTAGCGTTGCCGATGGTTAAAGTGCCGCCACTTATGAGCGTAAGAGCTGCATTGAGTTCAAGATCAGCGTTGTAGGTGTATGTTCCTGAACCAAAGGTTATATCTCCCGAGGCTGTAAACAGACCTGCAGCGTTATCCTGAACAAGATTTCCTCCCACATCCAGAGTGCCTTGAAGGGTTACTGTACCCCCATTGTGGTTGAAATCGCCGGTAACATCCACATTACCACCTGTAGAGTCCAAAACAACTTCCGTGCTTAGATCACCTAAAACATTGAGATCATGAGTAGCAATCGAAAGCTCCCCATTGATTGCTGCCGCTGCGCCAACCGTAGCATCATTTTGCAGGGTTACACTCGTTCCTGCTTCCACGGTAAAGTTGTTGTAACTCCCCCCGGATGTCAGGTTGGTTGCCCCCCCTGAATCAAATGTTACCGTGCCACCGGCAGCTGTGAATGTGGTAAATGTTACTG